>JAAELW010000242.1 GCA_024226235.1 bacterium
CCGAAGGGAAATCAGACAACTTAACAATCGTGCCTGGCCCCTTCCTTAACAGGAATGCGCATCTGCGAGAAGTTCCGGCACAATGTGGCCCTCGTCACACTTTCCTTTTTCGAGTTCTCCGATGCTCCGACCTGCTCATGAACAAGAGAGATGAATCCATGCAACGGGACGACGAGATCCTCCTGCAGAGAAGAGGCACGGGCTTCGCGTTCGAGGGGCCTGGCTACTACTTCTGGGATGAGGATCCCCGGGAAGTGCTGCGCGCTGCCGCCGAGCTTCCGGGCGCCTGCCCGCCGCCAGGGCCGACCCGGCAAAGGCGAGTACGGCCGCCGGCCAGCCAGGAGTTGCCCCGTCGTTGACGTACCCAGGGGCCGGGCGCCGGCCGGTTGGGCTTTGTAGCCTCTTGGGTCGGCCGATCATGGCCGCGGGAGAAGCGGGTGGGGGCCGAAGGCAGGTTTCCGGACGCGGAGCAGTTCCTCGACCAGATCGGGCCGGCGGTGCGTCAGGCTGCGGCCATCGCGCGCGCGCTCGAGGGCCGTGTCGAGAACACGCCCAAGCAGGGTGAGGCGACCGCAGTGAAGGCCGCCTTCACGATGGCGGATACCGCGGTTCAGGAGGCGATCCTCGAGGCACTGCTCCAACACTTTCCAGGGGTCAGCCTCCAGGCAGAAGAAGACACGCCGCTGGTACGTGAGTTTCCAGCGAATGCCCCGGTCGAGGTCGTGATCGATCCAATCGATGGGACCCTTCGTTCCTTCATCGAGGCCCGCGGTCCCTACTCCTGTGTCGTCGGTTTGGCTGTGGAGGGGCGCTATCAAGCGGGTCTGATCGCGCTGCCTCGCGAAGGCTTGTTCTTCGACGGCGCGCGCGGTGGTATCGCCAGGCGAACCCGGCCGCGAGGACCGTCCCGTCCATGGAAGGCCGAGGCCACGGGCCCCCGGGTCGTGGTCTCTCATGAGTTGCCCGAACCCGCGGTTGCCAGGCTGGAGGAGCATGGATTCGAGGTGTGGCACGGGTCTGGCGGAGCCATCTCGGTCGCGCCATTGATTCCGGGCTTTCGCGCCGGACTGCGCTATTCGCCGGGGATGAAGAGCATCAGTATTCGCGGCCGGGTTGGCGTGTTGGTGAGCCGGGTCGCGGGCGGCGAGGCATGGGCCGAAGACGGCCGCCTGTTTCCTGACGATCTCGATGAGCCGGCGAGAGCACTCGTGGTATGTGCGGAGCCCGGAGATCGGGACGTGTTGCTGAGGGCGCTTTCCGAGGTGCTGTAGGGTGCCCGCCGGGGCTGTCAGAAGGCCACGGTGTAGGCGAGCAATCCGCCCAGTCCGTCACTTCGGTGGCCATCCTCGCGGGCGGAGCGCCAGCCGAAGTCGATGGAGAGACCCATCTCGAGCTCGTAGCCGATCGAAGCCTGGAAGAGGTGATCCCGGCCACCGCGGTCCGGACCGGGAAGATCGAGGTCCCGGGTCGAGTAGGAGAACGCCAGGTTCCAGCTCCTCCAGGACAGGGACGCGCTCTGGGTGAAGTCGTGACTTTTTCCCGGCTCTCCGTGGCGGTTCCTCCGGTACACGTACTCCGAGAGGAGATCGACCCCGATGTTCTCACTCGGCGAGAAGCCCCAGGTGAGACCCGCGGCATAACCTTGCTCATTGCGGCCGCCTCGGCCGGCCTGCTGCCGCGAAATGCCCAGGTGGTAGCCGAGACTCGAGAGCCCTGGGATCTCCTCTCCCTGCAGGGTGACCGTGAAGGATCGAGGGTCCCCGGTGTTGCTTGCTCCCCCGTCGGCCTTGCGAGTGAGCCCGCGATCGTTTGGGACGGACCTGCTCAGGAAGCTCGTGTCGAGGAAGAACACGTCCGCCGTCAAGTGGTGGAATCCTACGCGGTCGTTCCCCAACCGGAGAGCACCGCCCAGGCCAATACGTTCCGTGATCTCATAGTCCTCGGCGAAGTCGATCCCGTAGATGCCCGGGGCCTGGTCCCAGGCGATGCCGAAACGAGGATTGAATTTTCCCGCACGCACACTCCAACGGTCACTCTCGTGCTGCAAGAAGAGCTGCTCCGCGAACAAGCTCTGCCCATCGAAATAGCGATCCCTTCTCTGGGGATCGAACGCGGGTTCCAATACCAGACCGCTCTCGAGCGAGAGTTGGGGCCCAATCTGGAAGCTGATCGCGGGTTCGATCGTCGCGTAGAGATCGTTGATCTCGTTTTCCCTCTCGTCCGATCGGGAGGTCCAGTCGCTCTGGATCTCGAAGAGGATCTCGCCGTGGATGTTCGGGAAGCGGTCTGGGTCCGAAGCGAATGCCTCTTGGGCCCCGATCCACAGGACTCCCCAGAGAATCGCGGCGGCGATTGCCCCTTTCCTTATGTCCCCCAGGGGAGTTGAGCAACTCACGGTGTTCGGCTTCCGGTCGATAGTTGGAAATGAAAGTTGATTTCATTATTACAAGCCCAACAAGCAGCGCAACCGAGGAGTCGTCAAGTCCAAGCCCCCACGGAACGAGAAGGCGCGCTTCCAACGCCCCGCTCGCCATGACGGAGGTTTCTGGATGCGCAGGCGTGGATGCGCATTCGGGCCGACCGCGTCACCGTCGTGAACCGGGGCCTACGCCCCGGCGGAACCCTAGAGGCGGGTGCGCCGCAGCTTCAACACGGCAAGGCTCGCGAACCCCACCAGCACGACAGTGGACGGCTCGGGAACCATGGCGATGGTCCGGATGTCGGTGTTGTCGATGGTGCCAGTGACCTGTTCGCCGCCCGGACCCCACGCGTAGACCGGAACCGTGACACCTGTGTGATCCCATCCGGGGAACGCACTTCCGTTCCATGCCACGGTGGGGAGTACGCCGGGACCGTTGTCGGTGGTTACCTCGAGCCCACCCGTTTCGTGGTCGGCCGTCACGATGATGAGTGTGTCGGTGCGCCCGGCCGCCCAGTCGAGCACGATCTGGACCGTGTCAGAGAATTCGATGACCCCGAAGACTTCGCGCGCAGTCTTGTGCGGATCGCTGTTGTCTTCGTGTCCTGCCTTGTCGGTGTTCTCCTGCTCGACCATCAGGAAGAAGCCGTTCGGATCATTCTCGAGTACCGAGAGCGCTGAAGATGTCATCTCGGTCAGAAAGGGGAGGGTGTCGTAACCGGTGTCGAACCCCTGGTCGTAGTCCCACTCGTACGGCATCCCTTCGGCGCTGGTTCCGAACAGGCCCATCAGCGGTCCCACCGTCCCAGGATCGATGCCTTGCAGACCGGTGCGGTCGGTGACCACGGTGTATCCGGCAGCCGCGGCGGCGATCGGATCGAGCCCGTTTCCTCCACCTCCCAGCATCAGGTCGGGTCGCGTGTCATTCAGGTATCCGGATGCGATGTCCGCGTACAACGTGCGTGCGAGCGCGTGCGAGCCGAACCCGGCGGGTGTGCCATCGGTGAGGTAGGAGTTCGTGACGAGTCCCGTCGACTTTCCCTTGGCCGAGAAGGCCTCGACCATGGTCTCGAGATTGGATTGGTCTCCGGGTGTCGCCACGCTCACCACGAAGTTCAAGACCTTCTGTCCCGTCGACATCGCCGTGGCCGCGGCCGCCGAGTCGGTCGGGAAGCCGTTCAAGTCTTCGGTACTGACCGAGCCGGTGGTCATCTGGGCCTGGTATGGAGCCGATTCGAACGACATGGGAGCGCCGGCATAGTAGGCGCCCGCTTTCACCTGCTCCGAGCCCATTCCGTCGGCGATCATCACGATCACGTTGAGGGGAGCCGCCAGGGCCGCCCAAGAGGTCCCAAGCATCCACGTGACGACAACGACCCCTAGCGTGGTCCTTCGCAATTGGGTTCTCATCCTGGTCAGCATCCCTGCCTCCAATGCACGCGTTTCGCTCCAATTGAAAAACATTCCACACAGCGCCGCGATGGCTCGCGATCGTACGCGTCCCGGAACATCAAGGGAAGAGAAATGCACATGGACAGGATGTGAGAACCCTGTGCTGCGCGGCCTGGTCTTCTGCACCAGCTGTGCACACCATCAGATGAATCACTGGCCATGAGCAAGGGTGCATCGTAAGGCAACACTCCGACGACTTTTTTGACATTTTCGATCCCTCGGAGCCACATCTCTCCAACCGAATGGAGAGACGAATGCAGAGAAGCTGGGCGGGAGCCGTCTCGCGGCGGGTTCGAAGCATCGGGACTTCGCTGTTGTTGTCGGGTGCGGTGGCGATCTTCTCGTTTGCCACCCCCTCCCTTGCCCTCGTGATCGACTTCGAGGCGGCTCCGAACGGTTCCGACGCTGCTTCGTTCGATTGGGGCACGGTCGAGATCGGATCTGCGCTGGTACTCGACGAGACCACCATCGAGGCCCTCACGCTCCATACCGCCGTGGGAACCTGGGCGACCTCCGGCAGCCAGGGTCTGTTCAACAGCCTTGCCCCGGAGATCAGCTTCGCTTCGGATGCCCCATTCTCGGCCTTCTCGCTGAGCTTCCTCAGCCTCCCTCGGCCCGATCAGGGTTTCTACCAACTGCTCGCCCAGCTCTGGTCGGGAGACCAACTCGTCGGACAGCTCCTGAGCGATGGGCAGACGACGGGGGACAGCGCGCTGCACGAAGGAGTCTTCTCGGCCAGCGGCTTCCTGGCGGATCGCCTGGTGGTCCAGGCCGTCGAGCAGACGAGCTGTGCTCTCGGTCTCTGCGCCGAGCCACTCGGCTTGCGGGACAACTTCTTCGTGGATGATCTGCAGTTCCAGACCATCCCGGAGCCGACCGTTACCCTGCTGCTACTGCTCGGAATGACCGGCCTGGTCCGCGGGGCGAGGAGGCCGCGATGATTGCTCTCGCAAATCGGTTCCGGCTCCAGAAGGGGACCCGGTGGCTCGGTCCGGTCGCTTCGATGTGGTTATTCGCCATTTCCGGTTGCGTCCCGATCTCGCCGCAGATCTCCTCCCCCGTCCACGAGAGTGCGGTTCCGAGCAGTGGCGACGTCTCGGTCGATATCTCCCTCGGTGAGCCGATGAGTCCCGAGGGTCGCCTCAAGGTGACGCTCCTTTCTGGCATCGACACACCTCCCGTGGGAGTCGTGCTCCTGACCGATCCGGCCGCGAACCGGGTCGTGGTCTCAGGCTCGCAGGCGACCGCAGAGCTCGTTGCGGGTGATCTTGCGGAGGGTCGAAACACCCTCTTCGTCAGCCTCGATCGCGATGGCGATGGAACCCCCGAGCACACGCTCAGCTCCACCTTTTCCTGGGAACCGGGCCTCGACTTCAGCGGCGAAGAGGAGTGCGAATTTCTCGACCGCCATCGCTGTCTGCTGCCCTTTCCGAGCAATCACTTCACGAGCCCCGATGCTGCGACTGACACCGGGCTCCGCGTTTCCTTCCCGCTGGACGGGATGCCGGCCAGTCGTATCGGGATCCCGGTCGACCCGACCGAATACAACCGGAACGATGGCTTCAGCCCCGGTCCGATGATCACCGTGATGGTGCCCGGGCTCGATCTCACGGAGAGTGGTGCAGCTCCGATCGAAGACATCGGGGGTTCGGTCGACGACCCGGACACCGCGGTGGTGCTGGTGCGCGTCAGCACCGGGGAACGCCAACTGCTCTGGACGGAATTGGACTCGGGTGCGGTCAGCCCCGAAGAGCCCGCATTGCTGATCCGTCCGGGGGTCAATCTCCAAGACGGCGAGCGCTACATCGTCGCATTGCGGCACCTGCGTGATGCTGCGGGGGAGGATCTGGCTCCCGGGCGCCCCTTCCAGGTCTACCGGGATGGCACCCCGACCTTCCGGCCACTGATCGAGGATCGACGCGCTGCGATGGAGTCGATCTTCAGCACGCTCGCGAGCGCTGGGATCGAGCGTTCGGAGCTCTATCTGGCTTGGGACTTCACGGTGATCAGCAAGCGCAGCCTCTCCGAGCGCCTCATCCACATGCGCGACGGGTCGTTCGCGAGCCTGGCGGGTGGAGCGCCGGCCTTCCATGTCGACGCCGTCACCGAGCATTCGCATAGCCAGCTCTTTCGGATGATCGAAGGCCGTATCGAGGTTCCGCTCTACATCACGAATGGGGGAATGGCCGGTGCGCGGCTCAATCCCGCCCCCGAGGAGGGTGGCCCCGCGCTCGACCCGGATCGGCTTCCGGAGCAGGTCGAGGACGAGTTCGGAGCTCCCCTCTTCTACGAAGCGCAGTTTCTCTGCATCGTCCCGAACGCGGCTGTGGACGAAGGTGGGTCGGAGCTGGTCGCCATCCCCGCCCGGCCAAGTGTCTACGGACACGGACTTCTCGGCAGTCGCTTCGAGGCTCGATCCAGCCACAACCGAGACTTCGCGGACGAGCACGGTTTTCTCTCCTGTGCAACCGACTGGATCGGAATGGCGGAGGATGACTACGGCCACATCGCTGCCGTCATCCTGCCCGAGTTCTCCAAATTTTCAGCTCTCCCGGATCGGATGCAGCAGGGATTCCTCAACACCCTCTTCCTGGGGCGACTGCTGGTTCACGAGGATGGATTTGCCTCCCACTGCGCATTCCAGGCGGTCGACTGGGCCCCCACATCGGAGGATCCCTGCCCCGCGAGCGGGGAATCGCTCTTCGACCGGAGCGATCTCTTCTATGATGGCAACAGCCAGGGGGCGATCGCCGGGAGCGGTGTCACCGCCTTTGCCCAGGATTGGACGCGTGCGGTGCTAGGCGTCC
>JAAELW010000243.1 GCA_024226235.1 bacterium
ACGGGATTGACCGGGCGTTGGCTGCGCCAGGGCTGCAGGGTGCACGGCTGTCGGTGTTGGTGGTCGATCGGTCCGGCGGGGAGCTGCTCTACTCCCGGCATCCGGATCGGATGCTGGTGCCGGCTTCCAATCAGAAGTTGTTGACGGCCGCCGCGGCCCTGGCCCGGTGGGGGCCGAGCCATCGCTTCGAGACGCAGGTGCTGGCACCGGCTGCCCGGGCGACCCATGGGGAACTCCCTGCGCTCTACGTACGTGGCGGTGGCGATCCCTCCATGACTTCGGAGCAGTGGTGGAGGCTCGCCGCTGACCTTCGTGCCCAAGGGATCTCGCGGATTCGCGGGCCGCTGGTGGTGGACGACCGTGCCTTCGATGACGAACGTTGGCATCCGAGCTGGCAACCCATCTCGGCGCGGGCCTACCACGCCCCAGTCGGAGCTCTCTCTGCCAACTACGGAGCATTTCGCGTGCGGATCGAGCCGGGTGCCAAGCTCGGCGATTCGGCTGGAGTCAGCGTGGATCCGCCGGTGCCGTACCTGCAGCTGCGGAGCCAGGTCCGGACCGGTGCCGCGGGCAGTCGCGTGGCGCTCACCGTGGATCGGGTGGCTCTTGGAAGCTCCGAACAGGTTCGCGTATCCGGCTCCATTCCCGCGGGAGCAGACGCGAGGGATGTCTACCGGTCCGTGGCCCATCCCACACGTTATGCTGCTGCCGTGCTCCGCCAGCAGCTCGGCGCCAACGGGATCACATTGGAGGGGCCGACTCGCAGGGCCCCGCTGCCGGAGGATGCGCAACCCGTTCTCACCTTCGAGGGGTTCGCAGTCGGTCGCATCGTCGCGTTGTTCATGAAGAACAGCAACAACATGATTGCAGAGGCTCTAGTGAAACTTCTGGGCCGGGAGTCCCCGGCCGAGTCCGGGAACTGGCCGCGAGGCCTGGCCGCCGTACGCGAACAACTCGTCGGCCTGGGCGTCGACCTCACGGGGGTGCGATTGGCGGATGGTTCGGGTCTCTCTCGCAATAACCGGGTTTCGGCCCGTGTGCTGGTCGAGGTGATACGGGCCGCAGATCGGCGTTTCGAAATGGCTCCGGACCTGCTCGCGGCCCTGCCCATCGCCGGACGCGATGGCACGCTCGAAAAACGAGCTTCTGCCACCCGTGACCGGCTGCGCGCCAAGACCGGTCTGCTGACCGGCGTCACCGCATTGACCGGAATCGCCAGGACAGCGCGGGGGCGTGATGTGGTCTTCTCGATCCTCGCCAATGGCTACGAACGGGGTGACCGCGCCGCCATGAATGCCGTCGACGGGTTCGCGGAGGCCGTGGTCGCGGAGATCTGGTAGGCGTCAGCCGCCCAGCACGGAAAGGCCAAGCTGCTGGATCGCGCCCAGGTTGTTGTGGACCGCGTACCCCGTGCCGAACAGCACGACACTCAGGAACAGCAGCTTCAGCTCTTCCGGGACGAGCCGCGTCTTGACCAGGAAGGTCATTCCGACCACGGTCACCAGACTGTCGAGCCAGAGCCCAGGCTCCAGGCCGATGCCGGCAAACAGCCAGCGGGAAAGGGGGTTGGCTTCGCTGACCCCTTCGAGCGGGTTCCGGAGGCAGATGAAGGTGGTCCAGTGGTCGGCAGCAGAGACCAGCAATACCAGCAGGGTGAGGACGATGACCATCCGTGCAGGCAATTCAAGTTTCGTGCCCCCGCTGGGCTCGCCACTGCCGATCCATTGATGGCGCGCGCGGTTGGAGGGGCGGGCTGCGCATTCGAGAGAGTACGCAGATTCTTGCGGGGCGGGTTGGAGAGGAACCCGGCTTGCCCATGAAGCACCCAAGAAGGTGTGTGTCTGGAAAGCCCGCTCAGCGTTCGCGCACCTGCGTGCCTTGAAGGCCGCTCAGCGTCCGCGGCGCATGCGTCCCTTGCCCAGAAGGAGCCAGTCGATGGAGATGTTCTCCTTCAACGCGAGCTGGATCAGGAAGTCGGTGTGCGGTGTGGTTCCGCTTTCGTAGCGGTTCACGTTCTGCTGGAAGACACCGAGGTCGCGGGCAAACTGCCGCTGGGAGCGGTCGCCCCGCACCTGGGCGAGGCGCGCCGGGAAATTCTTCTTCACCCGATCCACCGTCGTCTTCGACATGCTGTTCTCCTGGCCGCGTCAACGCTACGAGGGCTTCGAAGGTGCGTCACCGAAAAGTGTCGACTTCGAGGATCGCGGATTCTAGGCGAGCTTCTCGGCTTGATGCAATTCAGAAGTTGTGCATGGAGGCCGTTCACGCGAAGTTTTCTCGATGCGTGTGACAGGAGGAGAGTTGGCGGGCCGGAAGATCGAGATGCCGCATCGCGGAGAGGTGCGCCCCACTTCCGATCGGGTGCGTGAATCGCTGTTCATGCGTCTCGGATCCCAGCAGGGGCGACGCGTGCTCGATCTGTATGCCGGCTCCGGTGCGCTGGCGATCGAAGCACTCTCCCGCGGCGCCGATTCGGCCGTGTTCGTGGATCGCGCCGCAGCGTGCGGGACGGCGATCCGGGCCAACCTCGAGGCGCTTGCGCTGAAGGATCGGGGGCGCTTCGTGCGGAGCCCGGTGCAGGCTGTCCTGCGTCGCATGGCCCGCCAGCGCGAGTGCTTCCAGCTCATCCTCGTCGATCCCCCCTATGCTTCCGGGGAGGCGGCGGACGCTCTCGGAGCCATCGCCCGCGACGGACTCCTGGATCCCGCGGGAACGCTGGTTCTCGAGACGGATTGCCGGCATGATCCCGGCTCCGTGGACGGACTGCGGCGCGTCGATGAGCGGCGCTACGGTGACACCCTACTCATCTGGTTCATGACGGAGCCGGAGCAGATGCATCCCCGGCTGGAAGGCCCGGGCAACGAAGGAGCGGCATGAGTGACGATGAGTCCCACCTGGCCCTGTTTCCGGCGAGCTTCGATCCGGTCACGAACGGGCACCTAGATCTGGTCCAACGTGCCCTTCGCGTTTTTCCGCGGTTGGTGGTGGCGGTAGCCCACAACGTGGACAAGCGTGGAACGTTTACAGTCGAGCAGCGCCTGGAGATGCTTCGCGCGTCGATCGGCAGTTTGCCTGGCGTCGAGATCACCTCGTTCGCAGAGCTGGCCGTCGAGTTTGCCGCGGAAATCGGAGCGAAGACCGTGATCCGTGGGCTGCGCGCGACCGCGGATTTCCAATATGAATTCGAGATGGCGTTGATGAATCGACACATGAATCCCGAGGTCGAAACGCTGTTCCTGATGACGGGCCAGGAGCACTTCTACGTCAGCTCCTCGCGATTGAAGGAGTTGGTCTCGTTCGGAGTGGACGTAAGCGAATGGGTCCCACCGCTCGTCGAGAAGTACCTCCGGGAGAAGTTCAAGAAAGCGTGAGCGGGCAAGCTCGGATCTCGCTGGGTGGTTCGGGGTCTCAGATCGCATTCGGTACCAGTGGGTGGCGTGGTGTCCTGGGGGAAGACTTCACTCTCCCGAAGGCCCGAGCTTTGGTCCGGGCTGTGGCCGAGAAGGTGCGCAGCGAAGCTGGACGGGGCTCTCCTGCTCGCGTGATCGTCGCCTATGACACCCGTTTCCTGGGTGAACGCCTCGCCCGCGAGGCGGCGGAGGTGCTGAGCGCTGCGGGCATCCGACCCGTGCGAACAGCCGTACCCACACCCACGCCCGTGGCCACCAGTGCCGTTCGCATGGGGCGCGTCGCGGCGGGGATCTTGTTCACTGCCAGCCACAACCCTCCGGAGTACCAGGGGATCAAGCTCGTCGCCGGTGACGGCACTCCGGCGCCGCGCCCGTGGGCGCAGGCGGTGGCGGCCAGGGCAGCGGATATTCTCGAGCGAGGGCGCGAGCCCGCGCGCCGAGCGCCGCCGCGGCCCACCGAGTTGACGCCGGCCTACCTGCGACGCCTGTCGAGGCAGATCGACTGCACCGCGCTGCGAAAGGCTCGCCTGCCCATCGTCTATGATGCGCTTCACGGCACCGGTGCCGGCGTGCTCGATGCTTGGCTCCAGAGCGCTGGAGCCAAGGTGCGAACCCTCCATGCCGATCGGGATCCCCGCTTTGGCGGACTGGCCCCCGATCCAGAGCCCGAGCGGCTGGCCGCGCTGGGTCGAGCGGTGCGGGCCGATGGCGCTGCGCTGGGACTGGCCAGTGACGGAGATGCGGACCGTTTCGCCGTGGTCGGTGCGAGTGGCCGGCGGCTGTCGGAGAGCGATGCGCTGGCCCTGCTGATCGATCACCTCGCCCGCCAACACAGAATCCGGCGCGGCGTCGCGCTCTCGATCGCGACAGGCGGCTTTCCCGAACGGGTCGCGAGAGCCCACGGTCTGGCGGTCTCGCGCTCTCGAATTGGCTTCGCGCCGCTCAGTGCAGAGTTGGTTGAGGGACGGGCGGATCTGGCAGGGGAGGAGAGTGGTGGCTTCGCCTGGGCTCCGATGGCCAGGGACAAGGACGGCATCCTCGCTGCCGCGCTGCTCGTGGAGCGGCTCTGCCTCGATCGGCGACCGCTCACCCTGCAACTCCGGGAGCTTCGGCGTCGCCACCGGGGCTCCGCCTGCGGCCGCATCGCGATGAAAGCGAGCGCGGCCCGGAATCGACGTCTGGGTCGGATGCTGCGCAATCCGCCGAAGACGCTCGATCGGCAACGCGTGACCGAGGTTCGCAGGGAAGACGGCCTTCACTGCCGGCTCGCCGATGGTGGCTTCCTGATGCTCAGGAGCTCCGGCACTGAACCCGTTCTTCGCATCTATGCCGAGGCCCCGACCGCCAGGGCCCTTTCCCAGCGCCTCGCCCGGGGCCGCGCGCTGCTTGGCTAGTGCCCGCGTTCCACAAGATGGATGGGCCAAGTGAAGAGAGGGCCCGTCCCTCCTCCCCTCGCCGGGGCCGGGAGGTTCGGTACTCTCCCGCCTTACGTGGTTGTTTTCCCTTGGCTTTCTCCGATTCCGGGCTTCCCGGCTCGAGCCGCTTCGTGAGCGCATCGGCCCCGGTCCAGCCCGGCAACCTGCTTCTCGCAGTGGCGGGAGGAATCGCTGCGTACAAGATCCCGGAGCTGGTTCGCCAACTCCGTCGGGCAGGTCATGCCGTGCGGTGTGTGCTGACCGAGGCCGGAGGGGAGTTCGTCTCGCCGCTGGTGCTTCAGACCCTCTCGGGAGCGCCCGTGCGAAGCTCGCTGTTCGACTCGGGGGAGGAGGGTGAGATCTCACACATCGAGCTGGCCGACTGGGCAGATCTCGTGGTGGTCGCCCCGGCCACCGCCAATCGCATCGCGAAGCTCGCCCAGGGGCTCGCCGACGATCTGGTAGGCACGCTACTGCTGGCGACGCGGGCGCCAGTGCTGCTCGTGCCGGCGATGAACGTGAATATGTGGTCCCATCCGGCGACCCGCGCCAATGCCGGGCTGCTGCGGGAGCGGGGTGTCCATTTCGAGGGGCCCGAGTCCGGTGAGCTGGCCTGTGGATGGGAGGGTGAGGGTCGGATGGCCGAGCCCGGAACCATTGCTGGGCGGGTGGCGATACTGCTCGGGGGCGAAACCTGGAAAGGCGTTCGCGTGCTGGTCAGTGCCGGTGGCACCCGGGAGCCGATCGACGCGGTCCGTTCGATCGCCAACCGCTCGAGCGGCAAGATGGGCTTTGCGGTCGCCGAGGAAGCGGCTCGGCGTGGGGCTGAGGTCGTGCTGGTTGCGGGCCCCTGCGCGTTGCCGACGCCGCCTGGTGTGCGGCGGCTCGATGTCGAGACCGCACTCGAGATGGCGGCGGCTGTCGAGCACGAATTCGAGACCTGCCAGGTGGCGGTGATGGCGGCTGCGGTTGCCGATTTCCGGCCGGCGAATGCCTCGCTCGCCAAGATCAAGAAGGAGGATCTCGCGCCCGGTGCGGCTCCGCGCATCGATCTCGTGCAGAATCCGGATATCCTGGCGGGCATCAGCGCGACGCGTGGTGAGCGAGTGGTGGTCGGCTTTGCCGCCGAGAGCCATGATCTGGTCGAGGCGGCCCGTCGCAAGCTCGCGCGGAAGGGATGTGACCTGCTCGTGGCGAACGACATATCTCGCGTGGATGCTGGCTTCGATACCGACTCCAACGCGGTGACCTTCGTTTCGCCCGGTGGTGAGGTGGATGAGTTGCCGTTGCTGCCCAAGGTCGAAGTCGCTGCTCGGATTCTCGACCGTGTGGAGAAGCTGCGCGAGGGGCCGCGATGAGGGTGTTGCGACGAGGGCGCCTCGCCATTTCAGCGGCGTTCCTGTTGCCCTGGCTGGCGATGGCACTCGCTGCCCAGGATCAACCGGAAGGGACGACCCTGCGCAACACCGGGCCGCTCACCGTCATCCGCATCGATGGCTCGATCAACCCCGCCAGCAGCGACTACATCCAACGCGCCATTCGGGAGAGCGAAGAGGCAGGGGCCCGAGCACTGCTGATGGAGCTCGATACTCCGGGCGGCCTGGTCAGTTCGACTCAGGACATCATCCAGGCGATGTTGCGTTCGAAGGTGCCGATCATCGTCTACGTCTCGCCTCAAGGGGCCTGGGCCGGCTCGGCCGGAACGTTCATCACGCTGGCCGGTCATGTGGCTGCGATGGCGCCCGGCTCGACGATCGGAGCTGCCCATCCCGTGGGGGTCGGCGGCGGCGGTGGATCGTCGGAAGGCGAGGAAGGCAAGGGCGAGGATCACGCTGCGGCCAAGGCCGAGAACATGTTGACCGCATTCATCAAGGCCATTGCCGAAGAGCGCGATCGCAACGTGGAGTGGGCCCAGGATGCCGTTCGCAACTCGGTGGCGATCACGGCCGATCGGGCGGTCGAGCTGAACGTCGTCGACCTGGTCGCAACGGACCGTGCCGATCTGTTGGAGCAACTCGAGGGGCGCGAGATCGAGATCGGCGGGGAGACCCAGGTGCTGGCCTTCGCAGGTGCTCAGGTCCAGGACGTCGAGATGCAGCTGCTCACGCGCATCTTCAACGTGCTGGCCAGCCCGGATGTCGCCGTGCTGCTGTTCATGGCCGGGGTGCTCGGCCTCTACATCGAAATGAACCAGCCGGGAATGATCTTCCCCGGAGTGGCGGGTGCCATCTGCCTGGTGCTGGCGTTGATCGCGTTCCAGATCCTGCCGTTCTCCTGGGTGGGTGTGCTGCTGATGCTGGCCGGGCTCGGCCTGATGGTGGCGGAAGCCTTTGTCACATCCTTCGGCCTGCTCTTCATCGCTGGCGCGGGCTGCATGCTGCTCGGCGGTTCGATGCTCTTCGACCGACCCGAACTCTCGGATCTGAACGTCTCGTTCTGGCCCGTGCTGGTGCCTGCGGTGGGGGGCATGGGGGCCTTCGGCGCGCTGGTGGTGTACGCGGTCGGCAAGTCGATGTCGCGCCGTCAGGAGTCCGGCACCTACGAGATGATCGGCATGGAGGGGGTGGCGCGCACAGCCATCGATCCATCCGGAACGGTCTTCATTCGCGGCGAGCATTGGACGGCCCGAGCGAGCGAACCGATTCCGGCAGGTGCGCCGGTCGTGGCCGAGCGCGTCGATGGACTGATTCTGCACGTGCAGCCCTTGGTCTCGCAGAATCGGACGAGCTGAGAAGAACAGCAGGATCCGCGTCTCGCGGTCCTGGAGGAGGGGAGTATGGGTATGTCACCGTTGATCATCCTGGTCGCCATCATTGCGTTGATTGGCGCCGCCGGTATCCGCATCTTGCAGGAGTACGAGCGCGGCGTGCTGTTCCGCTTCGGGCGGTACGCAGGCGTCAAGGAAGCGGGCATCCGCTGGATCATCCCGATGGTCGACCGGCTCGTGCGGGTGAGCCTTCGCGAGATCGTGATGGACGTGCCTCCCCAGGAGGTGATCACCCGGGACAATGTCTCGGTGAAGGTGAATGCGGTGATCTACTTCCGGGTGCTGCACCCGGAGAAGGCCGTGATCCAGGTCGAGAACTACCTCTACGGTACTTCCCAGCTCTCCCAGACCACGCTGCGAAGTGTCTGCGGCCAGGCGGAGCTCGACGAGTTGTTGGCCGAGCGCGAGAACGTCAACCGGCAGTTGCAGGAGATCATCGATCTGCAGACCGAGCCGTGGGGCGTGAAGGTGCGCGCGGTGGAGCTGAAGCAGATCGATCTGCCCACCGAGATGCAGCGCGCGATGGCCAAGCAGGCCGAGGCCGAGCGGGAGAAGCGGGCGAAGATCATCCACGCCGATGGCGAGGCCCAGGCTGCCGAGCGGCTGCAAGCGGCTGCACGGGTGCTTTCCGTCGAGCCGGCATCGCTCCAGCTCCGCTACCTCCAGACCCTGACGGATATCGCCACTGAGCACAGCTCGTCGATCGTCTTCCCGATTCCGATCGACATCCTGAAGCCTTTCTACGATCTGCAGCGCAAAAAGGACGGCCGCTCTGGAGAGGAGAGCGGCTAGATGGCGAAGGGAGACGCGCCGGAGGAACGCAAGGCCGGGCGTCTGATCCGGCGCTCGCTGACCCTGCTGTTGCTGGTCGTCGGGCTCGTGGTCTGGGTCGGGTACACCGGAACCTTTCAGCTCGATGTCGGCGAGCAGGCAGTGATCCTGCGGGCGGGAGCGTATGATCGCACGGTCACTTCATCGGGGCTGGGTTTCCATCTGCCCGCACCGATCGAGACCCACGCCATCGTCGAGACCCAGAAGGTCCGGCGGGCCGAGTTCGGCAATGTGGATTCGCCGCTGGAAACGAAGGCCGAGACGGTGATGCAGACCGGCGACAATGCGATCGTCCATCTGGAGTTCGTCGTGCGTTACCGGGTCGTGGATCCGCGGCTCGTGCTCTACCGCGTGCGGGATATCGACGCCGTGGTGCGCGACGCTTCCCAAGCGGCCATGCGCGAGGTGGTGGCCCTCAACCATATCGACGGAGTTCTGGCCGATTCGCGTTTCTCGGTGGAGAGTGAGGCGGCACAGTTGTTGACCTCGCTGTTGGATCTCTACGAGACCGGCATCGAGGTCTTGCAGGTCGAGTTGCAGGAAGTCCAGCCACCGACCGAAGTGCGCGGGGCTTTCGATGACGTCGTGGCCGCGAACCAGGACAAGAATCGTCAGGAGAACGAGGCCCGCGCCCACCAGAATGAGGTGTTGCCACGGGCCGAGGCCACGGCGGCAGAGCTCGTCGAGTCCGCGGAGGCCTACAAGCAGAGTCGGGTCGCCAAGGCCGAAGGCGAGAATGCGCGCTTTCGATCCCTGTTGATCGAATATCAGAAGGCACCCGAGATCACCCGCAAGCGTCTCTACCTCGAGACGATGGA
Source organism: bacterium (assembly GCA_024226235.1). Lineage (GTDB taxonomy): Bacteria > Myxococcota_A > UBA9160 > UBA9160 > UBA6930. The sequence goes on from JAAELW010000243.1 coordinate 9,242, forward strand.
GGAGGTGCTCTCGAAGTCCCAGAAGATCATCGTCGAACCTGGCTCGGTGGTGCCCTACCTGCCGCTGGACCGTGTCGAGAGGAGCCGCTGATGGGTCGCGTCCTGCTATTGCTCCTGATCGGCGCGCCGCTCGTCACGAGTTTTCTGGGGTACGGCCCGATCGTTCTCAACAATGAGGGCGAGCAGCGGATCGCGCTGTTTCTGGGTGACGTCCGCTCCGTCATCACGGAGCCTGGGCTCTCGTTGGCGTTTCCCGTCACCGAGATCCGAACCTTCGACAGTCGCTGGCTGCATCTGAGCTCTGGACCCGAGCCCAAACCGATCCAGACCCTCGACAAGGAACCCCTGGTCGTCGACAACTTCGCGATCTGGCGAATCAGCGATCCGCTGCAGTTCAACAAGAGCTTTCCGGCGGGCATGGAGGAGGCCGAGCGCCAGCTCAACCAGCTGGTCAAGGGTCGCGTGCGCGAAGTGATCGGCCAGCTCAAGCTCGAGCAGGTGCTGGCTCGCGAGGTCCCGGAGGGAGTCGATCTGGGGCCGGCTCGCGCATCGGGCTGTGTCCCGGTCCGCAAGGATCTGGATGGCAACGAGCTTCCGCTGACCCTGACCGGCGTGATCACGGCCCGGAGTTGTCAGAACATTCGAGACAACGGCGTCGAACTCGCGGAGGTTCGGATCAACCGCACCGAGATTCCCGCAGGCGAACCGGAATCGAAGGTCTACGGGCGCATGCGCTCCGAGCGCGAAGAGCTGGCGAAGAAGTACCGCGCGGAGGGTGAAGAGCAGGCTCGGAAGATCCGGGCCGCGGCAGATCGGGACGCGGAGATCATCATCGAGCGCGCTCGCGGCGATGCCACCCGGGTCCGCGGTGAAGGAGATGCCGGCGCGGCTGGTGTCTATGCCGACGCATTCTCGGAAGATCCCGAGTTCTACGACTTCGTGCGCAGCCTCGAGGCCTACCGCAAGGCCCTGGGCGACGAAACGACGATGGTGCTCCCTCCGGACCATCCATTCCTGAAGTTCCTGGAGTCCGGCGGGGCGAAATAGAGCGCGAACGAGAACGGCCGCGAACGCCTATTGCGGGACTCGCGAGAGCCTCCAGCCTCCCAGTCCGAAGAAGACCAGCAGGGTCAGCCAGGGTGCCAACGCTGCCGAGAGCGCTCCCCGGGCGCCGAAGCTCGCGCTGTACTCTCGCAGGAGCAGGAAGACGAACAGCAGGCCCACGCCCTGGAGGGCCGGCATGGCCAGGCTTCGCGTCTGTTCCACGGACATGCCCAGTGGAACGGCCAGCAGCGCGAACAGGATCACCAGGAACGGAATCGTCAGCCGGCTGTGGAGGAGCGACCGTGCGCGGCCCGGGTTGCCCCCTTCCGCTAGCACCGCCTTCACGTATTTGGCCAGCGTGCCGAGAGGCAGGACCACCAACTCGGCCTGCTGGAGGTGCGGTGTGCGATCCTCCCCGAGTTCGAGCTCGATCTCCTTGGCTCGTTCGACCTGCGGAGGGTTCTTGGGATCGATCGGGTCGAAACTGCGCACTGTGGCGTCTTTGAAGTTCCATCTGCGGGGCGCGAGACGTTCGGCCTCCTTGGCATGGATCAAGCGGATCAGGCGCCCTGCGTCATCGCGCTCGAACACCCGCACGTTGTGAACCGTTTCCCCCTCCGGCCGCGGATCCTGGATGTTGTAGATGTAGCGGCCCGTGTGGTACCAGATCGAGCCCGATCGCAGAGTGACGTCGCCGACGGAGGTTCCGGTGCTGGCGTTCATCGATCTGGCTGCATGCAGGGTGACGGTTTCGTTCAAGATGAAGGCCACCAACGCGATCACTGCCGACAGGGCGAAGATCGGCAGAAGCGCATGCAGCGGGGACACTCCCCCGGCTTTCACCGCGACGATCTCCCGGTTGCGGGCCGCCTGGCCCACCGAAAAGAGCACGCCGGTGAAGGTGGCGACTGGGATCAGATACGGGAGGTAGGTTGCCACGGTTCGCTGGATCAGCAGGGCGAACGCGCCCGTGAAGCTCTTCTCGGCCTCGATCACATCACCGAGATTCAGCAACATGTCGACGACGAGCAGAACGAGCGCCAGAATCAGCAGCGACGCGGCAAAGGCCGTCAGGAAACGAATTGTGGTGTAGCGCCAGAGGGTAGGCATCCGGCGCGGGAGTCTAGCGATTGCGGGTGGTTCGAGGCAGTGAGAAGGTCGAGGAGCCGCTCGTCGGCTCGGCCCTGACGGTGGGCAATTTCGACGGCCTGCACATGGGCCATCGGGCCATCATGGACACCGTGATCGGCCGGGCACGTGCCCTGGGTGGCCCGGCCGTCGTCTACACATTCGAACCCCACCCGCGGAAAGTCCTCCGACCCGATCGGGCTCCCCGTCTGCTCACGACGCTGGAGCAGAAGCTCGAGCTGCTCGAGGCCCAGGGCGTCGACGTGGTGATCGTCGAACCCTTCACCCTGGAGTTCGCCCGGCTTCCGGCTGAGCGTTTCGTGGGGGGAATCCTCCACGAGCGTATTCGACCCGAGGAGGTCTACGTGGGCTATGACTTCCACTTCGGCCGCGATCGGGAAGGGTCGATGCGCACCCTGACGGAACTGGGCCCGCGCCTGGGCTTTTCGGTGACGATCATTCCCGAGGTCACGGTGAGAGATCAGGACGTCAATTCGACCCGGATTCGTGGGCTGTTGGGGGAGGGCAAGGTAGAAGACTCGGCCATGCTGCTCGATCGGCCCTACGCGGTGCGGGGTCGCGTTGTGGCTGGCGATCGGCGGGGGCGCACGCTGGGTTTCCCTACCCTGAACCTGGAACCGGAGAGTGAGATCCTGCCCGCTTCCGGCGTGTACGCGGGCCATGTACGGTTCCTCGACGAAGGGCAACCGGCAAAGGGGAGCGTCTGGTGTGCAGTCACGAACGTCGGGCTCCGCCCCACGTTCAAGCAGGATGCACGGGTGCTCGCTGAAGCCCACCTCCTCGACTTCGAAGGCGAGGCCTACGGCCGCAGCATCGAATTGGGCTTCGAGCATCGGTTGCGCGGGGAGCAGAAATTTTCGGACGTGGCTGCATTGAAAGCGCAGATCGGCCGCGACATCGAGACGGCGCGGGAGCACCTGGCTCGGGGATGAGCGACACCAAATCCACCAGCACCGTAAGACGGCACTGGAGCGATCCTCGCCTTTGGTTGGGCTTCGCCATTACAGCCGGGGCCCTGGTATTCGCATTCCGGGGGGTCGACTTCTCGGTGCTCGCAGCCGAGATGGCTCGGGTGAATCTCGCCTGGCTGCTGATCCCCTCCGTCTTTGGCTATCTGATCTGCACCTGGAGTCGGGCCCTGCGCTGGCGCCATCTGCTTCGAGCGTTCGGAGAGATCGAAACCGGTTCTCTGTTTCGTGCGACGGCCGTCGGCTACATGGCAAACAACCTGTTTCCGTTCCGCCTCGGGGAAGTGGCACGCTCATGGTTTCTCGCACGGGAGACCGGCACCTCCGGAGCCGCGATCTTCGGCAGTGTGATCGTCGAGCGCGTGATCGATGCGGTGGTGGTGCTCGGGCTGGCAGCTTTCGTGCTGGGAACCCGGGGTGCTCAGGCCGGGGGGCCAGACGTCAGGCAGGCGATCATCGCGTTGTCGATCGTCGCCTCGGTGCCCGCGCTGGGGGTCGTGGCCCTCCGCCAGGCGCCGGATTTCTTCATCGGTCTGGTGCGCTGGGGGCTGGGCTGGGCTCCGCGCGGGCCGGTGGACCGGATCTGCGAGCTTCTCGATCAGATTGCCCAGGGGCTTCGAGGGATCCGCAACGGTCGCGACTTCTTCTGGGTGATGTTCCACACACTTACGTTCTGGCTCGGGCTCAACATCATTCCGTACTACGCGGCGATCCGCGCGTTCGACATCGATCTCGGGGGTCTGATGGCCGAACTCCATGCCTGCCTGACGCTGATGGTTTGGATCGGTGCCGCAGTGGCCCTGCCTTCGGCTCCTGGTTTTGCCGGCACGTACCACGCAGCCTGCAGGGCGGCCCTCGTGCCGCTCGGGGTGTCCGAGGAGGTTGCGCTGGCGCTGGGGACGCTCTCACATGCGCTCTTCTGGGCCAGTCTGACACTCCTGGGCCTGGCGGTGCTCCGTTCTCACGGCACCGGTCTGAACGAGGCGTTGGCTGGAGCTGAGGGCGGGGACGAATCTCCCCCCGCGGGTAGCGCACCAGAGTAAAGATCCCTCGGAGTCCCGCCGATAACCGGGCGGGTTCGCAGGGGTTTCCCACGTGCAGGGGAGGGCGGCAAGTCCTCGGCTGCGCTGGAGGCTCGCGAATCCAACGGGGGAACCTGGGTTGAACGAGCGGATTGGCGAACTCCTTGTCAAGGAGAGCCTGTTAACTACCGAGCAGCTGAAGAAGGCTCGGGAAGAGGCGCGCGACAAGGGCGGGCGTCTCGGGGCCCAGATCACCAAGCTCGGCTACCTGCAGGAGAATGAACTCTCCGGCTTCGTGGCCTCCCAATACGGCGTGCCGGATATCGATCTCGAGGATTTCGATGTCGACCCCGCAGTGATCCAGCTGATCCCGGAGGAAGTCGCCCTCAAGCACAACGTGTTGCCGGTGAACCGCGCCGGATCGACGCTGATCCTGGCGACCGCCGACCCATCGAACATCTTTGCAATCGACGACATCAAGTTCCTCACCGGATACAACGTCGAAGTCGTCGTCACCTCCGAAGAGCAGATCAAGCGGGCCATCGATCGGCACTACGACAAGAGCGCAAGCATCGACGATATCATGGGGGATTTCGACGACTCGGACGTCGAAGTGCTCTCCGACGATGAAGATGTCGATGTCCTCGAGCTGGCCAAGGAGTCCGAGGACGCGCCGGTCGTCAAGCTCGTGAACCTGATCCTCACCGACGCCATCAAGAAGGGCGCGTCGGATATCCACATCGAGCCCTACGAGAAGGCCTTCCGGGTGCGATACCGCATCGACGGTGTGCTCTACGAGAGCATGAAGCCGCCGATGAAGTTGCGCAACGCGATCACCTCGCGCATGAAGATCATGGCGGAACTCGATATCGCCGAGCGGCGTCTTCCGCAGGACGGGCGCATCAAGCTGAAGCTCGGGCGGGGCAAGGAGATGGACTATCGCGTCTCCGTCCTTCCGACGCTCTTCGGCGAGAAGACCGTGCTCCGGCTTCTCGACAAGTCGAATCTCCAGCTCGACATGACCAAGCTGGGCTTCGAGCTGGACCAGCTCGAGGTCTTCAAGGATGCGATCCACCAGCCCTTCGGAATGGTGCTGGTGACCGGCCCGACCGGCTCCGGCAAGACGACGACATTGTACTCGGCGCTCTCCGAGTTGAACCAGACCTCAGAGAACATCTCCACCGCAGAAGATCCGGTCGAGTTCAACCTTACCGGCATCAACCAGGTCCAGATGCACGAGGACATCGGGCTCAATTTCGCGGCAGCCCTGCGTTCCTTCCTGCGGCAGGACCCGGACATCATCATGGTTGGCGAGATCCGGGATTTCGAGACCGCAGAGATCGCGGTCAAGGCCGCGCTCACCGGCCATATGGTGCTCTCGACGCTGCATACCAACGATGCGCCCTCGACCGTGAATCGGCTGCTCAACATGGGCATCGAGCCGTTCCTCGTCGCGTCCTCGGTGAATGCGATCGTCGCCCAGCGTCTCGCGAGACGGATCTGCAGCGAATGCAGCGAACCGGATCCGGACGTCAATGCTGAGGCCCTCGGCGAAGCCGGTATGGATGAGGAGGAGGCGAATGCCACCACCGCCCACCGCGGGCGAGGTTGTCATACCTGCTCGGATACCGGATTCAAGGGTCGGATCGCGCTCTACGAGGTGATGCGAATCGGTGAGGAGCTGAAGGAATTCATCCTGAATGGCGCCTCGACGACCGAACTCAAGCGCGAGGCGATTCGTCTCGAGATGCTGACCCTACGACGGAGTGCCCTCAACATGGTCAAAGAGGGAACCACGACCCTCCCCGAGGTCTATCGGGTCTCGGCTGCGGATTTCTAGGAGCGATTCATGGCGAACCTGCACCAGCTGCTCAAGGCGATGATCGAGAAAGGGGGGAGTGATCTGCATGTCACGACCAGCTCTCCTCCCCAGTTGCGCATCGATGGCAAGCTGCATCCGCTGAAGATGCCTCCCCTTTCACCCTCGGAGACGAAGCAGCTCTGCTACTCGATCCTGACTGATTCCCAGAAGCACCGTTTCGAGGAGAACAGCGAACTCGATCTCTCTTTCGGTGTCCGAAGCCTCTCTCGGTTCCGTGCCAATATCTTCATGCAGCGAGGGGCCGTGGCCGGAGCGTTTCGGGCCATTCCCTACAAGATCAAGACCTTCGAGGAGCTTGGGCTTCCCAAGGTCATCTCCGAGCTGGCACAGAAGCCGCGTGGGTTGATCCTGGTCACAGGTCCCACGGGTTCGGGCAAGTCCACCACGCTCGCCACCATCCTCGACAAGATCAACACCGATCGCAACGAGCACATCGTGACGGTCGAGGATCCGATCGAGTATCTGCATCCCCACAAGGGTTGTCTGGTGAACCAGCGGGAAGTCGGTGCGGATACCGATTCCTTCACCAAGGCCCTGAAGTATATCTTGCGCCAGGATCCGGACGTGGTGCTGATCGGTGAGATGCGGGATCTCGAGACCATCGAGGCCGCGCTCACCGTCGCCGAGACGGGCCACCTGGCCTTCGCCACTTTGCACACGAACTCCTGTGTGCAATCGATCAATCGGATCGTCGACGTGTTTCCGCCCTATCAGCAGTCCCAGGTACGGGCTCAGCTCTCGTTCGTGCTCGAGGGTGTGATCAGCCAGACGCTGATCCCGCGGGCCAATGGCCCCGGCCGTGCGCTCGCGATGGAAATCATGGTCCCGAACTCAGCCATCCGGAACCTGATGCGTGAGGACAAGCTCCACCAGATCTACTCGCAGATGCAGATCGGCCAGGACAAGTTCGGAATGCAGACGATGAACCAATCGTTGGCGGCTCTGCACGAGAAGCGAATGATCAGTCTCGATGATGCATTGGGACGTAGTAGCGATACGGACGAATTGCGTCAGATCATGTCCACCGGCGGTGCTTCAACAGCCCGCCGTGCTGGCTCTGCTTAGGCAAAGGGGGTCTCCAATGCCTGTATACGTCTGGGAAGGTCGAACCCGTCAGGGGGGTACCAAGAAGGGTTCGATCGAGGCGGCCAATGAAGCGGCCGTGATGACGCAGCTCCGCTCACAGATGATCATGCCGGTGTCCGTCAAGGCGAAGCCCAAGGACATCCTCGAGAACGTCAACCTCTTCAAACAGAAGGTGACGATTCGGGATCAGGTGATCTTCACGAGGCAGTTTGCGACGATGATCGACGCTGGGCTTCCACTCGTGCAATGCCTCGACATCTTGTCGTCCCAGAACCCGAACAAGACGATGAAGCAGATCCTGCGCGAGATCAAGGTCGACGTCGAGCAGGGATCGACATTCGCCGACGCTCTCGAGAAACAGCCGAAGACATTCGACAAGCTCTACGTGAACCTGGTTCGTGCCGGCGAAATCGGCGGTATCCTCGACACGATTCTCAACCGCCTGGCGGTCTATCTGGAGAAGGCGGACTCGCTGCGGCGCAAGGTGAAGGGCGCCATGGTCTATCCGACCACCGTCCTGGTCGTGTCGATCGCGGTCATCGCCCTGCTGTTGGTCAAGGTGATTCCCGTCTTCCAGAAGATGTTCGAGGATTTCGGAGGCGCACTCCCCGGGCCCACCCAGGCCGTCATCGCGGTCAGTGATTTTCTCCAGGAATGGCTGGTGCCCATGCTGGTGGGAATCACCGTGGTTCTGTGGCTCTTTTTCCAGGCTCGGAGCCGGTTCCCGGCCTTCCGGTACAGGACGGATGCCATCTTTCTTCGAGCCCCCGTCTTCGGACCGTTGTTGCGCAAAGTGGCGGTGGCCCGTTTTACGCGGACGCTCGGCACGATGGTATCGAGCGGTGTCCCCATTCTCGATGCACTCGACATCTGTGCAAAGACCGCCGGCAATCTCGTGATCGAGACCGCAATCATGAAGACCCGATCGGCGATTTCGGAAGGGCGGACCATGGCTGAGCCTCTGGAAGAAGCTGGGGTCTTTCCGGGTATGGTCGTTCAGATGATCGCAGTGGGTGAGTCCACGGGTGCACTGGACACGATGCTCGCCAAGATCGCGGACTTCTACGACGAGGAGGTCGACAACGCTGTCGATGCACTGACGGCCCTCCTTGAACCGATGATGATGGTGTTTCTTGGCGGAACGATCGGCGGCATGCTCATCGCCATGTACCTCCCGATCTTCAAGATCGCCGAGAACATCAGCTAGGTACGAATCATGGACGAGAGGGGGGCGGAGGCTCTCCATGCACGGGTCTTGCGGGTCATGGCCGCACGACTCGGCGTCTGCGTCGGCGCACTTGCGCTCGCCCTCACGTTGGTTGGAGCCGGCCGGCTTACGACCGAGGTAGCGGAACAGGGCCTCTATGGAACCCTGGGTGTCGCGTTCCTCGCGACGGCGCTGTACGCAGCGCTTCTCCCATTCGTGCAGGATCTCAGGCGCTTTGCGGCCGTCCAGCTGTTGATGGATCTGGCATTGGTGACCGCGTTGGTGGTTTTCTCTGGTGGGGCCGAGTCGATCTTCAGCTTCCTCTACCTGCCCGTCGTGGTATTCGGAGCGTTGCTATTCGACCGGACCGGGGGCTATGGCGCTGCGTCGGGTGCCTCCATCGGTTTCGGCTCCGCCATTCTGGGGTCGATGAGTCTGCCTTTCATTGCAAATGCCACGACGCCGACCGAGTTTGCGTTCACGCTCTGGGGCGCCCATTCCGGTGCGATGTTGCTGGTGGCCCTGTTCGGGAGCGGATTGGCTCGTGAGCTTCGGATTGCGGATGAAAGGCTGGAGGCGAGCGCATGGGATCTCGCTGAGCTGCGATCGCTTCATGAGAGAATCGTCGAGAGCTTGACCAGTGGAGTGTTGACGACCGACAAAGACGGATGCGTGACCTCGTTCAACCCAGAGGCTGGCAGGATCACCGGGAAATCCGTCGAAGAGGTGTCCGGTGCTCGCCTGGAAGCCGTGCTCCCGGGAATCGAAGAGGTGTTGTCCGAGGCCAGCCACCCGAAACGACGACGGGCGCGGTTCCGGCTCGAATGCTCGGGCGGGGAAGAGCGTTTCCTGGGCGTTGCGATCTCGGACCTCAGGAATGCAGAAGCCTCGGCTTCCGGCTGTGTCGTGATCTTTCAGGATGTGACCGAGGTCGTGCGGCTCGAAGGTGAGCTCGAGCGGAATGCGAGGCTCGCGGGGATCGGGCAACTCTCTGCATCGATCGCCCACGAGATCCGGAACCCGCTTGCCGCGATCTCGGGATCCGTCGAGATGCTGCGGGCAACCTTGTCAGCGGCTGAGGAAGGAGCCGATACCGGCCGGCTGATGGGTATCGTGCTGCGTGAGATCGGACGATTGAATCAGTTGATCACCGATTTCCTCCAATATGCGCGGCCTGCGCCACCCAAGATGGAGCCGCTGGTTCTCGGGGCACTTGCGGGGGAGGTTGCGGAGGCTTTCGAGACAGTGCTCGAGGCGGAGGTTCAGTTCGATGTGGATGTGGCCTCGGGGGCCATGGTGGAAGGGGACGCTTCGCAGCTGAAGCAGTTGCTCTGGAACCTGCTGGGAAACGCTCACCATGCATTGAACGGGCAGGGTCGGATGGGCCTGCAGGTGAACACGGAACAGGTGGATGATCGATCTCAGCCTCAAGAGGGCATCACCGCGGGCCGAAACACATCCGAGGAGGCGTCCCACGTCGTGGAACTCGTGGTATCGGATAGCGGCATGGGGATCGCCCATGACGTGCTCGAGAGGATCTTCGATCCGTTCTTCACGACACGAAGTGAAGGGACGGGCCTTGGGCTCGCTGTGGTTCATAGAATCGTCGAAAATCATCGGGGTGTCGTCCAGGTGGAGAGTCGCGAAGGATCGGGGACGCGGATTCACGTGCGCCTCCCGATGAGAGCCCCGGTCCAATGAGTGTCGCCAAGGCCCGGGTGCTGGTCGTCGATGACGAGCGCAGCATGCGCGAGTTCCTGGAGATCTTCTTCGCTCGTGAGGGCTATGAGGCCGTGACCGCAGCGGACGTCGACACCGCATTGATGGCACTCGATGCGGACGACTTCGATGTGGTGATCAGCGACGTCCAGATGCCCGGCAAGGGCGGGATCGAACTCCTTCGAGCCATCAAGGAGAGGGCTCCCGAAACCGTGGTCATCATGATCACGGCATTTGCAACCACGGAAACCGCAATCGAAGCGATGAAGGAGGGCGCATACGACTACGTGACCAAGCCCTTCAAGGTCGACGAATTGCGACTCGTCGTCGAGAAGGCACTCGAGAAGAAGCTTCTCTCGGCGGAGAACCGCTGGTTGCGCTCGGAGCTGAAGAATCGGACGCGTCCGCGGACGATGGTCGGTACGAGCAACGCCATTTCGCAGGTCTACGAGCTCGTGGCTCAGGTGGCGCCGACCAAGACGAATGTCCTGGTCAGCGGAGAGAGTGGTACCGGTAAGGAGTTGGTGGCTCGGGCGATCCATGATCAAAGCGAACGCGGAGAGCATCCGTTCGTCGCGGTGAACTGCGGAGCGATTCCGGAGAACCTGTTGGAATCCGAGCTCTTCGGTCACGTCAGGGGAGCGTTCACCGGAGCGATCGACAACCGAGCGGGCCTCTTCGAGGCCGCAGAGTCAGGGACGATCTTCCTGGATGAGATCGGAGAGATCCCGCTGCCACTCCAGGTGAAGCTCTTGCGGGTGATCCAGGACAAGAACGTTCGGCGGGTCGGTGGCAGCTCGGACGATCCCGTAGACGTGCGGATCGTTGCTGCAACCAACCGGGATCTGCAGGAAGAGGTGGCCTTGGGCCGCTTTCGGGAAGATCTCTTCTATCGGTTGAACGTGATCCAGATCCACGTGCCTGCATTGCGCGACCGGATGGAAGATGTGCCGCTGCTCGTCCAGCACTTCCTGGCGAAGTACGCGAGCGAGCTCGATCGGTCGGTGGATCGAATCGACGACGAGGCGATGGCGCGCATCCAGGGCTACACATTCCCGGGCAACGTGCGCGAGCTCGAGAACTCGATCGAGCGTGCGGTGGCTCTCAGCCAGGGGGGGACGATCCATCTGGATGTCCTTCCGCCGGCGATCCTCGCGCCTCGGCGAGCTCCGAAAGCATCCAGCCGACTCCCGGAAGAGGGCGGCGACTTGGATGAGATGCTGGCCCAGGTGGAGCGCGAGCTTCTGCGAGAGGCCTTGGGGCGTACCGGGGGTGTCAAGAAGAAGGCTGCCTCGCTGCTCGGCGTCTCCTTCCGTTCCTTCCGATACCGCCTGGAGAAGCTGGGCCTCGACGACTCCCCGTAGTCGATGAAGACCTCCAGGCCGCTCTTGGCTTCCCCGCCTGGTCTGCGCAGCGAGGTCCTGCTGAGCCTGGGTCTCGTGATGTTGCTCGCGACGATCGTGTTGGTAGCGGTCTTCATCGCGCACCACGAAGGCAACCTGGAGCGCGTGCTCGGGCGGTCGCTGCTCGCGGAGGCTGCCAGGCCGGCTGCCCCCTTCGAAGCGGTCGTGGCCGGGACCGAGTGGTGGTCACTCGGAGCGGACGGGAAAGCGAGGGCCCGGGGTCCGGTTGCTGGGGAGATCGATCGGGAGACGTTGAATCTGGCGGAGCGGGTGCGCATCGAAGGCGAGCCGCTCCTCCAGCTCGGAAGGCTTGGGGGACAGATCCGGTTTGCTGCGCCGCTCGGTCGGGGAGGTGTTGCGATGGCGCGGCTTCCGGAACAGGCGTCGTTCCAGCTGCGGTCGGCACCGCTCACCGTGGTGGCCACACTGGGTGTGGTCAACATGGCGATCTTCACGGCCTTTGGAAGCTGGCTGCTGCGGCGTCGGCTGATCCGCCCGCTCGAAGAGCTGGCGCGGGCTGCGGTGGCGATTGGGCAGGGCGAAGAAGAGGTCAGGGCACCGGAAGAAGGACCGCAGGAGATCCTTGCGGTCGGATGCGCTCTCAACGAGATGACCGAGGCGCTGCAAGAGCGAAGTGGAGAGCTGGAGAAGGCCGTCAAGGACCTTCGCGGGGCCAACCGTGAGCTTCGGCGGACCCGGGAGGGACTGGATCGGGCCGAACGCCTGGCCTCCGTCGGTCGTCTGGCTGCGGGCGTGGCCCACGAGGTCGGGAATCCGATCGGCGCGATGCTTGCCTTCGTCGATCTGGCCGCCCGGGATGCCGGCCTCGAGGACGCCAGCCGCGAGCATCTGCGCAGGGCCGGCAGTGAAGGAGAGCGGGTTCGGGTCATTCTCCGCCAGCTGCTCGATTTCTCCAGACCGGAGCGTGCGACGCTGCAGCCAATGGAATTTGCTTCGGTCGCGCGGGAGACCCTGGTCCTGGTCTCGGCCGGTCGGCGCCACAATCACATCGCCTTCTCACACGATGATCCGGGAGACCTACCACTCGTGATGGGTGATCCATCGTCGGTTACGCAGATCCTTCTCAATTTGCTGCTGAACGCTGCGGATGCGGTAGGGGATCGGGACGGTGCGCGCGTGACACTGCTCCTGCGCGCGGCCCCGTGGAGGATCCGACCGGAGGACGAGCCCGCGGCGGCTCTCGGCCGAGTTCGCCTCGATGCGGTCGAGTGTGTGGTATGCGACGACGGCTGTGGCATTCCGGAGAGGGATCGGGAGCGGATCTTCGATCCCTTCTATACGACCAAGCCGCCCGGCGAAGGAACCGGGCTGGGGCTCGCCAACAGCGCTCGACTGGCTGAAGAGCTGGGGGGCGTCGTGGAGTGTGTCTCTCCGCCCGAGGGTTTCACGACGGCCATGGCGCTTCGGCTGCCAGTCGCAGAACAGGCCTCCCGGCAAGAGGTTCGGGAGTGGCGGGTGGTGTGAAGAAGGTTGCAGGCCTCGCAACGGACTGCGCAGCCACAGGCCCGCCCCCAAGGCTTCCCCCTAGTGAAAACTCAAGAAGAACCGCAGCTTGGCCGATTTCACAGTTCGGCATGGTGCTTGCGTGAAGCGTGCCGCGTGCCCCCATATCTGACGGGCGGGAGGAGTCAGCCTTTGAATCGACGACGATGCGAAATCCGTAGGGATCGGCGCGATTCCGGGTTTACCCTGCTCGAACTGATCATCGTCGTGGCCATCATCGCCGTCGTGGTGGCGATGGGTGCCACAAGCTGGCGCCAGACCCAGCAGAACAACAAGACGAAGTACATGGCACGCCAGATTGCCGGTGCCTTCGAGCTGGCCCGGGCCCACGCGATCCAGGAAGAGACTGTATACGGCGTCTACGTGAATATCGGAGGTGCCCGGAACAGGGATCTCTGCGGAACGATTCTTCCTGCGAATCAGCCGATCATCGTCTTCATCGACAATGTCAATCAGAATTGCTGTATCGACGCTGGCGAGAGCCAGATCAACTTTCCCGAGGACCCGGGGGTTGCGGCCACTCTAGCCTGGGGCGCAACCTGGGCGGCCGCGCCGGTACCGACCGACCAGGGTTCGACGCCCGCGAACATGGCTGCAGGGACGACCTTCCCGTTCATTGGAGCCGCTACAGCGCCACTCCTACTGATGCGCCCGGATGGAGTGCCCGTGCTTCCGGACAACGTCTGCAACCAGGGGAATGTCGGGAGCGGAACCGGCGGATTCTATCTGACGACAGGCACCACGACGGCCTCTCAGGCCCGTGACTTCTCAGTTGTGATTTCACCGCTGGGTGCGACGCGGATCCACAGCTTCGAGCGGGGAAATGCGACATGGACGAACTGAAGCGTAAACGCCGCGGCCTGGCAGGCCTGTCATTGGTCGAAGTGATGATGGCATTGGCGATCCTGGCCGGTGGCCTGCTCGTGATGCTGACGATGCAGATCCAGGCCATGAAGGGCGGTCGCCATGGGCGCAATGCGACCGAGGCGGCGCGAATTGCCCAGAATCAGATGGAAGTCCTGCACCACCAGCCCTTTGCTGGACTCGCAGCGACGGCTGGATGGACGGCTGCGGTCGCGCGGACGGGTGTCGTGACCGGTGGTGGGGTGGGTGCGCAGGGCCAGCAGTACCAACTCGATTGGACCGTCGCCGCGTTCGTCGATCCGAATCCCTCGCTTCAAGCCGACACCTTCCAGTTCGACGTGCGTGTCCGTTGGGCTGATCCGAATGCGCCGGCTGGCGCCCCGCTTCGCTCGTATGTGATCTCCAGCATCCGATACAACGACTGAGGGAATTGCGTGAGCACCGAATCCACGACGCACCGATACCAGGGATTCTCTCTGATCGAGATGATGGTCTCGATGGCGATCCTCGCTCTGATCACGGTCTATCTGACGGACATGCTGGTTCGCCAGAGCCGCACCTACACGGTGGTCGATCAGGTGACCGAGGTACAGCAGAACATGCGTGTCATCTCGGACATCATCGAGCGCGAGATGCGCACGACCGGCTTCATGACGGGTGAGGCGGGTGTGTTCTGTGCAGTCGATCTGTTGGGCGCACCGGACATTCTGGTCGTAAGCGATGATGCACCTTTCGACCCGACCGATCAGCCGGCTTCGAACATGGTGGTGGACATCACCGATGCCGAGTACACCGGGGCCGGGACGGATACGTTCAATGTGGCGACGATTCTGGAGGGGGCGGCCTTCTACGATGTCGACGGCAACGCCACTCTGGATAGTGATTTCTTCGACGTACAGCCCGCCGCGGCGCTGCCGATGCCATTCGGCCAGTCGGGAGGAGTGATCGTCTACGACCAGACGAATTCCGGAGCCGGCGTGGCCTGCGGTCGGATCGTACCGGGCTCCGTGACTGCGACCCGGCTCCAGGTCGATTGGACCTTCGGTCTTCCGGGCGCCATCTACGCGCCCGCTGCAGCCAACCTCACGCCGCCGGCTGGAGATCTGGTGATGGTTCCGGCCATCGTCTATCAGATCGATCAGGGCGGCGCAGTCGCGGTGCCTCCCGTGACGTCCCAGCTGCTTCGAAATGGGCTGGTGATCGCCCAGGACGTGGAAGACATGCAACTCGCGGCCTGGTTCGATGTGGATAATGACGATGTCCAGGACGCAGGGGAGTACTTCGGAGCAAGAACTGCGGCTCCGGCAGATCCGCTGGCGGGGGTGCAGTACCTGCAGAACCAGCGGAACAACCAAAGGCTCCGAGAGATCCGCGTGAACTTGATGCTGCGCACGCGAACCCAGGATGCGAACGTGCTGGCAACCGGTGCGCAGCCTCAGGGCCAATACCCAAACCTCGAGAACCGCAACACGGCCCAGCCGGTGGCGGATGCCTTCGTTCGGCGCGTCCATACGTTGGCCATACGCCCGCGCAACGTGGGACACCGGATCGACAGCCTGTGATGACGGGAGATCAAGTCATGAACAACGACCCGAAGCGAAGACGAGAGAGCGGTGCAGCGATGTTCGTCGCCGTGCTGATGCTCGTGCTGATGGGCTGGATGGGCATGGCCGCAATGAACACGGTGACCCGCGACAACCAGGTGGCGGGCTTCCAGAATCGCAACCAGAATGCGTTCTTCGCCGCTGAGGCTGGCGTGGCTTATGCACGAGCGGTCGTTGAACATGAGATCGGCGATACATCGGATCTTCCGGGGTTGGGAACCGTGCCAGCGTTTCCGACGCAGGCCGCACCGACCCAGATCAGCCAGGTGGCGAACTACGCCGAATGGCAGAGTGCCGCAGCCGGAAATGAGCTGCCTCGCTACTACGCAGATCCGAATCCGCCGGACCCGACCAAGCCGCAGCCTATCCACTACTTCGGGCCGGGGGAGATCATGGAGGGCGATGATCTCCAGGTGGGTGGAACCCACCGGCAAGGGACGCTCTGGCGCATCACGGTCGTTGGGCAGAGCCCGGCTGCACTGGGTGCGGGGTTCGGTTCGGGCGGCTCGACGTCCCGTCTCGACGTGGTGACGGTCAAGCCGATGATGAAGTAGGCGCGTCAGCACGCGCCGAGGGAGGGGAAATGGGAATTGCGAAGCTTGGGTGGTGGCTCGTTCTGGGCGGCGGAGCCCTTGGGATGGTCGCCTGCAGTGCGGAGGAAGCTCCCACAGGTGTCGGAAGCCAGCCGATGGTTGCGGTGCAGGCCGAATCCGGAACTGAGGGCGATGCGGTCCCGACCGGGTCGGCCCCCAGGATGGACCGCCTCGACATTTCGCCGCGTGAGATCCTGCCGGGTCGTGAGCTGCACGTGATTGCGGAGGCCACGGATCCCGACGGGGAAGCCGTTCGGTTCAGCTTCGTCTGGGAGCGAAACGGACAGGAGATCCTCCGCACCCAACAGCCCGTGATCGTGCTGCGGGAAATCGAACGAGGCGATTCGGTCACGTTGATCGCGACAGCCAGCGACGGTCGAAACGAGAGCCCTCCGATGAGGCTCCGGCTGAGTGTTGGTAATCGGGCTCCAGTGCTTACCGGCCTGACGCTCGAACCGAGCCAGGACCTGCGGGCGGGAATGTCGGTGACGGCCTCGCCCGAGGCTGAAGATCCGGACAACGACCGTCTGACCTATCGGTACGAGTGGTCAGTCAACGACACCGTGCGAGGCGAAGAACGCGTACTCGCGACCGACGGCCTGCGCCGGGGAGACAAGATCACACTGGAGGTCCGGGCGTACGACGGTGACCGGTTGAGTCAGCCCTATACGACCCAGACAGAGCTCGGAAACACGCCACCTTCGATCGCCTCGGATGGCGAAAAGGGTGGGACCGACGGGGCCTACCTCCACCAATTCGTGGCCAAGGATGCAGATGGCGATCGGAACCTTCGTTTCTATCTCGACGAAGGTCCGACGGGCATGAGCATGGACGGCATCACGGGTATGTTGCGATGGCAGCCCGGAGCCAGCCAGGGTGGACGTCACGAGGTCGTGGTCGGCGTTCGGGATGCGAGTGGGGACGCCACGACGTTCGGCTTTTCCGTGGATGTCGCGATCGGCAGCGAAGAAGCTCCCCCGGCTTCTCCAGCGCCCTGACGCGTCGAGGCCGCAGACGCCGCAGAACTCTGCGCACCTCATAGAGCTTCGCTGACCGCGCAAGCCAGGAGATCGCGATGCGTGTTCCCAGTTTCCTACGAATCCTGACCATCCCGCTTCTCTCCGTCGCCATTCTCGGCATCGGAGGAACACTTGCGCGCGCCGATGACCAGGCGCTGTTCACGACAGCGGTTCCGCCGAACGTCGTGCTGCTGGTCGACAACTCCTTGTCGATGCGGAACATCGTGTGGCACCCCGCATACGACCCGAACGGGGCCGCGTCGGCCTGCACGCACTTCACGGGCAAGCTGAAAATAGCGGTCGACACAGTCGTCACGTCGACGACGGCCAACTGCCAGTCCAGCATGACCTTCTACGCCGACCCGCGTAACCCGGTGGGGGAGAAGACAATCTATCAGAAGAAGTATGCGAACTGGCTCATGGGCCTTGATCCCTCCGATCCGACGGAGGCCGCGATCCTCGCCCAGTTCGACAGCGCCAACAACGGGGCCTATTCGAGCTGCGTTGGCGGTGGAACCTATTCTCTCTACCAGCGCACCCGGGTGACCGCTGCGAAGGACATCCTTCGGCAGGTGATCTGTCAGGTCAATGCCGCCGGTGAAGTGCGATTCGGCCTGAGCATCTTTCGCAAGCCCGATGGCAACGACGCTCCAGGAGGCTTCATGGTCGTGCCCGTCGAGGACTACCTCGACACCACCGGCAACCCGAACCAGTACCAACTGAACGGAAGCACGAAGAGCCACGGCGACCATCTCGACGACTCCATCGACGCGATCGATTTGCTCCTGAGCACTCCCCTGGCCCAGAGCCTCTTCCAGATCTACACCTCCT
>JAAELW010000244.1 GCA_024226235.1 bacterium
CGCCACGCCAACAAGCTGCCGTATCAGGTCGAACGCACGATCCTGGGGATCAAGAAGGAGCACTCTTCGTGGGGCGCTCCGAAGATCCGCGACAAGCTGATCCGCGAGTTCCCGATGATCAAACCGCCCGCGGTGAGCACGGTCCATGCCGTGCTGGATCGCAACGGCCTCGTGAAGCGTCGGAAACGCCGCCGCTACAAGGCCAAGGGTACGGAGCTCACGGCCGCCCACGCTCCCAATGGCCTGTGGTGCGCAGACTTCAAGGGCGAGTTCAAGCTCGGCAACAAGAAGTACTGCTATCCGCTGACGATCACCGACTACAGGACCCGGTACCTCCTCGCCTGCGAGGGGCTCTCCTCGACGCGTTCAGACTTCGCCTTCTCCGTATTCGAAAGAGCCTTCAGGGACTTTGGCCTTCCCGGAGCGATTCGCACCGACAACGGCACGCCGTTCGCATCGGCCAACGCCCTGTTCGGACTCTCGAAGCTCGCCGTCTGGTGGCTTCGGCTCGGGATCCAGATCCAACGCATCAAGCCAGATTGCCCTCAACAGAACGGCCGCCATGAACGGATGCACCTCACCCTCAAGAAAGAGGCCACGAAACCGGCCTCATTCAACTTCCTGCAACAGCAGGAGCGCTTCGACCGGTTCGTCGAGGTTTACAATGACGAGCGGCCGCACCAGGCCCTGGGCGGCGCCTACCCCGGTGATCTCTATACACCTTCGGCCCGTGCCTACGCGCCGCCGCCTGAGCCCGAGTATCCGTTCCACGACAAAGCCATCCGCGTGACGCACTGCGGCCGCATCTGCATCGGCCGGCGCAAAATCAACCTCGGCACCGTCTTCGCCGGCCAGCTCGTCGGGATCCGGGAAGTCGATGACCAGATCTGGCTGGTCAGCTTCCTCGACTATGACCTAGGTTTCTTTGATCGGGATAAGGGACGGGTCGAACCCGCCCCGAACCCCTTTGGGCCGGAGAAAGTGTCAACAATGTCTCCGGAATAATCTGTAAACCATGTGCCCGGTATGGACCCTTGAATTGCTGGCGCCCCGGGCAGGACTCGAACCTGCGACCCGCTGCTTAGAAGGCAGCCGCTCTATCCATCTGAGCTACCGGGGCACCGGGAGAAGAGAGTAGCGATGGGGCTCGTGGCCTCCCAGATTCTCCGATTCCCAGTCGAGGGCGCTGTGGAGTAGACGCGCCGGCCTGCCTCCCTCGGCCTCCAAAATCCCGTAACCTGCTTCGCATGGCCCCCGAGGAGCTTTGCGATCGATCGGCCGTCGAGCTTGCGGCGATGGTGCGGCGCCAGGAGCTTTCCGCGCGGGAGCTCCTCACCGCTCACCTTGCTCGCATCGAGGCGCGCAACCCGGCGCTGAACGCGATCATCACTCTGGTACCCGAACGCGCGATGGCCTGGGCGAAGGAGGCCGACGATCGGCAGGCGCGCGGGGAGCCTCTGGGCCCACTCCACGGCTTGCCGATCGCCCACAAGGATCTGGTGATGACGGCGGGCATCCGCAGTACCTCGGGCTCCCCGCTGCTTGCCAATCACGTACCGGAGCACGACGACCTGATCGTCACTCGGCTGCGTGCAGCGGGCGCGATCAGCATCGGCAAGACGAATGTGCCGGAATTCGGTGCTGGCTCCCAAACCTTCAACCCGGTGTTCGGCGTGACCCGCAACCCGTGGGACCCGTCGAAGACATGTGGCGGAAGCAGTGGTGGCGCCGCGGTCGCATTGGCGACCGGGATGCTGCCCATTGCCGATGGAAGTGACATGGGTGGCTCGCTGCGCAATCCGGCCAACTTCTGCAACGTGGTCGGATTTCGCCCGTCTCCAGGTCGGGTACCGCAAATCCCCACACCCATGGGCTGGGAGAGCCTCTCAGTACTGGGGCCGATGGGCCGCAACGTCGAAGACACCGCCCTGCTCTTCTCGGCGATGGCCGGTCCGGATCCCCGCTCACCCCTTTCTCTCGACACACCGGGCCCACGCTTCGCCGAGCCCCTCGAACGTGATTTCAAAGGAACACGCATCGCGTTCGACCCCAACCTTGGCGGGCTGCCCATCGACTCGCGCGTCGCGGATGCCCTGGAAGCGGGCCTGGCGGGCTTCTCCCAGATCGGCTGCCGGATCGAACGCGCAGGGATCGACTGGCAAGGCGCCGACGAGGCCTTCCAGACCCTGCGCGCCTGGACCTTCGCCAGCAGCTTTGCCGAAGCACCCGATGGGGCATTCGGCGCGCTGAAGGACACCATCCAATGGAACGTCACCAAAGGACTGGCGCTCCGAGGGGACGATGTGAGCCGCGCCGAACGCTTGCGTACCGCCCTCTTCCAGCGGCTGCACGCATTCATGCGAGAGCATGAGTTCCTGATCCTGCCCGTGAACCAGGTGCCACCCTTCGACGCGGACGTTCCCTACCCGGAAGAAATCGCAGGCGTCGAGATGGCGACCTACATCGATTGGATGAAGTCCGCCTACTACGTGACCGTGACCGGCCATCCTGCCATCTCGGTTCCGTGTGGCTTCACGCCTGAAGGGCTGCCGGTGGGCGTGCAGATCGTCGGCCGCCAGCGCGATGACTTCGGCGTCCTGCAGCTGGCCTACGCCTACCAACAGTCCACTCGCCTATGCGATCGGCGCCCTGGCCCAAATTCAGATGATCGCTGAGGAGCACGGGCAAATCGATGGGGGGTGTAGTGTGCTTCTTCGGCCGCTCGAGCCGATGGTAACTGCAGGATGAGCAACTCCTGGAATTTCGGACGCATCGGAAGGTTCTGCCTACCCGTGGTCCCCGGAGTAACGATCGCGCTCTACTGGATCCTCAGCCTCGCAGCCGGAGAATCACTGTCGGTTGCCGCCACCTATCGCTATGGCGACTACAACTACTTTCCTCCGTTGGCCGGCCTGATGCATCTCACGATGGGTGAGTTGCTCGTCCTCGAGCATCTAGGTGAGGGCTTGCGCTCTTTCCCCATTCCCTCCCTTCTCTTCCATGGCCTGTCTCTCAGTGTCTTTGGCCCCATCGGATTCGCGCTTGCGGACATCGCGGTTGCCATGGCTACCTACTTCGCCTCACGACGCCTATTCCGTGCATGCGGGCTGACGGTTTCGACGTCGGTCGTTCTGGCATTGGTGGTTTCCTGTGGCCTGCTTGGGTGGCCCGGAATCGGTCGTCAACCAGGGTTCGATTGGATCCCTGCAATGCATCTTTGGGGGCTGCGGTTCCCGCGACCCTTCCTGACCGACCTCTTCTTGATCTTGTGCCTGGGGTCGTGGCTGCGGGTCTTGTCGGGCCGCCTCCAGGGGTGGGGCGAGTGGGCACTCTTCGGCCTCTACTTCGGCATGTTGCTTCAAAGCCGCTTCTACTCTGCAGCCACTGTGGGCATGGCAGTCGGATTGGCAGCACCCATGTTGCTCGTTCGCTCCAGCAAATGGGGAACAGCGCTCCGCTCGCTCGGGATCTTTGCGGCCACGACGGGGCTGACGTGCCTACCCTTCATCGCCCAACGGGTCTTCGAAATTCCGGATGTGCCCCGCCGATTCGGTGTGTTCCCGGTCGACCGCACGCATCCACTATTCCTCTGGGGGCTCTACGATCATCCGTTGACGGCTCTCGCTATTGCGGCTGCCCCTGCCGTTGCATTGTTCATCAACCGTCTTCCAATGCCAGCCCGCGAGAAGCGTCTGACAGCTCTCGTTGCGCTCGGTGCGATGGGGCTCCTCTCCCTGGTCGCGCTTCCGATGAGTACGATCCTCCTTGGCCAGAGCGTCCAGCCTTATCACTTCATCGACGAGGTCGTGACCTTCAAGACCGTCCTGATCCTGGTCGCTCTCGGGCAGGGGATCGATCTCGGTGTGGCCTGGATCGCACAAAGGCACCCACAGCTTGGCGCGAAGCCCATTCGCAGTCGCCTGTTGGTGGCCGCTGTGGCGGTGGCCTGCGTGTGGTTCGGCTCGGATCGCCATTGGAAGCACATTGAAGACGATGCACACGAGAGACGAGACTTCGCGGCCTACCGCGTGCCGGCCTATCGGCAAGCGTTCAGTGCACTCACGGAAGAACTCGAACGAGACGAGTATGATGAGGCGCGAGTCCTCGGAACGCTGGACATTCAAGTCCTCGATTGGTGGTCTCTCTTTGGTGGGTTGCATGCGTTCGCTCCCGAACCATGCTCGACGATCATTCCCGACGATGAGATCGAGGATCGGTTGCTTCGATTGTTCCGCGAACTTGGTGCGAGTCGCCTGCAAGTCGCGCACCTCCTCAACGACAGGTCCGTCCTGGTCTTCTTTCTGGGCTGCTCGAAGTATCAGGCCTCTCGCGGCTACAGCTTCGCACCCATCAGCCAATATCCTGGCCAGGTCCAGGAGTACATTCGCGCGTCTCCGCCGTTCAAGAGATGGATGATTGCGCTGCCCGTTTTCGAGACGATGAGGTTGGTCAGGAGATACGATCGGACCCCGGAAGGGCGCGGAGACCTCCAATTGGATCTCATCGTGCTTGGACCGGGCCATCTCGACGAAGGGCTCGCTCCGCCTGGCGGGAAATACCGACTCACCTATGAGAATCCGCTCTTTCGTGTCTACCTGAGCACCGATGCGGTACCCAAAGGAGCCGCGCCGTGAATGAGCTTGAAGGAGCCAATACGCGTGTCGAAGCTCTATCCGAAGGACAGTCGAGTCCCTTTCTAGACGCGTGGTTCGACCTGACCAGTGCGGACCATTTCTGGTTTCAATGGCGCTTCCGTGCGACCTGGCGGCTGCTCGCGGATTCGGACGTCTCGGCTTCAATGCCGCTCCGCGTCCTCGAGGTGGGTTGTGGCACAGGCGTACTACTCGAACAATTGGAAGCAGCGACAGCCTGGACGGTCGACGGTGCGGACCTCGACCGGGCTGCCCTCGAGCACGTCCCAGCTGGACGCGGACGCGTTCTATTCTACGACCTGCACGATCGGCTCGAGTCCATGTACCAGGCCTATGATCTCATCGTCCTCTTTGATGTCCTCGAGCACGTCGTCGACACCGCTCCCTTTCTCTCCTCGCTACTCCATCACTTGAAGCCCGGAGGGCACCTGCTCATCAACGTACCCGCAGAGCCGTGGCTGTTCGGGCGTTATGACGAAGCAGCCGGGCATGTGAGGCGATACGACAAGCGATCGTTGAGAGATGAATTCCGGAACTCGAGCGACGTGACGGTGTGCGACATGCGCTACTGGGGGCTCTCACTCGTGCCCATCGTACTGCTCCGCAAGCTGGTCTCTCTCTGGCAGACGCAGTCGAAGGCTGTCATCGAGCGCGGGTTCCAGCCACCGGGTGAGCTCGTACACTCCCTCTTGAAGAGCATGATGAGGGTCGAAGATGCGCTGGTCCGAAATCCACCGCTCGGCTCCTCGCTTCTCCTGCTAGCTCGAAAGGACGCTCCGAACTCGATGGTCTAGGGCTGTCCTGGATCTCTCGGAAGTGGGGAAGCGTCGAGCCCAAGGATGTTGTCTCTGGACGCTTCAGAGCGATTGAACCTCGCCTTGACGACGTAGAGGGGGCGCCCCTTGCTCTCGCTGAAGATGCGCAGAACGTACTCTCCGAGCAGACTCATGATGAGCAACTGGACCCCGCTCAGGAAGCTCAACACGAAGAGCACCGTTGCAAAGCCGGGTGCGCGGGTTTCCCAGGTAACGATTGCCCAGACGGAGGCAAAGAGTGCGTAGGCAAGGCTCGCCGCGATGAGCATTCCACCAATCCAGATCCCCACCCGCAGCGGGGCCTCGGAGAAGGAAACCATGCCGTCGAGAGCGAGCAGGACGAGCCTGCGAATCGTGTACTTCGGCTCACCCGCCTGGCGGCTATCGCGATCGTAGTAGTAGGGGACTTGATGAAACCCGACCCAGGCGCGCAGCCCCCGAACGAATCGAGAGCGATCGGGCAACGACCCCAGGACGTCGACCACTTTGCGGTCCATGACCGAACAGTCGCCCGAATCAATCGGGATCTCGATATTCGAGGCACGACGCAGGAGACGATAGAAGAGCTTGTACGCCGTTCGTTTGGCCAGTGATTCCTGACGAGATCGCTTGACGGCATAGACGACGTCCGCCCCGTCGGCCCAGAGCTTCAGCATTTCGGGGATCATTTCAGGAGGGTCCTGGAGATCTCCATCGATGATCGCCACGGCATCGCCCTCAGAAAAGTCCAGACCTGCCGAGATAGCCACCTGGTGCCCGAAGTTCCTAGAGAGCGAGATCACGTGGATGCGGTCGTCACGACCCGCAGCTTCACGCAACAGCGGCAAGGTTCCGTCGGAAGATCCGTCGTCCACGAGGACGAATTGCCACCTGTGGCCAGCTGCTGCATCGGCAACCGCCTGGAGCCGTTCGATCAACTTCGGCAGGACGTCCTGCTCGTTGAAGACGGGGACGACGACGGAGACGCATTTGGGGTGTCGCGTTGCTACGGGGTCGTTCAATGCGGTTCTCCTCGGCGATCGCGCCGACGGCGCTCTCGGGGATTCTACGCGATCTGCGGGCTCGAGCCTCATTTGCGCGATCAGTCCGCACGGCGACTTCGGCGCCCTGCAGTTGGCCTACGCCTACCAACAACCCGCTCGCCAAGTAACCGCCGACAGCGACGGCTCGGCCCGGGCGGTGCGGCTACTGCGTCGCGCGGACGTAGGTGCCGAGATCGAAGTAGTCCCGCCAGACGGCGATCTTGCCGTCCCGGATCTCGAAGACCCCGGCACACGGAAGATCCACTTTCTTCTCGCCGGCCTCGGTGCGGTCGACCCGCTCGACGATCACGACGTCACCGGCCTCCGCCATGTTGAGGATTTCCCAGTCGGTCCTGGTCCAGCTTCCGGCGAAGCCCCGGATGAAGGTCTCGATCTCTGCCCTGCCCTTCACCGGGCCCGCCGGCATGTTGTGGTAGATCCCATCCTCGGCGAAGTAGCCGGCCAGCTCCGCAGGATCGAGCCGGGACCAGGCCTCGCAGAACGCCCGCACGAGTTCCGAATTGCTCGACATCACGCGCTACTCCTCCTTCGCAGATGAGAAACCGAGGGTACCGCAATTCGTTGCGGCCAGGAGACTAGGAGACGACGCGGTGCATGAAGGGCACGACGACCCGCACCAACACCGCACTCACGACCCCGACACTCAGCGCGGCGACCAGGCCGGCAGCCAGTGGGCGCAGGCCGAGGCTGCGCAAGCGCTTCAGGTTCGTACCGAGGCCCACCGCTGCCATCGCGATGGTGAGGCTCCAAGCGGAGACCGTCGAAACCAGACGGATCAGATCGCTCCAGGTTTCCGCCGTCAGCAGCCCGCCGAAGGGCGCATCGCCCAGGTCGCCGACCGTTCGCAGCAGGGCCATCGCGATGAAGCCGAACACGAAGCCGGGGACCATCGAACGGATGGAGGGGCGAGCGCCGGTAGCCCGGCCCTCACCGGCCTCCGCATGATGGACGAATGCCATCAGCGGGATCACTGCGATCATGAACAGGTTGCGCATCAGCTTCGTGACCGTGGCCGTATCCAGGGCCTCGGGCGATGCGTATTGCTGCATGTAGAGCAGGCCCGCACCAGCGACCTGCGCGGTGTCGTGGATAGCGGTCCCCAGGAATGTTCCCGCAAGCGCCGCGTCGTCGCCAAACAGGCCGTGAGCGGCGAACGGATAGATCACGAGGGCCAGCAGGCCGAAGACGGTGATCGTTCCGACCGCGTAGCTGGTCTCGTCCTCGTTCGCACCAATCACCGGAGCGGTGGCCACGATCGCCGTGTTTCCACAGATCGCAGTTCCCACTGCGATCAGCGTTCCAAGGCGCCGCGGCAGGCCGAGTACCCGGGTGATGCCGCTGACCAGCAGCAATGCAGTGGCAATGCAGGCGAGCACGACGGGTAGCGCCGCCAGGCCGATCACCCCGACTGCGAGCAGGGAGAGGCGGATGCCCAGAAGGGCCACACCGATTCGCAGGACCCGTTGGAGGCCGAAGCGCAACCCCGCCTCGTAGACCGAAGGCAGGCCGATCGTGTTGCGAATCAACAACCCCACCAGGATGGCGACCAGGATCGGGCTGACCGGACTCTTCTCCATGCCGAGCAGCCCGCTGCCGATGCCCTGCGAGACGAGACGGCCGAACCATGCCAGCGCGAACGCGATCACCAGCCCGGGCAGCAGTGCACCTAACAACGAGAATCGCTGGTGCCCCTGCTCCTGCCAGACGCCACGTGCTTCGCGCTCTTCGGCGGTCTCGCTCGGGTCGACCCACTCGGGCACACCCTCCATGCCTCCGGCCCAGCGCCAGAGGTCCGGATTCTCGTAGGGGTTGACGCGAGCGGCCGGAACGTGAGTCGGCATCTAGAACCCCGGTCCCGGAAATGTCAGGACTGCCAGAAGGGCCAGGTCCGCCAAGGCGGGAACATCCGGATCGATCGGCCGTCGGAGTGCCATATGCAGATATGTGAATATTGCGATTTTCGGCACTCGTCAATAGGATTCGCCGATGGCCGCCGGCCCCCTCCCCCGAAGCTCTCCGGGGAGGCCCTCCGGATGGTCGCTGCCCGATTCCGGCGCCTGACGCGGATCGGGAATCTGACCCGATCCTTTCACCGCCAGCCACGACCGATGGCACCGTTTGACACCCTCCCAAGCCGTGTCTAGCCTCGCTCGTTCCGGCGGTGGGCGTAGCTCAGTTGGTTAGAGCGCCAGGTTGTGGCCTTGGAGGTCGGGGGTTCGATTCCCCTCGCTCACCCCACCAATTCCCTTGGCGTCGCAAGCACTTGAACCGCTGGGTTCTCCGAAGACCCAGTCAGTTGAGCACCGCGGTCGCTGTGACGAACGAGCCTCTCATGTCCCGGGCGCGCACGAAGCGCCCATTGGGCTGGGCTCTGGCGCGAGGTCCGAGTACGTACGCTTGGGTGAAGCTCCACGAGGAGCCCGCGGCGGGCCCGCATAGCAGCCCGCCATCATCGCAGCGACTTCTGTCGACGCCGCAGGAGGATGTAGGCAATAGGCAGGAATAGCGCCGAGGAAGGCTCGGGAACCACAGTGATCGAGAAGTTGTCTCCGTAGAGCTCCCCGCTCGCGATCGAAATGTCGGTAGAAGCTCCGAACGGGACCACGAACATGACAGAGTCGGGAGCCATCCCCCAATCCACGTTTCCATTGGCCCCGCCCGAGCCCGCGAGCCCCCAGGAAGCGAAGCTTGTCCAACTGTACCCGTTAGAGGGATCGATGTCGTAGAGCGCCGAGAGGACGCTCGTGGCACTGTCGTACACGACGCGCACCGCGCCGGCCGACACGCCGATGTGGGGCGTGAACGCGGTGTTCGCTCCGAGATAAGAAGCAAACCCCTCCCAGCCATTTCCGTAGTGCTGCAGCTCGGCGCTGAGGTATTGGAGCCCCCCACCCCCAGCGTTGGTGTAGACTTGGATTCCGAACCCCGAGTACTGGACTCCTGATGGGTTGACCAGATTCGTGACGTCGATCTGGGCCTCCCAATCGGTCGACGCATATTGCAGCGGTAGCCCGAACCAAGTCCAGAATTGTGAATCATTGCCGGTCGGCACGCCGGCGGTGAACTCGAGCCGTTGGTTGGTCTCCGTCAGGAGTCCGTTTCCATTGCCCCCGGTGAGAAACCAGTCCGAGCCCATGCTGTTGTCGTCGAAATCATCGGTGATCGTCACCGCTCCCATGGCGGAAGCGAATCCCAGTACGGCAAAGAAGATCAGAGCCCTGACTACGTCTCCCCGATCGAAAAAGCCGCTCGGCGGGCGCGTAGGACCTATTCCCCCGCGACCGATCGTGGGTCCGTCGTAGTCCTGGCACGGGTCGAAGCAACTTCCACGCTTCGCAGGAGCAGGGGCAAGATGGTCACGCATGTCGGCAGGTTCCTTTTGAGGTAGAACAAAAAAAGGGGAAGAGGGCCGCCTGGTCGGCGGTCCCCTTCCCTGCGAATTTGTACTGCAAGACCCGTACCACCTTCCTCGCCGTAGCAACTTCAGGCACTTGGAAGCATCGAGCGGCGGCGAATGGGAAAACCTCTTCCGCGCGGACGGAAAATCATTTCGTGGATAGGCAAACACCACGATCAGGCCCTGCTGGTCGAATGGGATTGAAGGAATTGCGATGGCTGCCGGCCCAAAGTCCAGATGCCGTTGCATTGCCTCGGCTCTCGGGCGATAGGGAGTTCGCAAGTGTCCGCGACTGCCTCGTGCAGAGAGCGAAGACGAAATTCGGGCATCCCCATCACCCCGGATGGACACGGGCCCCTTTGCTGAGGCGTTCATCTACGTGCTTAGGCCCAGGTCAGCGTTAGCAGCGGAGCAGTGAGTCGCCCGCAAGCGAACCAACTCCGGCGAATAGCAGGAGTGGGGCAGTACCGATGAACCAGTACCTTGCGAAGCGTTGCCACGGGCATGAATGCAGCCGGGGGCCTGGGAAATCGCCAGAATTCCCCCGGATTTCGCCTCCATTGGCCCTGGGCTGACCCCGTTGGGAAGGGGTGCGTTGGGAAAGAATGCTCCGGCCCGAGGAAGCCACACCCCCTTCAATACGGGTGCGATCGGAACACCGCACCGTGAAGGTCCGGGCATACCACTCGCCGTGCCCGCTATGGGAGGGGGCGGCGATTACACCGTTCCCACGGAACGCGAAGCGGCCACGAAACTGGGACGGCGGAGACGGACCTCATTTGGGGTTCTCGAACTTCGGCTCGCGCTTCTGCATGTTCGCTTTGACGGCTTCCATCTGGTTGGGTGACCCAAGGAGCTTCTTCTGTAGCTCGGTCTCCAGACGCAGACCCTCCTCGACGGTTCCCAGCAGGGCCTGATTCCAGAGCTTTTTGGCGGCTCGTATCGCGTCGGGGTTGCGGCTGGCGATCTCGCGCGCGAGCGTCATCGCGTCGGCGTGGGGGTCGTCGCTCAGGTGTGTGGCGATGCGGAGTTCCTTCGCCTCGGTCCCCGAAACGACCCGGGCCGTGAATGTCAGCTCCTTCAACACGTCGAGTCCCACCACATGGCGCGCGGTCTGGGTGGCAGCCACATCGGGGATCAGGCCCCAGTGGGATTCACGGATCGAAAGACGCGCATCTGGCGCGACATACCGGATGTCCGCACCCATCGCGATCTGGAAGCCGGCGCCGTAGGCCACGCCGTGCACCGCGGCGATCACCGGAACGGGCACTTCCTGCCAGACCCAGGCACAGCGCTGGGCGATGTTGGCGGGGCTCTCGGGTGTCCGGTCCAGCAGGCTCGGACCCTTTCGATCACCGCCTCCGCTCATCAGACTGGGAATGTCGAGGCCACTGCAGAAGGAGCGCCCCTCTCCGGAGAGAACCACGGCCCGGATGCTCTTGTCCTCCGCAACCTCCAGACCCGCGTCGATCAGCGCCAAGAACATGTCGAGATCGACGGCGTTCATCTTGTCGGCACGAACCATCCGGACATCGGCGATGCCGTCGACCGTCTCGATTCGAACGCGCTCTTCATTGGACATGGGCTGGGACTCTCCTTGATGTGACACGGGGACTGCCAGTATGGCACAATCGCCAGCTCTGACCGGGAGATCCGCCGTGCCCGACCCGTCCCAGGCTCCGCTTCCCGAGGGTCTCGTTGCGTTCTTGAAGCGCGGCTGCCCGACCTGCGAACTCGTCGTGCCGGTTCTGGCTGAACTCGGCGCAGGACCGGGGATCACCCTCTACACCCAGGACGATCCGGAGTTCCCAGACGGCCTGGAGGCCCTCGACGAAACGGAGCTGGCCCGCTCCTGGCATCATTCCATCGAGGCGGTGCCGACGCTGCTCCGTATCGAGGACGGCAAGGAGACAGCCCGCACACTCGGCTGGCACCGCGGCGACTGGGAGGAGCTTTCGGGCATGGCCGGGCTCGGTGCAGGGCTACCGGATTGGCGACCGGGATGCGGATCCCTCTCCGTCGACCCCACGCGCGAGCCTGAGCTTCGGCAGCGTTTCGAAGGCGGCGCCTTGCGCTCGCGACGCGTCGAACTGGCTGCCCTCGAAGACGAACAGGAGGCGATCTTCGAACGAGGCTGGACGGACGGGCTGCCGGTCGTTCCCCCGACCGAGGCGCGGGTGATGGCGATGCTCGAAGGAACGAGTCGCAGACCCGACGAGCTGGTCGCCATCGTGCCACCGGACCTCGCCCAGGGAACGATCGAGAAGATCGCCATCAACGCGGTGATGGCCGGCTGCAAGCCCGAGTACCTCCCCATCGTGCTCGCTGCGGTCGAGGCCGTCTGCAACGACACGTTCAACATGCACGGGGTCCAGGCCACGACGATGGGTTGTACACCGCTGATCGTGGTGAACGGGCCGATCCGGCGCGCAGTGGGAATGAACTCGGGCGTCGCCGTGCTCTCACCGGGCAATCGGGCGAACTCGACGATCGGCCGGGCGCTCCAGCTGGTGATTCGCAACATCGGGGGAAGCCGTCCGGGCGGGATCGACCGCTCCACCTTTGGCCACCCGGGCAAGCTGGGCATGTGCTTCGCGGAAGACGAAGAGGCCTCGCCCTGGCAGCCCCTCTCGACCGACCTCGGCGTGGCGGCCGGGACGAATGCCGTCACCGTCTTCGCCTGCGAGGGCCCGCGTCTGATCGTCGATCAGCTCTCCCGGGAGCCGGACTCCCTGGTGCGAAGCCTCGCGGCCTGCCTGAAGGCGACCCACCACCCGAAGCTGGGCGTCGCCCTCTCGGCGCTGCTGGTCATCGGTCCGGAGCACGGCCGGGTGTTCCGCGAAGCGGGCTGGAGCAAGGCAAAGCTCGAACAGGAGCTGGCCCAGGCGCTGCTGTTGCGCGGCGGCGATGTGATGCGCGGCGCGGGAGGAATCGCTGAAGGCCTTCCGCTTCCACCGGGCGCCGAAGAAGCCCAGCTTCCAAAATTCAGACCCGGGGCCCTCCCCATCGTCTTCGCCGGAAGCGGCGCGGGCCTGTTCTCGACCGTGTTCGGGGGCTGGCTCACCGGACCCGAGGGCAGTCAACCCGTCACCCAGGAGATCAAGCCATGACCGGAAGTCGCGTATTGCTCGACCCTACCGACGAGCGCTCTCCGTCGATCAGGGAGCGGGCCCCGCGCCTCGGTTCTCTCGACGGCCGCACGATCGGCCTGCTCGACATCTCGAAGCCGCGCGGCGACGTGTTCCTGGATCGCCTCGAAGAGGGGCTGCGCAAGAGTGGCGCAAGGATCCTCCGCTACAAGAAACCGACCTTCACGAAGCCGGCGCCGGTGGATCTGCGCCACGAGATCGCTGTGCATTGCGATGCTGCGGTCGAAGCGCTCGCCGATTGAGGCAGCTGCACGACGTGCAGTCTGCACGACACGATCGATCTGGAAACCCGCGGCCTGCCTTCCATCTTCATCGCCACGACTGAGTTCGAAGAGGCTGCAAGAGCCCAGGGTCAGGCCCTCGGCGCCGACCCGGTGGGGGTCTTCGTCTCCCATCCGATCCAGGACCGCACCGACGAAGAGCTCCAGGTGCTCGCCGA
>JAAELW010000245.1 GCA_024226235.1 bacterium
ACGAGATCGAGAATGGTGTCCGGCGACCGACGCGGAAGGTGCCGAAGCGCAAGCCGGTGGAGGCATACCTGCGGCTGCAGAGCCGCTTCCGGCACGTAGTCGAGGACCCGGAGGCGCTCGCCGCGATGCAAGCGGAGGTCGATCGGGGCTACGAAGCGTTGATGGCGCGGATGAGCACGTAGGACGCGCTCCGAACGGCGTTGGGATACGGAGTCATGTCTAAACGGGTAGCCCCGGTCAAGCCCCAGAGTTCCATTTCTTCCTAACCCATTTTCCTCCCCGCGGATGCGTGAGAGAGAGTCAGCTCTTGGCCAATCATCTCTTCGGGCTCCATGTCCCATGCTGTCGATTTCGGAGGGTGGCTTCCCAATCAGGCACTCGGCTTGAGGCCTCGGCGTGGGTGCCGAGGCCCTCGGCTTGCGCCGCCGCTGACTCCCCGGGCTCAGCCACCTTCCGAAACTGACTCGCTCTCTCGCATCCGCTGTTCGATTCCGCGTGTTTGTTCTTCGGCTCAGTTGGTCCCGGCCGGGATGCCTCCGAATGGCTTGGCCGCGTCGAAGCGCTCGCCCCAGTGAAACAGGCGCCAGATCGACTCGGCGAGCTTGCGCCCTCCCGCCACGCGGGCCTTGCCCTTGCAGCCCATCCGGCGTTCCTTGGCACGGATCCAGTTGCCCGCGGCAAGCCCCGGTCCGGAACGGCATCTCAGGCAGCCCATCGCCGCCTGGGTGAGCGCCCAGCGCAGATGGGCCGACCCCTCCCGCGAAATCGATCCGTAGCGCTGCGTGCCGGCCGAGCTTCGATCGGAGGGCGTGATCCCGGCGAAGCGGCCCATCGCATTGGGTGCCGTGAAGCGCTCGATGGGCCCGAACTCCGCCACCATCACCGCTGCGAGCTTCGTACCGATGCCGGGCATCTCGCGTTCGAGTATCTGGACCTCCGGGAAACGGTCGGCGAGTTCGCCAATCTGTTGCTCCCAGTCTTCGCAGGCGGAGATCAGGAACTCGAGATGAGCCAGGTGGTGGGCCACAGCCTTGCCTTGCGTGTCCTTGTGCTCCGCGCAGAGGTCGATCAGGAAGTTCCAACTCCGGATCGAGTCGAGCTTCTGCGTCGGAAGCACGACCCCCAGCTGACGCAGGTGCGCGCGCAGCCGGACCTTGGCCCGCGTGATCTGCTTCACGATCACAAAGCGCTCCCGAACAGCGATGCGCAGCTCGCGCCGCTTCCCCGTGGGGACGTAGCACTCCGGAATCCGGCCCTCGTAGGTGAGGTAGGCCAGCCACCAGGAGTCGTTCATGTCGTTCTTCTGGGTGCTGTTGGCGATCGCTCGGATCTTCTTCGGCTGGGCGACGTGCACGCAGCCCTTCCCCAAGCAAGCCACCAGCACGTCGTAAACCCACATCGTCGAGCCGCCGGCCTCGAAGCTCACGTGGACGGGCTCGCCAATCTCGTCCAGAAGGCCGAGCAGCGCCTCCTTCGTCGAGGCAATCGAACCCTGCTCGACCTCGTCCCCAGCGCGATCCAAGAGCGTGTAGACCGTCCTGCGCTGGTGAACATCCAGACCCACCACTGCCGTGTTGACTTTCTGTACCGGTCGTACGAGTTTCTTCATCGGGCGTCCCTTCGGGTTGTTGGTTGCTACCAACTGGGACTCTGAGCCCGTGTGGGGACATCGTTCCCCGCCCGGAGGGGCCGCCCGTTTAGGACATCAGGGCAGTTCTCA
>JAAELW010000246.1 GCA_024226235.1 bacterium
ATGGCGAATTCGACCTTGCTCGCCGATTCTGTGATGAAGGCGGGGCGACGGGTGAGCCGTACTGGGGCGAATCGAGCTACCCCCTGCATGCCTTGGGCCTGCTCTTCATTGCCAGCGTGTCGGATGATTGGGATCGAGCTGCGGAGATGCTGGATCTTCTGGTTGGAGCCAGCGGGGCCCCGGTCTTGGTGCCGTCACAAGCATGGGCCCTGGCCGCAGCCGGTGATCACGACCGGGCCGCGGAGGCTTTGGGTCGTTTGCGGTCTACGCATCTCGCCTGGTTCGGAGAGCACATTCTTGGTGGAAATGCGCTGATCGCGGCTGGGGAGGTCGCCCTTCTCATTGGCGACGACGAGCTCGCCGCCTCAGCCTTTGAGCATCTTCTCCCTTTCAAGGACATCGTGCTCGGTGTGCCGTGGGCTTGCAGTTTCGCGGCTGCCGACACCCTGAGCCGTCTGGCGGCTCACCGTGGAGATACCACCGAGGCGGCTGCCTTTGCCGATCGAGCTTGTGAGCTCTACACGAGCCTCGACGCTCCCACCCTGATCGCACGGCTGGATCCATAGCCGGTCGGTGAGTCCTTGCCCGCAGGGCCGACCACCACTGATGACTCCGTGTTGTTGCATCGCCAGGATTCGGTCGTGCAGTCCTCGTTCGGTTTCACCGGCGGGTGGCTCTCGATCTCTGTCCCCCGCCAGGTCGGGCGCCCGACCTGGGTCTTCGTGTGGAGCGGGTGACGAGAATCGAACTCGCGTTCTCAGCTTGGGAAGCTGATGTTCTACCATTGAACTACACCCGCGTGGGCGCCGATCGTAGCGCCGCTACCGGCTTCCCCCAAAGGCACCCGGTCCAGAACGCAAGGTGTCAGCTCACGCAGCCCCGCACGAAGGCGTCACAGCGGCTGTTGGCTACCCCTGCCATCGGGGAGGGGAGCATGGTGAAGCCGTGCACCTCTTCGGGGTACACCGCGAGCTCGGCTTCGTTTCCGGCCA
>JAAELW010000247.1 GCA_024226235.1 bacterium
CGCAGCTCATCGGAGGCTCGATCGGACGGCGGGGGGAACGTCACTCAGATCCGCCTGCTGACTCCGTCGGAGCACCTGAGTGTAGGCCACGATGGCCCAGCGATCCTCGACCGGAATCTGGGAGCCGTAGGCCGGCATGGTCCGGATCCCGTTGGTGATCGTGTTGAAGATGTGCCCCGGGGGTCGCGTGGATGCAGGCGCAGCGTGCAACGACGAAGGAGGCACCCAGGTCCCCTGCTGAAGCCGGTCGGCACGCCTGGCCACGATGCCGTCCCCGTAGCCTGCGAGCCCGTGACACGGCGAGCAGTAGATTTCGAAGCGCTGCTTCCCCCGCTGGAGCAGGTCCATGTTCACCGTAACGGGCAGCTCGGTGACGTAGTCGCTCCCGGCGATGCCGCGGTAGAAGGTCTCGTCCTCGCGCAGCATTTCCCGCGCCACGGTTCCGGCCACCGGTGGGCGCATCGCCCGCCCGTCGGCGAACATCGCGTTGGCCTGTTGGCTCTTGAACCGCCCCTGATTGTCCATGTCCTGAACGATGTGGAGCCTGGGCTTCGGCGATTTCATCGTTCTCGATCGTGCGACA
>JAAELW010000248.1 GCA_024226235.1 bacterium
CACGAGCACGTCGAAGCGCCCGAAGTGCCGGTGGGCCGCGGACACGGCCTCCCGAACCTCGGCCTCGTCTCGCACGTCGGCCTTGAAGGTCGCGGCGTCTCGGGCTGCCGATGCGACGGCCTTCCAACCCTGGCCCGAGGGCTCCACCACGTCCACGCCAGCGATGGCCGCTCCCTCCTGGGCAAAGCGGAGTGCGCAGGCCTCGCCGATGCCAGAGGCCGCCCCCGTGATCAAGGCAACCCGTCCGTCCAGTCTTCCCATCCCGGCGTCCCTCCGTTTCTGCAATCGGTCCACGCTAGCACCGAACCCGGTGTTTCCCGTCAGCAGAAGTCGGACAAGTGGATGACGGGAAACAAGGCACTGGCACGCGGAAGGGGTGGGACACTGACTTGTCTGGCGTCACCCCTGGCGACGCTCGGCCGACCACAACCCGACACGCGCTGAAGTAGCGAGTAGAACTGCAACGAGGCGCGACAATGGGAAGACCATGGCGATGCGAAGCGCGCGAACCGCGAGCCTACGAGACGGTAGAGAATGGGCCACGAACGAGAGGGCAGTTCGCGTAGTGCGCGGCATGCACTCTGCCACGCGTAAAATGAGGGGAAAGGCGACCGCGGCCAACGATAGGACCTGAACGCGGCGGAGGGACCGGGAAGCCCGTCCCCGCGGCTCTTCCGGGAAGAACGTGAGAAACGCTGCTCGAACAGCGATTCCTGAGATTCCACCAGGGTCTACCTTGGTCATCCACTGCTGCCCAACGGTTCAGCTCCCAGATCGGTCCGAACGCTCACTGAACCCCCTGAGTGGAACGGCCGAGAACCATGGATCGAATCCGAGATGCGAAGCCAGGCACCACCAACCCCTGGTCAGACAGCAGCCCTGCGAGCCGCTTGTTCCTGCAGATGGAAGGCGAGCATCAGTGCAGGGTAGATGAGGAGAAACCAGACCGACGACAATTCGGATGAGGATTGGGAAAGGCTGAACAACCGAAGGCCAAGCATGGCGACCAGAGCGCCGAGCCCACAGACTGCGATGAGGATCTGGATGGCAGGATAGGGTGAAACGGACGAACGACGCCGCCACAGGGCGAGCCCGATCAGATTGGGGATGAGCCCACATAGGACGACAAGGCCACCGACGGGTCGCGACTGAGCCAGGAGCAGGCCACCGAGAAGAATCAGCCAGAGAGTCGCCCCGAGCTGGGAGCCGAACCACCCGCCTCGGTTCCACTGGAACGCCCCGAGCCCCCGTCTTCCCTGATGTTCCATGATCGTCATCATCGGAAAACTGACGTTTCGGCTTGACCGCCTACCGGTTCATCTACTGCCGCGCCCGACGATTTGAACTTGGGGGACAGGGGCAATTGAACGACGTGCCACTACTCCGGATCGATGCTGTGGATGTCGACACTGCCATCCCAGATACTTCGCGACTCGATCGGTGGCCTGGTGTTTGTCGATCCACTCTCTATCGGGCGGCGGCATGCTGCCGCTCACGAATCGAATCCACAACCTTGCAGAAGTCACTCCCGTAGGCACTGACGCGATCTGCCCAGAATGTCTCGAAGCCAGGGAAGGCAATGAATCGCTCCATGGTTGCTTCCCATGGTTTCCACGCAAGATCGTCGCGATCGCGAAGCTGGAACTGGACGAACCCGTTCTCGAAGTTCCGGAACATCATCAGCAGCTGAGCGGTGAACTGGAGGCTCTCGTCCTCGGAGAGTTCGCCCGAGCCGTTGAGTCCGAGTCGAAATACACGCGCGGCTTGCACGTCCGCCGCCAAAATGCCTGCGAAACTCTGGGCCGCGCTCATTACCGCTTGAGCCCGTGAAGCACGGGCTGAGCGCGTGGAATCGCGGATTTGAATCGCCAGATAGACAAGGGATACGACGACTGCAACCCCGCCGACCAGCTCACCCAGGCCTCCGAGCTCTGACAGTGTCATGTCTTCTCCGGTTTCCGTCCGCTCAGCGGATCGGCGATTGGCTGCCGGCCGCTGACCGCCAGCGGCGGGGCAACCCTACCCACGCAGATGCTACCAGACCTGGACGGGTCTATAGGCACGATACCCAGCTACTCCCGGACGGGGAGTAGGCTAGGCGTAGCGCGCCCGGGTTCCCGCAGCGTCCTCTCCGGACGTCTTCACCTCGGAGACTGCCTCCGCCAGATCTGCGAGGTAGCTGTCGGCCACATCCGCGTGAGCCGGCGACAACATCAGGTGGATCGCCCGCGGCTCCGAAACGAGCCCGGTAAACCAGCCTCGTTTCAGCAACCGCCCCCAGACGGCGTAGGGGTCGATCTGATCGGACCCGTACAGGAAGAGGCCGAGCTTCGGGCTCCCCACCGTCTGCAGCTCGGGCATGGCGTCGATCGCACGCATCAGCTTCTCGCGCGTGTCGGTCACCATCTTCACCTTCTCGCGATAGCCCTCGACACCCAGGTAGTGCATGACTGCCCATGCGCCGGCGATTGCGCCGCCTGGTCGCGTACCCGCTGCCGTGGGTGTCTCCATCCCCCCGCTCGGCCAATCGTCGAAACGGAAGATCTGGAACTCGCGCTGCTCCTCGGTGCGGTGGAAGACCGTCGATGCACCCTTCGCCGCATACCCGTACTTGTGCAGGTCGGCCGAGATCGAACGCACCCCCGGCAGCTCGAAGTCGAACGGTGGAACGTCCACGCCGTTCATGCGCGCAAACGGGGCGAAGTAGCCACCCACACAGGCGTCGACGTGCAGCCAGACATCGCGCGCCAACGCCAGATCGCTGAGAGCATCGATCGGGTCGATCAGCCCGTACGGAAAGCAGGGAGCAGACCCCACGAGCATCAACGTCTGGTCGTCGACCGCCTCGCCCATGGCCTGCACGTCCGCTCGCCAGTCCTCCGCTACCGGAACGCGCTGCACCTCGAGATCGAGTGTGCGCGCCGCCTTGTCGAAGGCGGGATGTGCGGATCGGGGCACCACGATGCGCATCCCCCGCGTGTCGCGACCGCCGGCACGCGCCTGCTCGCGACACGCCTTGACGGCCATGAAGATGCTCTCGGTCCCGCCGGATGTCATGTTGCCGCACGCCCCGTCGGGCGCCTGGAGCAGATCGAGTCCCATCTCGATCACCTCGCGCTCCATGCGGGCGAGGCTCGGGAACGCCGCCGGGCCGAGACCGTTCTCGGACTGATAGAGGGCGTAGGCCTCCTTGGCCACGCGCAGCACGTCCTCGCCGGCGTTGAAGACGTAGACGGCCGTGCGGGCCGCCCGCCAGTCGACATCGCCCTTGCCGAGATCGACCATCTGCTCGCGCAGCGTGTCCCAGTCGGTACCGCTGGCGGGCATCGCCTTGCGTCCGGCCGCGCTCGCATCAGGATCGTGGCCGGAGTCAGGATCGTGGCCGGAGTCGGAATCGTGGCTCATCGGGTGCTCCTCGGGAAAGCCGCATCGGCCGGGCGCCAACGGGTAGAGCCGAGGCTACCACGGCCTTGGTCCGCTGGTCGCCCTCGGTGGGCTGTCGGTGTGTGTGGCGGGAGCGAGACGGGCCTCTAGGAGCCCTTCGCCATCAATCCCCGACCTGTCACGAGAGGCAGGTCGAGGGACGAGAGCGGCCGCGGGTCTGCGGCACAGACCGCCGGGATCGCGTTCACCAGCCGTGTCGCCGTCAGCAGGACCCCGCCCACCGCGTGATCGCCGTGCTCGTCTTCCATGTCGAGCTTGCAGACGAGACGGGGAACTCCCTCGATGATGATTTGGTATCCGCCGTCGCTCTGAGGCCAGTCGGGAGCCAGGTCGTCTCGCAGCCGAGTGACGTGCTCGACGACGATGCGGGGAACCCCATCCACGATGCCCTGCACCTCGAAGCGCAATGCCGCCATCGTGCCCTTGGCCACCGGTCCGATCGGCGTCTCGAAGTCCTCGGGAGCCGGAACGCGTTCGTGTTGTTCGCGGATCTCGTCGAGGGTGACACCGAGCCCCTCGGCGAGAAGGCGGATCGTTCCGCCCCACCCGAAGCTGAGGGCGCCCGGGGTCAGCAGCAGCGATGTCGCATCGAGCGGCTGACCGAATCCCATCGTGCCGAACACGACCTCGGGCTGGGCGTAGGTCGCGTAGTTCACGATCTCGCGGATGCGGATCTCGTCCCAGCGCTCGCAGAGCCCCGACAGTGTCAGCGGCAGGATGTCGTTCGCAAAGCCCGGATCGATGCCGGACGTCCAGAACGATGCGTCGCCCTCTCGACAGGCCGCCACGAGCTTCTCCGTGATCTGAGGCGTCAGCGTGGTGGGGTGTACCAGGCCCACGACCGAGCACGACACGACGTTCTTGCCCGCACGCAGGATGCGACAGATGTCATCCACCGCATCCATGGGCCGGAGGTCGGCGGTCGCCGTGTAGACGACGCAGTCGGCAGCGAGGTCGAGCATGGCCTCGGCATCGTTCGTGGCGACGACACCCGTATTGGCGACGCCACAGAGCTCGCCCGCGTCCCGACCCGCCTTCTTCTCGCTGTGGACCCAGAGCCCCGCCAGCTCGAGATCGGGGTGGTTCAAGATGGCACGCAGGCTGTACTCACCGACGTTGCCGGTACTCCACTGGATTACGCGATGACTCACGAGGCACCTCCGCTGGCTCGCGGGGCTGCGCGGCCGGCTACGAGCGGTAGATCGAGATAGCTGACGATGCCGGCTTCGGCGCGGCACACATAGGGTATGGCGTTGACACAGTGCATGGCCGTGGCCAGGATCCCCGCGTTGCGATCGAGATCCTGCCCCACCTCGGGCGGGTGCAGACCGTGGAACGTCAGGCTCACCGGCGGGTCCGCATCGAGCGCCACCTCAAAGCGCTCCCCGTCCAGCCGCCACGCCGGATCGAGATGCTCTTCGCCCATCAGCCAGTTGACGCGCACCGTCATCACCGCCTCACCGTCGACAGTGCCCTGCCAGGTGAAGCGCTGGGCAGCCACCGTACCGGAGTCGATGCGTCCCACCGGCGTATCGAGAGGTGCAGTCGCCACCGCCATCTCGTGGAAGGTCCGTTTCTCGGCGTCTAGCTGCCAACCCAGCGCTGCCGCGACCATGTCGATGGACTGTGCGAAACCCGCGCCGAGCATGGCCAACATGGGGCTCTTTACCGCGACTTCGGGTGGTTGTCCGAAGAGCATCACGTTTCGCACCACTGCCTCTGCCTGGTAGTTGCGAATGTCCGAGAACTCCTCGGCGCGAACGTGCCGGATGTTCGTGCAGAGCGCCGACACCATCAGCGGGAAACGTTCGGTGATTCCGCCGGGATGGATCCCCGTGCCGTGCAGGCTGACACCCGTCTTTCGACAGGCGGCCTCGATCTCGGCGGTATCCGCGCTGCGGAACGGATAGAACCAGCCGAGCGGCGTCACCACGTTGAGGCCCGCTTCGAGGAACTGGATCACGTCGGAGGGTTTGCCCATGATCGGGCTGTAGAGGACGCAGTCGGCCTCCTGGGCCAGGAGGCCGTCGATGTCTCGGGAGGCGGGAATGCCCAGCGGCCCGAGCCCGCAGATTTCCCCCACGTCGCGCCCGTCCTTCTCCGGCGAGTGAACCCACGCCCCCACCAGTTCGAGCTCAGGGTGGCCGAGAATCCCCTCGACAGCGCACCGCCCTACATTGCCCGTCGCCCACTGGATCACGCGATACGTCATGCCCCCCCCGCAATCCCGCCTAGAGCGGTGTGGTCGGAACTGCGAAGGCCGGAGCCTCGGCTCCGCCGTCGACTTCGAAGACCTTGCCCGTCACCCACGACGCTGCGGGCGACGCCAGATAGAGCGCGCAGGCCGCGATGTCCTCCACCTGCCCGATGCGCTTCATGGGCGTGTTCTCCTCGAGCTGCTTTCGGATCTCGGGATGTGTGAGAACCACCTTCAACGCGTCGGTCTCCACCCCGCCGACCGCGATCGCGTTGACCCGGACCTTCGGCGCGAACTCGGCCGCGAGATTCTGGGTAAGGAAGTTGAGTGCCATCTTCGCGGTTCCGTACGCGGAGAATCCAGTCTGTACGAGGCCGCCGGCACGCGACGAAATATTGACCACGGCGCCACCGCCGGCGGTCTCCACCATCTGCGGAACGGAAAGCTTGGTGAGGGAGAATGCGGACGTGACGTTGAACCGGAACGCCGCCTCGAATGCGCGGTCCGACGTCTCGAGGGCATCGCGCGGCGGCCAGCCCCCGGCGTTGTTGACCAGGATGTCCAGGCGCCCATATTCGGACACGGTCTGAGCCACGACCGCCTCGCGCTGTTCGCTCTCGATGACGTCGCATGGCACGGGTAGCGCACGCCGGCCGCGCTCCCTGACGGCGGCGGCCGTGTCCTCGATCTGCTCGGGCGTACGCGCGGCACAGACGACGTCTGCACCCGCCTCGGCCAAAGCCAGTGCGATGCCGCGACCGATGCCGCGACCGGCGCCGGTCACCACGGCCACTCGCCCGTCCAGTCGAAAACGATCGAGAATCAACGCGAGCCTCTCTGCGCGGAACGTGTCATAGTTGCAACTATGTTCTTTCGACCCTCACGATACGCCGCCGATCGTCCCGGAGTCAAGAGCCGCTGGCCGGACTCCTGGCGGGCGCAGTAGGACGACATGCCGCCCGCCCGGCGACGCGAACGCGGGGAGACCGAACGCCGACGCCTGGAGGGCCGCGTCGAGCCGGCCCAACGTCGGCAGGGGCGGCGGCCGACGGCCCAGAGCGAGCGCACGCGCCACAAGGTCATCCAGGCGGCGGCCGTGTGCATCGCCGAGGAGGGGCTGGCCGCCGCCCACACGAACCGCATCGCCGAGCGCGCAGGGGTGAGCTGGGGCGTGCTCCAGTACCACTTCGGCGACAAGGCCGGGCTCCTCGGCGCAGTGCTCGAGCGGGGCTTCGAAGAGCTCGAGCGGGGCTTTCGCGAGGTGGAGGTCGGCGGGGGGACGCTCCGGGCGCGGCTCTCCGCCGTCGTCGATGCCGGATGGCAGATCTTCCGCTCACCCCTCGCACGCGCCGGAAACGAGATCCTCGTTCACACTCGCGCTGAGTCGCTGGACGACCCCGACCGTGCCCGCCTTCTCGAAGCCATGACTCGGGATCTGGCTCAGCTCGCCCGCGGCGCGCTGCGAAAGGCGATCGGCGATGCCAGGCTGGCGCGGCAGCTCGAGGGAACGTTCCTGTCGGCCCTGCGCGGCTTCAGTCTCGCCCTCATGATGACGCCGTCGAACTACGACTTCGCACGCGAGCGCCGGGCCCTGGTGGAGATGCT
Source organism: bacterium (assembly GCA_024226235.1). GTDB lineage: Bacteria > Myxococcota_A > UBA9160 > UBA9160 > UBA6930. Next base: position 7,247 of record JAAELW010000248.1, read on the forward strand.
GGCGCGCTACGTCGAGGCTTGAATTCTGGAGCTTGTTCTTCCCAAGCTCACCTCGCACAACAAATGCGGCCTCAACCCCCGATCTGCGGCTACTCTACGTGGCCCCCAAGGCAGGAGTGCCCACAGTGGATACCTACAGACTGAAAACCGCATTCATCGGCTTGAAGCGCCTGGCAACCCTACCCGAAGACGACAAGCAGGCCTGCGTCGACGCGTACAAGTTCTTCCAGCGCATGCAGGCCGGCGAAGAGACCTCGACCGAGGACGAGACGAAGGCCGTCGCGGACTACTACAAGGTCTTGAACAACATGTTGTCGGTCTTCGACCTGGAGAAGCTCTACATCCCACCGCAGCTGGACGACTCGCTCGGCTTGTACGGGAACCAGCTGCTGTGCGAACGGGCCGTGCTGACGGAGCTGGACCTGGAGAAGCCCGACAAATCCCACCTGTTGGACATGGGATGCGGGCGGGGACGGATTTCACACTACTTCGCCACGCTGAGCGGGGGGCAGGTCTCCGGCTACAACATCGACCCGAATCAGATCGAGAACGCAGTCGACTGGGCCGCCCAGACGGGAATGAGCGACAGGCTCCATTTCAAGGTAGGCAACCATCATGAGCCGCTCGACTACGAATCGGAGCTCTTTGATGGGTGCTTCTCCTTCCAGGCCGTCTGGCCCTTCTTCAAGAAGGAAGAGCTCGACGACCACGCGATGGAGATGTACCGCGTGCTGAAACCCGGGGCTCGATACGCGTGCTCCGAGTATCTGCTGAGCCCCTACTTCGACTGGAACAACGAAGAGCACGTGGCACTCCACAAGACCTACCTGCCGACGCTGGCCGCCACCCAGTCGATGTACCCGGCCGACGTCTGTGCCGCGCTGGAAAGAGCCGGGTTCGAGATTCTCGTTTCGGCGCCTTCGAAGGGCGAGGCCTGGCCGCTCTGCGAGCAGAAGCGCGACTTGATTCTGATGGGCCGAAGAGTGGTGCGAGCGCTGGAAGCCATTCGAGTCCTGCCTCCGTGGGTCGAAGAGTCGCTCGATCTTCTTCAAACGGGCGGGCAAGCCTGGACGGATGCCGAGAAGGCCAAGATTGCCGATCTGAACTGGAGAATCGTCGCGAAGAAGAACTGACGGGGGAGGGTCCGCGGGTGCTGGGTGTGGGCCCGCTCATGCGCGACCTCCACCGGAGCCCAGGCTTCCGTTCCTGATTGCGGTGACGGTCGTCGCTCAGGTGGATAGCGGCTCGATCACCTCGCGGCGAAATCGCTCGAGAATCGGCCGCAACTCCGCAAGATCCCCTGTCGGCGGGGAGATCGTCATGCGGTCGACGCCCACGCGCTGATAGCCCCGGGCCACCTCCGGTTCCAGCGTCCCCACGCAGGTAATCTCGATCGCGCCGGGGTCGCGACCGTGCTCGCGCGCAGTCTCGGCGAGCACCTTCAGGAGCCGAGACAGCTCCTCACCACCGACTCCGAGAGGATAGAACCCGTCGCCGATCCGACCTGCCCTTCGGGCGGCCGCCGGGCTGTGCCCGCCGATGTGGATCGGCACGCCGCCCGGTTGCACAGGCTTCGGCCGGCTGACGACGCCCTCGAAGCGAACCGTCTCGCCCGCAAAGCTCGAATGCGGCGAACGCCAGAGGGCGCGCATGGCCTCGATGTATTCGTCGGTGCGCCGACCGCGATCCTCGAACCGGGTTCCGACGGCCTCGGCCTCCTCGCGAACCCAACCGACTCCCACCCCGAGCAACATGCGCCCACCCGATAGACGGTCGAGGCTGGCGAGCATCTTGGCCAGCACCACGGGATTGCGTTGCGGCAGGATCAGGATGCCCGTTGCCAGGCGAAGCTTCCGGGTGGCGGCCGCCACGTAGGCGAGCCAGATCAGCGGGTCCGGCTGCACGACGTCTTCGTGGAAGGGCGACCGGCCGCTCGGATCGTACGGGTAGCGCGATCCGTAGTCGGGACACATCACCACGTGGTCGACCACCCAGACCGACTCGAAACCCGTCTCCTCGGCGAGCTGGCCGAAGCTCGCCGCATAGGCCCCGTCTTCGACGGGCGCCATCATGTACGGAGCCATGATCCCGAATTTCACAACGCCCCCTCTCGACGAGCTGCTACGACAATCGCCTACTGGCCTATTGGCCGCCTACCAACACCTTCGCAGCGAGCGCGGTGTCCATGTACTCCTTGAACTCGACGACCTGCCCGCCACGGATCCGCAGCAGGAAGTGATACTCGTTGTGGTAGTGGG
>JAAELW010000249.1 GCA_024226235.1 bacterium
CACCGAGCTCGAAGCCGGCCTCGACGGACCCGATCGAACACAGCGCCAGAACACCTTCGAACTCGGCGAGTTCCTGGTTCGCGAGCTGGGTGTGACGTCGCTCGGTGCACGCTTCGAACATCGTGTGGCGGTGCTGCAGAGCTGCCATGGCCTGCGTGACCTCGGTCTCGGCTCACCGAGTGAACTACCGGCCGCGGCGGAGCCGGCGCCGATCGATGCACTGCTGGACGGCGTAGCTGGACTGATCCGTGTCCCCTCGGAACGCGACGAATGCTGCGGCTTCGGCGGGATGTTCACGGTCGGGTTCCCGGAGGTTTCGGCCCGGATGGGCCGCGCGCGTCTCCGTGAATGGGCAGACGCGGGCGCCGAGTACGTGACGGGAACGGATGCGAGCTGCCTGCTGCACCTCGACGGATTGCGACGCCGGGAGGGCTACGGCCCGCAACCGATTCACATTGCGGAGCTGCTCGCCTCCGAAGGCGAAGCATGACGAACCCGATCGAACTGGGTGCGCGCAGCGGGCTTGGAGATCTGCATCGTGTGGAACGACACGATGCTGCGGTGTTCGACCTGCGGATGCGGCGGGATGCGGCCGCCAGGGAGGTCCCCGACTGGGAAGCCCTGCGCGAGCATGCTGCGGCCGTCAAGGCTCACACCCTCGACCACCTGGACACCTACCTCGAGGAGTTCGAGGCGCGCGCCAGCCAGGCCGGCGCAGTAGTCCACTGGGCCTCTGATGCGGCCGCCTTGCAGCGAATCGTCGGCGACCTGATGGAGGAAAGGGGCGTCCACCGCGTCGTCAAGAGCAAGTCGATGCTCACAGAGGAATGCGAACTGAACACCGCCCTCGAAGCGCGGAACATCCAGGTGGTGGATACCGATCTGGGCGAGCGTATCGTCCAGCTTCGCCATGAGTCGCCCTCGCATATCATCGTGCCGGCCATTCACTGCTCGCGCGAAGAAATCGGCGAACTCTTCCACCGGCACATGGGCACCCCCCGCGGCGAGACCGATCCCGAACGACTCACCCGCGCCGCACGCAGGAACCTCCGCTCTCACTTCCTCGCGGCTCAGGCGGCGATCACGGGCGTGAACCTGGCGGTGGCCGAGAGCGGATCGATCGTGGTAGTCACCAACGAAGGCAATGCCGATCTGGGCATGAGTCTTCCACGACTGCATGTTGCCTGCGTCGGAATCGAGAAGCTGATCCCACGCATGGAGGATCTACCGGTCTTCCTGCGCCTGCTCGCACGGAGCGCGACAGGCCAGCCGATATCGGCCTACACGAGTGTCGTCACCGGCCCTCGTCCAGGTGCAGAGCTGCATATCGTGCTGGTGGACAACGGACGCGCAGCCTTGCTCGGCCAGGAAAGACACCGGAGCGCCCTCGCCTGCATCCGCTGCGGCGCGTGTCTCAACACCTGCCCCGTGTACCGGCGGGCTGGCGGCCACGCCTATCCGGGCCCCATCCCGGGCCCGATCGGCGCTGTCCTCGCACCGGCGATGCGGCCCGACGGTGCCTCGCTGCCGCATGCGTCCTCGCTGTGCGGAAGTTGCACCGCAGTCTGCCCGATCCGCATCGATCTCCATGACCAACTACTCGCCTGGCGACACGACACGAACCGACCCCGGAGCGCAGCTTCCCTGGCCGCTCGCATGGCCGCTTGGTTGATGGCTCGCCCCCGCTGGTTCCGCTTCGCCGGCCGGCTCGCGAGAGGCTTCTGGCCCCTCGCGAGCAGACGCTTCCCGGGCAACCCGGCAGGCGGCTGGCTGCGCACGCGAGAGCTGCCGCCTCATCCCGGACCGAGCTTCTCCGCGCGTTGGCATCGCGAGCGAGGCGCCGATTGAACGACCGCGAGTCCATCTTGAACCGCGTTCGCGAGGCCACGACCCGCACGGCGGCCCATCCCGGCAAGCATCCCGCACCGGATCTTGCTGGCGGCTTCGAGCGCTTCGGCTCTTGCCTTCGCTCGGTGGGCGGCGAGGCACACGGACCGGTCGCGGCCTGGGCGATCGGCGAAGAAGCGACTCGGGTCGCGGGCTTGCGAGCACAGGGCGGACGCATCCTGGCGACCGATGGCGCCAGTCAGCGCCTCGGACCAGGGCCGTGGGTGGTTGCACCACCCGACATCCCGCCCGCCGCTTTCGAGGACGTCGCCGTCGCCATCGTGGAAGGAAGTGTCGGTGTGGCCGAGAACGCTGCAATTGCGGTTGAGGGAAAGCACCTACCGCACCGCGCCCTGCCGTTTCTATGCCGCTACCTGATCCTCCTGCTCCCGACAGCGGCCATCTACCCGGACCTGCACAGCGCCCAGGCCGCCCTGCCCGACGACGCCTACGCCTACCACCACCTCACCTGGATCAGCGGCCCCTCCAAGACCGCCGACATCGAGCAAACCCTGGTCTACGGCGCCCATGGGCCCCTGACCCTGGACGTCATCGTCTACGGGGAGCAGAGCGGGCGCTGACCTCCGCTTGCTCGCTTCAAGACATGCGGCTCTTCGAGGGCTTGCTCCTCCTGTCTTCAGGAGAAAGCCGGGGACGCCGATGAATACTCCAGAACCCCCGGAGCCGGTTCTGTGAGCCGGCAGCCCGTCTCGAGGACCCATCGTGAACCGTCTGCACCTGGCATCGGCTGTGGAATCGGCTGGTGAAGCCATCGTCGTCACGGATTGCGAGGCCCGCATCCGCTATGTGAATCCGGCCTTCCAATCCCTCACGGGCTACCGGGTCGAGGAAGCGATCGGGCAGAATCCGCGCATCCTGCAGAGCGGTGCCTATGACACCGACTTCTACTCGGACATGTGGCAGACGATCAAATCGGGCTCGAAATGGTCGGGGGAGGTCAAGAACCGGCGAAAGGACGGCTCCGTCTACGAGTGCAGCCTGACCATCGCGCCGGTTTTCGATGGCGACGGGTTGATCGATGGGTTCGTCGCGGTCCAGCGCGACATCACCGAAATCCGACAGGCGGAGCGGGTACTGATCGAGAAACAGCGAGAGCTCAACGAGTCGCAGCGCGAACAGCTGGAAATGAAGGATCGATTCCTCTCCCAGGTTTCCCATGAGTTGCGTACGCCGTTGGCAGCCGTCCACCAATTCCTCTCGTTGCTGCTCGATGACCTGGCTGGACCCATCAACTCTCAGCAGCGCGAATTCCTCGGCATTGCCTACCGGAACGTGAAGCAACTCGAGCACTTGATCGCCGATCTCACGGAAGTGGCCCGTGCCCAGTCGGGGAAACTGCGCATCGAGCCCCGACCGCTGGACCTCGAGCGGGCCGTGGCCGACGCGGTCGTGAGCTTCGATGGAAAGGCCAGAGCGAAAGAGATCCGACTTCGGCGAAAGGTCGAGTCGAACTTGCCGGAAGTCATGGCCGACGCGGCGCGCCTCCAACAGATTCTGAGCAACCTGATCGAGAATTCCATCAAGTTCACTGACGAAGAAGGAGTGATCCGCGTAGTCGCTGGACTCGATCCAGACGATGACAGCAAGATCCGGGTCACTGTCAGCGATACGGGTTGCGGGATCGAGCCCGATGCAATGGAGCGGATCTTCGATCGGCTCCACCAGGAGAACGTGGAGGGCTGGGAGAGCCGCACGGGTCTGGGCCTTGGCCTCTACATCACCCGGGAGCTGGTCACACGCCAAGGTGGACGAATCTGGGTCGAGAGCAAACAGGGCGAGGGAACCAGCTTCCACTTCACATTACCGTCCTTCGATCTCCCCCGGATCCTGCGGCCGGCGCTGATCGATCGAGGAGAGCTGCGACCCAGTTGGGGAATCGTCCGGGTGGACGTATCTCCGATGGACCCGCACTCATCGAGGGGTGCATCTCCCGACATGAGCCGCGACATCTACCACGACATGTGCACGACCGTGCACTCCGATGTCGATGTCGTCCTTCGCCACCGGTTCTGCCACGGTGCCTATGCCACTCTGTACGCGATCATCGGCTCGGGGCCCGAGGGCACGGCTGCCGCGGCTTCTCGTATCTGCTCGGTCATGCGACGCGACCCGGGCGCCCTGAATGGCACCATCAAGTTTCTTGTCCGCTGGAATGCGGACGTAACCCGGCCCGAGGAGCAGAAACTCGGTGTCGACGCCGCGCTGGCTATCGTAGCCACGCGCATCGAAGCCCTCCTCGAAGACGAGGAATGGTGGGAGGAGTTGAACCATGGCGGGAGCCAAGATACTCATCGTTGACGACGACAGGGACCTGCGGCTGGGGCTGAACGCGAGGCTCCGGGCAAATGGCTTCGAGACGGCCTTTGCCGAGGACGGGATGATGACGATCAGCATCGCCCTGCGCGAAAAACCGGATGCGATCCTGTTGGATCTGGGCCTTCCCGGCGGAGACGGATTCGTGGTCCTGGATCGGCTCCGGGCAAACAGCAACCTGGCCCATATTCCGGTGATCGTCATTTCCGCCCGCGACCCAGAGGCCAACGAGAAGCGAGCCCTGACCGCCGGCGCGGTCGGCTACTTCCAGAAGCCGGTCGACAACGAGCAGCTCCTCGCGATGATTGCCGAGCATATCGTCCAACCCACTTGAGCCGGGGCGATCGGTCATCCTGCGGGAGATGAATCGTTCCGGGTGGGGAAGACCAGGCCCACGGCAAAGCCGCCGCCCGGGGCGTTGGCAGCGCGCAGGGATGCACCCATCTGCTCGGCGAGGCCCTTGACGAGGGAGAGACCGATGCCGGTACCCTGGGCTCGGCGGGTCAACTCGCTCTCCTCCCGATGGAAGGGCTCGAAGACGCGTTTCTGGCTGGCCGGAGGCACACCCGGGCCGTGGTCGCGGACGGTCATCACCACCTGGTCTCCATCCGGCGAGAGCTCGATTCGCACCTTCTTCTCCCGGGCATCCTTGGCATACTTCAACGCATTGTCGACGAGGTTGAACAGGACCTGCAGCACAGCATCCCGGTCGAAGCGTACCGCGGGCAGGCCGGGAGAGATCTCGGCTTCCAGGTCGAAGCCCTGGGCCGCCGCGTGAGGTGCGAGGACGTCCCTCGCTTCCCGCACCACCGGTGCTAGATCGCCAACGATCCAACTCATCTCACGACTGCCGCGCTGGAGGCGGGAGAACTCGAGGACGTTATCGATCAGACGGGAGAGGCGTTCGGATTCCGCGGTGATCGTGCCGTAGTACTCGTGACGCTTCTCCTCGGTCGGCACCATGTCGTCGCGCAGCATCTCGCCGTACATGCGGATCGCCGTCAGAGGCGTCTTCAACTCATGAGAGACGGCGGCTACGAAGTTGCTGCGCCGTTCGGCGAAGCCGATCGCCACCGTCACCATCCGGTAGAGAGCGAACAGCCCGATCGAACCGGCCAGGACCAGTGCAAAGCTGAGGCCGTGGATGGTACGGGCGCCGGATCCGCCTGCCAGAAGCGGCAATGTCAGGTCGACGGCAAGCGCATCGAAGGGCTCCGCAAACCGGTGCCGATAGCTGAACGCGCCACCAGGGGGTGACGGCTCCAGGCTGGGCACGACCAGACGTGCATTCACCTTCGGGAGACCGGGGAGAGCCGTGCCCAGCAGGGACGTCTCGAGGGCCACGGTGTCGAGAATCAGACCTTGGCGCATCGCCTGGTTGCCCCGCCAGATGGTGCGATGAAGGACGAGGTGGATCTCATCCAGTCGAAATCCCTGGATCGGGTCGATGACCAGAGGAGCTGGCGCAGCCACCCGCTCAGCCGGGGCTCGAGCCTTCGGCCTCGGCGCCTCGGGTTTGAATCGCTCGCCCTTGCCCTCGGCCCCGATCGAGGAATCTGCAGTTCGCCCCGGGATGGCGGCGGAAGGGGCTCCAAGCGCGCGCATTCCCGGGTCCCAGCTAGAGCCCTCGAGTTCCTCGTTGGCCGGCAGCACCTCGGCGACCTCGACCACCTTCTGGCTGCGCTTCTGCCGGAGAGCCGCACCTCGATTCAGGGATTGCAAAGCGTCGTAGGCATCTGCCAGCGGGCTGTCCTCGTCGGATTCGGTGCGCAGCTCGCGGTCCTTCTTGGCTGCGAGGCCCACGGCCACAGTCGTCCCGGGCGCCTGCTTCTCAGCCGCACGTTCGGAAGGTGCCCGACTCGGCCACGCGCGCCGGGCCAGGCCGAGAACCCGCTCCGCCGCGACCTCGGCCGCAGGTGAGGGCACGGGCTCACTTCCACCCGTCTTCCCGGAGCGCGGGCGGAGAGGCGTGTGCACGACGCCCGCAAGGTCTACTTCGAAATGCCCGATCACGAAGGCCTCGGGCGACGGGTCCGCCAGGGGTGAGCGGAGCAACACACCCGGCGGGCTTCCGGCCGGCGACCATGCATGACGATAGTGGCCCACAGGGCGCTCCTCCTCCGACTGGAGGAAGACCGAGAGCGTGCGTTCCATTTCGTCGAACACGCGTTCGGCCACTGCGCGGTGCCGCGCAGCCTGTTCGATGGCAACGCCGTCGAGCGCGCGCCGCACCAGAAGGAAGCCGGGCACGGCCAGCCCCAGCGCGAGCAGAATGAACACCAGGCGAAGGCGTATCAACACTAGAAGGCGACCCTGTAGCCTTCACCACGCACGGTCTCGATCACCTCGCGGGCATCACCCAGCTTCTTCCGGAGCTTTGCGATGTGCATGTCGACGGTCCGCGTCTCCAATCGTTCGGGCCGATCGAAGCCCCAGACCTCCTGGAGAAGCATGCGCCGGCTGACGATTCGCCCGCGTTCTTGAGCGAACAGGGCCAGCAGCTCGACTTCGCGCTTCGACAGCTCGATCTCGTGGTTCCCGGTCGTCGCAACGCGACTCTCTGGATCCACCTGCAGATCACCCAGAGTAAAGGGATCGGAACGCGAAACGACATTGCGCTGGGCGCGGCGCAGGAGGGCTTCGACCCGGGCCATCAACTCGGCAATCGAGAACGGCTTGGTGACGTAGTCGTCACTCCCACATCGGAAGCCGCGAACCACGTCCTCCTCCGAACCTCGAGCCGTCAACATCAGGATGGGCAGGCGCGGCAACTCGGCGCGCAGTTCCTCGCAGACATCGAAGCCGCTCTTGCCCGGCAACATGATGTCGAGGAGCACCAGGTCGTACTGACCTAGCCGCCCTTCACGCAAGCCATCCTCGCCCGTGTCTACCCCGGTCGGGGCATAGCCGTGGAAGGCGAGCACATCACAGAGCCCGCGCTGGATGGCGGGCTCGTCTTCGACCACGAGGATGCGGGGCTTGCTCGGTTGTCCGGTCGCGTTCATCGGTGCTCCAGTGATGAGTGTAGAGAGCCATCGGCATCCGGACGTAAATCCAGTGTAAACGTCGAAGTCCTCGGTTTACCTGGGATTTTCAGCACCGAGGGGCCGGACCGTGTACATCTGATGAGGGCCCATTGCCCTTCGATCGGCCCAGACCACGACCTGCTTGAAAGGAGAATCCCATGCCCTTGAAACTCATCGACCGGATCGGCGCGCTACTGCGCGCGGATGCCCACGGCGTAGTGGACGCGCTCGAAGAACGCGGCCTGCTGCTTCGCCAGGCCCTGCGCGAAGCAGAGCTGGAGCTGCTTCAGAAGCGGGCTCGCGTAGCTGCGTTGACCGAAGAAGAGGCGCGACTGCGAGACGAGCACGAGCGAAAACAAACCACGGTCACAGCACTGGACGAAGATGTGGCGCTGGCTCTCACGGGCGAGAAGGAGGAGCTGGCACGTTTCGCGGTTCGGCAGCTCCTGCCGGAGCGCCGGGAGCTCGAGAGTCTGGGCACCCAGATCGAGGAAGTCGCCAACACGCGAACAAAGCTGGAGCGACGACTCGAAGAGCAACAGGAAGCCTTCCAGACCCTTCGCAGCCGGGCGCGAACCCAGCTCACCCTGGCGTCACGACCAGCAGATCCCTGCGACCCGACAGCCCCCCCCTTCGTTGCAGACGAAGAGGTCGAACTCGAACTGCTGCGCCGCCGCGGCACGTCGACGGGAGGAGCGGTGTGATGGCTTGGCACGGATTCGGACGCACGATCTTGTTTGGCGGACTCGCCGCAGCCGGCTGGCCCGCAGTGGCCCTGCTGCTCCGCCCGATTGCCGCCCCGGGCGACGCTCTGGCGATCTACCTCCTCACCGTCGCCTCGGTGTACGTGGCCGGCCTCGGCCCGAGCCCACGGCGCGCGCTCGGGGCTGGTCTGCTCGCGGCCTTCATGAGTGCGGGCGTACTCGTGCTGGCCAGCGGCCTTGGCAGTGTCGTCGCCGGAGCGGTGGCCGTACTGGCCGTCGGCCGCGTACGCCTGTTCCGGGCGGGCGGCCTGGCCCGCACGCTCACGGTCGAGGGCCTCACCCTCGGTGTCGGCCTGCTACTCGCCCGCTTCATTGCGGGCCCCGACCCGATGCACGTGGCCCTCGCCCTCTGGGCCTTCTTCCTGCCCCAGAGCCTCTACTTCCTGGTCGGCGGGCTCACGACACGTCACGATCCGATCGAAGGCCTCGACCCCTTCGAAACGGCCCACCACCGAGCCGAAGCCCTACTCGACGCCTAGCCAACCCCACATATCAACAAGAGCACCAAGAAAGACGCCAACAAAGGGGCCTTGTTAAGAAAGGGGCCAGGCACTTTTGTTAAGTTACTCGGCCGGTCTCAGTAGGTGCCGCCGAGTTTGGTGTGGTCCCAGCTGACGATGCGGTCGGGTCGGATGCGAATCCCAGTGCGCTTCGGAGCCGTCTTGCGCAGGGCGGTGCGCAGCTCCTCTGCATCCACTTCCCCGCTGAGGGTCTTCGAATTGACCCGCACGAGGATCTCGACAACCGCATCGTCGTCTCGAATCAATTCCGCCTTGCCGTAGATCACGACACCGCGCAGCTTCGAGTACTCTTCGCCATCCTCGACCAGCAAGCTCACCCTCGGATCGCGCTCGAGGTTTTTGATCTTCTGGCTCTTCGTGAAGGTACTCATCACGATCGCGCCGTCATCTTCGACGCCGAACCACATGGGCATGGGGTGGGGCACACCATCCTTGCCGATCGAGTTGACGATGATGGTATGGGCACTGCTGACGAACTCGTGCAATGCGTCCTCGGTCATTCGAATCTGATCACGTCGGGACACGGGGCCCTCCTCATCATGCTACGGACTGAAGTGGATCAGGACGTGCCTTTCGGATCGCCCTCGACGGTGCTCCCAGAAGAAGATCCCCTGCCAGGTGCCGAGGCCGAGCCGACCTCCGATGACCGGAACGGTCAGGGAGGTCGCCGTCAGCGCCGCCTTGATATGAGCCGGCATATCGTCCGGCCCCTCGAGCGTATGGGTGTAGAGCGGATCGCCCTCGGGCACCAGTCGGGCCAGCCATGCTTCGAGATCCCGCCGGGCGGATGGATCCGCATTCTCCTGGATCAGCAGACTGGCCGAAGTGTGCTGGACGAAGAGCGTGCACAAACCCTCCTGGATATCCGAGCCCGCGACAGCAGTTTCCACCTGCTCTGTGAACTCGTGCAGGCCAGCTCCGGGTATGTCGAGGACCAGACGATCCATTCACATCACAGCACACGCCGTAGGTGTTGCCCCGTACATCACAGCACACGCCGTAGGTGTTGCCCCGTGTAGCTCTGCTTGCACTTGGAGACCTCCTCCGGGGTGCCCGCTGCCACGACCTCACCACCCCCATCGCCACCTTCGGGGCCGAGGTCGATGACCCAATCCGCGCAGCGGATCACGTCGAGGTTGTGCTCGATCACGAGCACGGTGTTGCCGGCCTCGACCAATCGGTCGAGCACCTGCAACAGCTTCTTCAAGTCATCGAAGTGCAGGCCCGTCGTGGGCTCATCCAACACATAGAGCGTGCGCCCGGTCGCCTTCTTCGAGAGCTCCCGCGCCAGTTTGATGCGTTGGGCTTCACCACCGGAGAGCGTCGGCGAGGGCTGGCCGAGTTTCACATAGCCAAGCCCCACCTCCGCGAGGGTCCGAATGCCGCTCGACACACGCGGCTGATTGGCAAAGACATCGAGAGCTTCCTCGATCGAGAGGTCGAGCACCTCGGCGATGTTCAACCCCTTGAAACGCACTCGCAGGGTGGCTTCGTTGAAGCGCTTCCCTTGGCAGATTTCACAAGGCACGAACACGTCGGCCAGGAAGTGCATCTCGATACGCCGGACACCGTCGCCCTCACAGGCCTCACAGCGCCCGCCCTTCACGTTGAACGAGAAGCGCCCTGGCTTGTAGCCATAGGTCCGTGCCTCCTGGGTCTGGGCGAAGACCTTGCGGATCTCGTCGAAGACCTTCGTGTAGGTCGCGGGGTTCGAGCGCGGCGTGCGACCGATCGGACGCTGGTCGATTTCGATCACCTTGTCGATGAGATCCGCTCCGACCAGCCTCTTGTGCGCGCCCACAGCGTCGTTGCTGTCGAAGAAGTACCGCTTCAGCGCCGGATACAGGACGGAGTTGACGAGAGTGCTCTTCCCGGCGCCGGACACGCCCGTAATGGCGGTCATCGTCTCCAACGGAAACTCGACGCTCACCTTCTTGAGATTGTTTGCCTCTGCACCCACGATCCGGATCGACTTCCCGGAACCCTTTCGCCGGCGGGTCGGGGTCTCGATCGATTCCTTGCCGGAGAGGTATCGCCCGGTCACGGACTTCGTCGAACGCCTGAGCTGCGTGGGGGTTCCAGAGAACACCACTTCGCCGCCGTGCACCCCGGCCCCGGGCCCGAAATCGAGCACGTGGTCCGCCTTCTCGATCGTCTCCTTGTCGTGCTCGACGACGATCACCGTATTGCCGAGATCGCGCAGCCGCGCGAGCGTGGCCAGCAGCCGGGCGTTGTCGCGCTGATGCAGCCCGATCGACGGCTCGTCCAGGATGTAGAGCACGCCGGTAAGCTCACTGCCGATCTGGCTGGCGAGCCGGATGCGCTGGCTTTCGCCGCCGGAGAGCGAAGGTCCGGGCCGATCGAGCGTCAGGTAGCTGAGCCCTACGTCCATCAGGAAGCCCAGCCGGCCATTGATTTCCTTCAGCACTTCTTCTGCAATCCGCTTCTCGTTGCGTGAGAGCTTCAGCCCGTCGATGAACTCACGCGTCTCGCGGATCGTGCGCGATGCGAGGTCGGGAAGCGTCGCGTCGCCGAGGAAGACGGAACAAGTCTCGGGGCGCAGACGTTGACCGTTGCACGTGGAGCATTCCGATTCGGAGAGGTAACGCATGTAGTACTTGCGCATTCCCTCGCTCTTGGTCTGACGGAAGCGGCGGTAGAGCTCGTTCAAGGCACCTTCGAAGCGGCGCTGGAACTCGATCTTCCCGGTCGCGAATTTCATCGACATGGCCACGCGCTTCTCGCCGGTTCCGTGAAGGAGGATCTGGCGATGCCTCTTCGGGAGCTTCTTCCATGGGCGATCGAAATCGATCTCGTAGGTCTTGGCCAGGTTCGCCAGGATCGACCCGGTCCAGCTGTCCGACCCCCTTTCGACCACCTTCGCCCAGGGCTCGATGGCACCCTCCCGGACCGTCTTCGCCGGATCCGGCACGACGAGATCCGGGTCCATCTCCGGCTTCGTGCCGAGCCCGTTGCAATCCGGGCACATGCCCAACGGCGAGTTGAAGGAGAAGCTCTGGGGCGAGAGTTCGGGAAAGCCCATCTCGCATTCATGGCAGAAGAGATGCTCGGAGTAGAGCCGGTCTTCCCCACCGGCGATGCTGCAGAGCAGGGCCCCGTTGCCCTTCTTGAGAGCGGTCTCGACCGAATCCGTGACTCGTGAGCCGAAGCTACGCGTCTTCTCGGCCGGAACCGAGAGCCGGTCCACGACGACATCGATCGTATGCTTGCGCTTCTTGTCGAGGGTCGGCAGCTCGTCGTCTCGGAAGATCTCCCCGTCGATCCGAAAGCGCCCGTAGCCCTCTTTCACTGCTTCGTGGAGCAGCTCGCGGTACTCACCCTTGCGATTGTCGACCAGGCGGGCCAGCAGCAGGAAACGCGTGCCTTTGGGAAGCGCGCGCAGCCGAGCCGAAATTTCCGCGGCCGAAAGCTGTTCGACTGGCTCGCCGCATTGGTGGCAATGTTGGTGGCCGATGCGTGCAAACAGCACGCGTAGGTAATCATAGATTTCGGTGATCGTCCCGACGGTCGAGCGCGGATTGTTGCTGGCCGCCTTCTGCTCGATCGAGATGGTGGGAGAGAGCCCGCGGATGTGGTCGTAGCGCGGCTTCTCCATCTGGCCGAGGAACTGCCGCGCATAGGCGGAGAGCGATTCGACGTAGCGGCGCTGCCCCTCCGCATAGATCGTGTCGAAGGCCAGGCTCGACTTGCCCGACCCGGAGGGCCCCGTGAATACGACGAACCTGTGCTTCGGGATCTTGGCGTCGACCCTCTTCAGGTTGTGCTCAGCGGCACCGCGAACGTCGATGAACTCTTGGGGCTTGGGCATGGGGGGCCGCCGGGGCGGGCCCCGAGTCTCGGAGCTTTGGGCCTGGCCTGCCAGGGGTCTGCTACAACCTGCTGCCATGCCCGACTTGACCGTATTGGCAGTTCTGACCTTGGCTGCCTGCGTCCAGGGCTTCCTGGGCTTCGGTTTCGGCATCGTGGCCATGTCCGGCCTCACCCTCTCCCACGATCTGATCCACGCTGCGGGCGTAGTGAACCTCTGCGGCCTCGTGACCACCAGCGGCCAGCTCTTCAGCCTGCGAGAACACGTCTTGTGGCGGCCAGCAGTGCGAATCGCGCCAGCCATGCTCGTCGGGGTGGTGATGGGCGTGCTGGCCCTGGGGACGCTCGATCGCACCTTGATGGTACGGGCGCTGGGCGTGACTACGATCGTGATCGCATTGTGGAGCCTGTCGCGTCCCCGGCTACAGACCCGGGAAATGCCCGTCCTCGACGGGGGGGTCGGCCTGGTGAGTGGCTTCCTCGGGGGCGCATTCAACACCGGCGGGCCCCCGCTGATCGCCCACCTCTACCGTCGGTCCGACCCGCCGGATGCGATTCGCGCCACCATCCAGGTGCTCTTCCTGTTGGGTGGAAGCACTCGCGCCCTGACGGCTGCCAGCCAGGGGATGTTCGATCGAAGCGTTCTGCTCGATGCCGGCGCCGCCGTTCCCACGGTGCTCCTTGGCCTTGTCGGGGGCTTCGCAATTGCGCGCCGCGTCGGTACCGAGCGCTTCCGGGCGGCCTCCTGGGTCGCGCTCGGCCTGCTGGGATTCGTACTGATCCTGCGCGCCTGAAGGTCTTCGCTACGTTTCGATGAGTTTTCTGGGGAGGAGAGACCGATGAGGAACCGTATGACCCGCAGCCTGTTGCTGATCGCCGCGATTGTCTTTGTGACCACCACAGCTGGTTGGGCGGGCACCAAGGTGGCAGCCAAGATCAAGTATCACCCGCAGTCGGGATCTTCGCCGAAGGTGAAGAAGGAATGCGCACTCGCCACGAGGATCCCCGAGATCTTCGCTGCGTCGATCGACGACCTCTCGACCGGCGGCGGTGGCGGTACCCGCCTCGAGTTGCTGATCCGCGATATCCATGCTCCTCCGGCGGGCATGTTCTCCGGCCCGAAGTGGGTCACGATCTATGGAACCCTGAAGAAAGGTGGCCGCGAGATCGGCACCTTCCGCGCCAAGCGCAGCACGTTCACAGGCAAGGGCACCTGCGGAATGCTCGAGAAATGCGTCTCGGTCATCGCCGACGACGTTGGCGAATGGCTGAAGAGCCCAACCAAGGACGCCCGCCTCGGCGACGCAAAATAGGAGTCAAGAAGTGGGGCCGGAGTTCACAATTCACTTGTTGAGGGGGGCGACGCCCCCC
>JAAELW010000250.1 GCA_024226235.1 bacterium
CCTTCTGGCTCGCGCTCTGGACACCGAAGGGCATTCCGGAGAATCGTGGTGGCCACGGGATCCATGTGGAGCTGCTGATCGAAGAGGCCAGCGTTGTGGGCTTCGTCCCGCTGCGCACGGTGGACCCGTGGCCGTCGAGCAATTTCGTCACGAACACGTACGCCGTTGCGTTCGAGCGGCCGTCCGGTCCAATCGAAGATCCCGCTCGGGTTCCTCCGCCTGAATAGTGAAAGTCAGCATGGAAATCGTCCTCGTCGAGCCTGAGATTCCGCAGAACACCGGGTGCGCGGCCCGGTTGGCCGCGGCGACCGGAACGCCATTGCATCTGGTGGAGCCGCTCGGGTTCTCGCTCGATAGCAAGCACCTGAAGCGGGCAGGGCTCGACTACTGGCCGGATGTCGAGATGACAGTGCATTCGAACCTGTCCGCGCTGCTCTCCGCGTTGGCAGAGCGCGCACCTGCTGAGCCGCGGCTCCGAATGTTCACGGCTCGCGGGGGAACCTCGATCTTCGAGGCGCCATTCCGTGGCGACGAAATCCTGGTCTTCGGGAGCGAGTCGAAGGGGTTGCCGCCGGCACTGCTTCAGCGGTTCTCGTCCCAGAGGCTCAACGTGCCGATCCTGCCGGAGGTCCGAAGCCTGAACCTCGCGAATGTCGTGTGTCTCGGGCTCTATACGGCACTGGATCGCTGTGGTCGTCTCCCCACTCCGTCGGGGCTATCTGGTCCGGCCACGTCGATTTCGCCCAGCCCACGGGGCTGAGAAGGGCGGGCTCCGGAACCGATTGCCGGGCGGCCGTGCGGTCTTCTTGCCGGGCTGAACCCATTTACAATACGGTCCGTATCGTATATGATTGCCGCGTACCCAGGAGGATCTCCGTGGACTTCGACTTCTCCCCCGAAGAGCAGGAATTTTTCGACGAGGTCGAGCAGTGGCTCGTCCAGAACCACGACCCGGTGGTGATGGATCCGACCCGCGAGAACTTCACCCAGCTCGCCGACACACCCGAGCGCCGCGCTTTCATGAAGAAGCTCGCCGGGAAGGGCTGGCTCGGCATGTCCTGGCCCAAGGAGTACGGCGGCCAGGAGATCGAGGGCGTCTACGAGTTCATCCTGAACGAGGCGCTCTCTCGCCATGCCGCGCCCCAGATCGGCAAGGGCGTGGGCATCATCGGCAAGACCCTGATCCGTCACGGCAGCGACTTCCTGAAAGCGGAGTTCCTGCCGAAGATCCTCACGGCGGAGGTCGAGTTCGCGGTCGGCTACAGCGAGCCCGAAGCCGGCTCGGATGCGGCCAACATGCAGCTGAAGGCCGAGAAAGTGGATGGCGGCTGGAAGCTGAACGGTCAGAAGATGTGGACGACTTCGGCCCACTTCGCGGACTGGTACTGGGTGGGTGCGCGCACCGATCCCGACTTGCCGAAGCACGACGGTATCAGCTTGTTCCTGATCCCGATGGACCACGAGGGCCTCGAGATCCAGAGCCTGCCTACCATCGGCAAGGATACGACCAATCAGGTCTTCTTCACCGATGTCTTCGTGCCGGACGAGTACCTGGTCGGAAAGCGCGGCCAGGGGTTCCAGATGATCTCCGAGGCGCTCGATCTCGAACGCTTCACCCTGTTCACGCTCTCGCCGATCAGCGAGCGCACACGCGTGCTCATCGACTGGGCGAAGACCGCGACCCGCGACGACAAACCGATCCGCGAAGATCCGGACACGCGTCGGCTGATCGCCAACATCGTGACGGATACTGCGGTCGCCAAGGCGCTCAGCACGCGTTTCGTCTGCGCCGCGAAGGCGGGAGGCAAGCCACCGACGATTCAGTCGTCCCAATACAAGCTCTTCACCACCACCCTCTCTCAGCGGGTCTGCGACGAGGCGCTCGATATCACGGGTGTCGCGGGCACGATCCGCGAGGGCCAGGATGAGGCACCGATCCGTGGCCGCTTCGAGGGGGCCTACCGGGCGACCATGAACGAGACCGTGGGCGGTGGGTCCTCGGAGATCCAGAAGAACATCATCGCGCGGCGCCACCTCGGCCTGCCCAAGAACTTCTAGAGGACAGCAGGATGGATCTCGAGTTCACTGAAGAGCAGCAGATGATCAAGGACATGACTCGGGCGTTGCTCGACGAGCACTGCCCGATCGAGGTCGTCCGTGAGATGGAGGACGATCCGAAGGGCTACCCCGTTGGACTCTGGAAGCAGATGGCAGAAGCGGGCCTGGTCGGCATCCTCATTCCCGAGAGGCACGGCGGTGGCGGTCTCGGCCTGTTGGAAGCCGCTTTGGTCTACGAAGAGCTGGGCAGGGCCATGGCGCCGACGCCCCATTTCGTGAGCGCCGTCCTCGGTCCTGGCATTCTGCTCGAGGCAGGAAGCGACGCGCAACAGGAGGCCTGGCTGCCGAAGATCGTCGCGGGAGATGCGATCCTGACACCCGCATGGTTGGAGCCGGATCGGGGCTTCGGTCCCGAAGGCGTGGCTCTGGCCGCCAAGAAGGAGGGTGACGACTACCTGCTCTCCGGAGTGAAGCGCCATGTGAACTACGCGAGCTCGGCGGACCGTCTGCTCGTACTTGCGCGCAGCGACGATGGCATCGAGCTGCTGATGGTCGATCCGTCCAGTGAGGGCGTCACGCTGAAGCAGATCTGCTCGCAGAGCGGCGAGGCCCACTACCGGGTCGAGCTACGTGACGTCCGGGTGCCCGCCAACGCGCGTATCGGTGCGGCGGGTACCGGCTGGGACACCTTCGGCAAGGTGCTTCACGATGGGCTCGTGCTTCAGGCCGCACAGGCAATTGGCGGTGCCGATCGCTGTCTCGAGAACACCGTCGAGTACGCCAAGGTCCGAAAGCAGTTCGACAAGCCCCTCGGTGCATTCCAGGCCCTGGCCCACTACATGGCCGACGCCTCGACACATATCGACGGTGGCAGGGCGCTCGTCCACGAAGCGGCCTGGAATCGGGCGCGGGGTCGCTCGATCACACGGTTCGCTCCGATGGCCAAGTTGTTCGCGTGCAACACCTACCAGGACGTCACCCGGGCGTGCGCCCAGATCTGGGGCGGAGTAGCCTTCACGATCGAGTACGACACGCAGATGTATTTCCGGCGCGCGAAGGAGATGCAGCTCTCGTGGTGGGACACGCCCTACCTGGAAGAGCTGGTTGCCGCAGACGTGTTGGATTCCTAGGCGGACGAATTGACAGCCCGAAAGAGCTACGAGATCCAGGGTAGGACGGTCACGCTTCCGTGCGACGTTCGTGACGCGTCCTCGGGAACGGCGCTGTACGGGGTTTCCGCGCAGGAGGCCCAGAAGCTGGTACCCGAGGCCTTCGAGGTGCTCGAACCGTCCCCGGGTCAGACCCAGCTCTCGTTGGTGATCGTCGACTACCGGGACAACGATCTCGGTGTCTACAACGAGGTCGGTGTGGTCTTCTTCGTGAAGCCTCGTGGAGCAGGCGACGACGAAGCGGGGACCTTTATCCGGCACCTTCCGGTCGATGAAGGATTCACCTGCGAGGCGGGCTGCACGATCTGGGGTTTTCCGAAGTCCGTACAGGAGATCGACTTCCAGTACACCACGGAGAGTGCAACCTGCCGGCTGGTCATGGAAGGAAAACACGTCTTCACGCTGAAGGTCCCCCGCGGCGGCGGCGGCGAAATTCCGGACACCAGGAGCCTCGGTTACACGCTGCTCGGTGGCACTCCGCACAGGAACGAATTCACCCGGGGTGGGAGTGGTGAGAGCACGACGCCAGGCGGTGCGGGTGTGACTCTCGAGCTCGGTGAGCACGAGATCGCCGAAGAGTTGCGCAAGCTCGGCCTGCCGAAGGAGCCCCTGCTCAGCAACTGGTGCGAGCACATGACCGGAAGTTTCGGCCCTCCGCAGCCACTATAGGCCCCTCCAGCACAGCAAAATCCGCCGCGTCTGGCGTCACCTCGGGACCCCTGGATGGCACCTACCGGTACATGCCCGTGCTCCCCTTCGTTGCCTTCGACGCATTCTGGATCCTGCTGGCGGCACTATTCGTCACGTCCGCTCGGATCCTGATGCTGCTCAGGACCAGCCACCAGGAAGTCTGGATCGAACTCGGAAAGCCCACCCTGCTGCCTCGCGGCGGAGTTGGCCGCAGCGCCGGCCTGACGCGCTTCTACTGGTCGCGGCGATCCACAGGCCTTGGAGATCCGGACCTTCACCGATGGATCGTTGCGCTCCGCATCCTCCAGTTGCTGCTGGCGGTCGTGTTGGGGGTGCTCTGGAGCAAACTGCTCACGACCTATTGAAGAGGTTCATGCCAAGAGAGGGGCCAGACACGTCTTCCGAGCTGGCTTAACAAGCGTGCCTGGCCCCTCTCTAAACATCTCTTTCGAAATCATGTAGTCTGGGTGATCCCTCGAAAGGAGATCGGCTGTGGATACCGTTCTGATCACCGGTGCGAATTCAGGTATCGGCCGCGCTGCCGCAGTTCGGCTGGCTGAATCCGGATATCGGGTCCATGCCGCGATGCGCGACACGGCCAAGGCGGGGAAGTTGCAGGGCCTCGCAGAGCAGGCGGGATGCGAGGTCCACCCCGTCGAGCTCGATGTCTGCGATGCTGGGAGTGTCGAGCGAGGTGTGGCGCAGGTGCTCGCCCTGGACGGTCGGATCGATGTCCTGATCAACAACGCGGGGATTGGCTGGAATGCAACCGTCGAAGACGTGGACATCGACTCGGCGAAGGCCGTCTTCGAGACCAATTACTGGGGTGTGATCCGATGCACCCAGGCGGTGCTCCCGCAAATGAGGCAGCGAGGTGCCGGACATATCCTCAATGTCAGCTCCATCGCCGGACGGATTGCTGCGCTGGGTCAGGCCATCTACTCCTCTTCCAAATGGGCGGTGGAATGCCTGAGCGAAAATCTGGCCCAGGAAGTGGCGCCATTCGGGATCCGCGTCAGCTTGCTCGAGCCCGGTGTCGTGCGCACTGCGATCCTGCCGAAGAACGTCGGACATCCGGAGCCGACCGCCTACGAATCGGCCTATCGCCGCATGCTCCAGTTCTATGCCAAGGGCATCGAAGTCGCTTTTCCGGCAGAAGATGTGGCCGAAACCATTCTCCAGATGATCCGCGATCCGGATGCGCCCTTTCGAACGACTTGCGCATGGGGCGGAGCCGAGCTGAGCCTGGGACGGGCAAAGCTGTCTGACGCGGATTGGATCGCACTCGGGGCGATCGAAGACGACGACGCCTACTATTCCAGGTTCAAGGAGCTGTTCGGGCTGGAACTCCGAAGCAGCCAGGAACGGCCATGAGAGCAGGCGGCTTCGAAGTGGCCTCTGCTATTCGATCGTGAACTGAGAGACCATTTCGCTGAGTTGCGTGGACATCCCCCGCAGGCTCTTCGCTGATTCCTCCACCGTGGTTGCGCCACCGGCTATCTGGTCCAGACCCGAGCTTACCTGCTGGATCGCCTTCGAGATGTCCTCCGCTCCCTGAGAGGCCTCGACCATGTTTTTCGCGATCTCCACGGTTCCGTTCGAGATCTGGCCCACACGGGAAGCAGCCTCGCTGGCACCCACGGAACACTCCTCGGTGGCTCTCGTGATCCCCTTTGCTGATTCCGCGTTACGGGCGAGGTTCTCGGCGATCTCACTTGTCGCATGTTGCTGCTCGCCAGCGGAAGTGTCGATCAGTCGCGAGATCTCTCCCGTCTTGACGATGACATCGAGGGTGCTCTGCATGGCGGCCATCGCCTCCTCGGTGCTCAGCTGGATCCCCTCGATCCTGGCGCGGATCTCGTTCGTGGCCTTGGCGGTCTGACCTGCCAGCTCCTTGACTTCGTTGGCTACGACCGCAAAACCACGGCCGAATTCTCCGGCAGAGGCCGCCTCGATCGTTGCGTTGAGCGCCAGCAGGTTGATCTGCGCGGCGATGTCGTCGATCGTCTGGATCATTCCGGTGGCTTCGCCTGCAGAGTTGGCGAGCGTCCTCATGACCTGATCTGCCCCCTTGGCTGATTCGATCGCCTGCTCGGTCGTCGTAGCTGCCTCCGCCGTGCTCGACGAGACGCTCGACGCCGATGCGCTCATCTCCTCTACGGCAGCGGACACGGACACGACTCTTTGCTGGATGTCCGCGACCTGCTTCGTTACGTCTCCGAGGTTCGCCGACATCTCTTCCACGCTTGCCGACGCCGAACCGATGGCCGAATTGGATTCCTGGGTCGTCTGAGCCACATGCTCGATGTTGCTCTTGAGTTCTTCTGCACCCCCAGCGACGCTCGTGCTCTGTTCCGAAATGTGGCCGACCTCTCGGACCATCTCGGCGGAGGCCGTCGTCAACGCATCCGATGCGCTGTCTAGGGATCTGCACTGGCTGACGACTTCCGTGATCGTCGCGCGGAGGTTGTCTACGAAGCCATTGATCGAACGCCCGAGGTCGCTCAATTCATCACTCCCGTGCGTGTCCACCTGGCGCGTCAGGTTGCCGGACCCGATATCTGCCATGGCATCCTTCATCGCGGCCAGCGCAGCGAGAATCGATCGAACGACCATCACCCCGCCGACCGCCGTCACGATCATTGCGATCAGCGCTAAGACTCCGTAGAGGGCGCGGGCAAAGACTGCCGAGCTTCGGAGTTCACTCGAGTTCTGTTCCAGGCTGCCGGAAAGGCTGAGCTCGACCTTCCTTAGCAAGTCGATCTTGCCGGTATAGATCTTGAAACACTGGTCGGGATCCACACCGAATCCGGAGGTCGTCATCAATTGCTGCAACGCATCGATTGCAGGTCCGTCGCTGATCTTCACTGCAGCATCGATCTGCTCAGTGGTCTGACCGCTCGCGGCCAGATTGCCGACCAGCTCCGCCTGCTTCCGGTAGTCCTCGAGGGTCTTCCGGTAGGTCGAGACCGCTTCGATGTGGGGGCTTCCGGGTGGCAGTAGGGCTACATATTCGTCGAACTTCGCCGAGAGGGTCCGATACTGCTCATCGATCTTCTTTCCGTATTTCGGGTCGCGCCGAAGGACGTAGTTCTTGAATTGGTGGATGATTCCCCCATAGCCCGTCAAGCGTGAGGTCTCAGCCATCAATGCGCGCCGTCCCACGCTCTTGCGAGCGATTTCGCGCAGTCTCGCGACCTCATCGATCGCGTCCCCCTGTACGGTCGTCTGGTAGAACGACAGTGCGTCGGGGCTCGCATTTGCCTCGAATGCAGCCAAGCTGACCTTCTGGTGCCGGACCTGCGAGATGAACTTCGTGTATTGCCCCGGACCGAAGCGATCTCCGGCCATGGCATTGCTCATCAAGGCCCGTTCGATGCCGGCGTGCTCCTTGCCCTCGAGAAAGCTCACGTAGGCCGTCAGGTTGATGGCCAGTTCCGCGTTCGAGCTCGCGGCGACCATTGCTTTGATCGCGTCGAGGAAAGCGGCGTTCATGTTCGAGTAGTAGGCGATGCCATTGGGTGTCGAGATCTCGAGGGCGGAGATCTGTGTACGGATGTCGTCGATCCTGGAGAGGTCTGTCATGGCCCGTTCCAGGCTCGAGGTGAAGCCCTCGTCCCAGTTGTCCTTGTCGGTGGACTCGAGCAGCTCTTCGAGCTCCGCGATGCGCTCGTCGGCAACGAGACGCTGCTTTGGGAGCGTGTCGGCATTCCTTGCGCCTTTGCTTCCCAAGTAGCCCGCACTCATCCCTCGCTCTTTCTGCGTCTCGTGGAGGAGCGAACTCGATGCGACAGCGATCCTTGCCATCGTGTGAAGCTCGTCCAGCTCGGATACGATCGCGTGGCTCTTCAGGAACCCCTGCAATCCGAATCCGAGGATGACGCAGATTGGAAACAACAGAAGCAGGATGAGGCGTGTCTTGATCGTCATGGGTCTCTCCGAATAGACCGGCGCGTTGACAAACGTGTCAAGCCGCCCTTTGGCTGTGGATCGGTAAGATGAGCGGAGGCCATGAGCCAAAGAACAGGCTTCGAGCAGAAATGGAGGCTTGGCCTCGCTTGCATCAAGGGATGCACCTAGGGTCATTTCACAGATGCCTAACATGGGCTGGCATCGATTTGATCACTGCCCTGAGGGGGCTCGACTGGTATGATTCCCCGGCTGGACAGCTCCGGGATTCCATCGACCTGGAATGCCGAATCACTGGACAACCTGTGCGAAGGCCAGTCGAGCGGGCTCAGCGGCGCTCGAAGTACTCCTGGATCCGATCCTCCGCGGCCGAGCCGAAGAGGATGCGACAGGCCTCGATCAGGCCGGGCGCATTCCGGATCATCTCGGTCCTTTCGATCAGTGCGATCTTGCTTCGACGCCTGAGGAAATCCTCGAGCTTGACGATCATTTCGCGGCGGGCGGCATGATGGATCTCGGCACGGATGTACTCAGTGCCCTTGATCAGTACCTCGGCCATGGCCGGCTCCACCCGGATGTCTTCGAGCAGGCGCAGGGCACTCGCGCCGTAGCGACGCCAGAGCCGCGTACTGAGAAGCTCCGACGATTCGGGCGCCGTCATCGCATCGAGTCCCATCAGGATGGCCTGGTGGAAGTACTCGTCGCGCACCTCGTCCGGGGGCTCGCCGTACCAACGCATTCCGCGGTAGGGAAGCGCTACTCCGAGCTCGCTGACGAGTTCGGCCACCTCCTCGCCTACGTTCAGACAGTCCGTGAGCTTGCCGCCGAAGATGCTGATGTGCCCCTCCTCCCGGTTCACCTCGATGGCATGTTTTCGAGAGAGGGAGGTCCAATCCCCTTCGTCGCGGTCGCGTCCGTGGACATCGATGACCAGCGGCCGAACACCGCAACGTTCGGCGATGATGTCGGCTTCGGTGAGCGGCACCTCGAGAGCGAGGCGTTTGTTCACGTTGTCGAGAATGAACCGACGGTCTTCGGCAGTGACCTCGGCTGGAAGTTCCTCGACGCGGGTATCCGTCGTCCCGATGCAGGACTTCGGCCCCATGGGTAGGATGAAGAAGAGGCGCCCATCGTCGGCGAAGAAGGTCAGCACGCGGGTGATGGGGGTGATCCGATCGACCAGCAGGTGGACACCCTTCGAGAACACATGGCGGTGGTTCCGCTGTTGGCCGGTGATCGCGTTGTGGGCGTCCACGAACGGGCCGCATGCATTCAAGACGACTTTCGAGCAGATCTCGAATTCCCGCCCCGTCTCGAGATTGCGGGCCCGGGTCCTCCACAGGCCGTCCTCCGAACGGGTTGCGCCCGTGGATTCGACGTAGTTCGCGACGATTCCCCCATGGTCGATCGCCGCCCGGACGAAGTTGAAGACGAAGCGCGCGTCGTTGTCGATCAGGTAGGCATCGGAATACTCGAAGCCTCCGACCATTCCTTCCAGATCGATCGCCGGCTCCTCTGCACGAATCTGGGCCCGGCTCAGCAGGCGAGGCCCCCGCGTGGAGAAACTGCCCAGCAACCAATAGAGCAGGGTTCCGAGGTACAAGCCGAGCCGGCCCCAGCGGAACCCTGCGGCCAGAGTCGTGAAGAAGCGCACCTCCTTTACGGTCGATGGATAGGTGCGGATCAGTTTGTTGCGGGAGACGCAGAGCTCTCGAACGAGCCCCAGTTCGACGCCCTCGAGATACTTGATTCCGCCCCAGACCAGGTTTGAGGATTCCTGGCTCGTGGCCCCTGCAAAATCGCCCCGATCGATCAGCGCGACGCGTGCGCCCATCGTGGTGAGGGCAGAGGCGCAGACCGCACCGTTGATGCCACCACCGAGGATCAGCACGTCGAAGCGGCTGCTCGCCAGCTTCTCGATGTTGCTCTCCCGCATGGTCATTCCGAACGGCAATGTAGCGGGCAGATCCGATACCCCAACGCAACAGGGAAGCGTCTCCTCTGTTGCGCTGGAGGTGGGGGTCCCGCAGACTTCCAGACTTGGAGCACGAAGGGAGCACTGCGGTGAAACCGCTCAGTGGGCTGCGCGTGGTCGATCTGGCTGATGAGAAGGGCGAGCTATGCGGCCGTCTACTGGCGGATCTGGGCGCGGAGGTGATCCGCCTGGAACCGCCCGGGGGCGCGATATCCCGGGAGCTTCCGCCCTTCACGCCCGATGGACGGACGAGCCTCTACTTCGCGGTGCGCAACGCCGGCAAGCGGGGTGGTGTCGTCGACCTGGAGACCGAGGCAGGGAAGGAGCGCTTGCACGAGCTCCTCTCCCAAGCGGATCTGCTGATCGAATCGACCCTGCCGGGCACTCTCGAGCGTCTGGGTCTCGCCGCGGATGCGCTTCGCGAGCGCCACCCAGGGCTGATCGTCACTTCGATCACCGACTTCGGCCAGGACGGACCCTACGCCGCCTACCAAGGTACGAACATGGTGGGAGTCGCGATGGGGGGCATGCTCCACCGCGCGGGAATTGCGGAGAAGCCACCGGTGATGATCCCGGGCAACCTGGCCTATGACGTGGCCGGAATCGCCGGCGCGCTCGGCAGCTTGTTGGCCTTCTGGAAACGCTTGCAGACCGGGGTCGGTCAGCAGATCGATGTTTCCGCGATGGATGCGACTGTAGGCATCGCCGATTGGTCCCTGCCGAACTACTCGCTGAACCCGAACCTCGGACACCGCGCCGGTACGGGTATCTACACCCTCTACCGATGCGCAGACGGATTCATCCGCATGATCATCCTGGTGCCCAGACATTGGAGGGCGCTGAAGGAGTGGATCGGAAATCCGGAGGAGATCGCCGATCCGAAATACGATCAGTTCATCCAACGGCTGATCGAGTTGGACAAGATCGTCCCCGTGCTCGAGCGCTTCTTTGCGGACAAGATGAAGACCGAGGTCGCCGTGGAAGCCCAACGTCGTGGTATTCCCGCAACCCCGCTGCTGCGCCCCGACGAGGTTCTGGAAAACGAACACACCCGTGCGCGGGGAACGTTCCGGAAGCTGCCCGTGGCTCCGGGCAAGCCTGCCCTGGTCGCTTCCGGCTTCTTCACCATCGACGGCGAGCGCGCAGGTCCGGAGAGCGGCCCCCCGGAGCTAGGCGAGCTGGGGGAAGGTGGCTTCACGGAATCGGCGGCGCGCCGGGAGATGCAGGCCTTGCTGGAACGGGCTCCTCGTCCGCCCACAGGTGGCCAGCCACTCGCCGGTCTGCGCGTGATCGACTGCGGCGTCGGGGCTGTCGGAGTCGAGATGGGTCGCTGTTTCGCCGACTACGGTGCCGACGTGATCAAGATCGAATCCAGTGACTTGCCGGATTTCATCCGAGTGATCCTGAGCAGCTACATGAACCCCTCCTTCCTGTCATCGAACCGCAGCAAGCGGAGCTTCGGTGTGGACCTGCGGACCGAGAAGGGGCGCGCGCTCGTTCACCGACTCGTGCAGACGGCAGACGTCTTCATCGAGAACAACGGCACCGGTACGATGGAGAAGTTCGGCCTCGGCGCCGAGCAACTGCGCGAGTTGAACCCGCGTATCGTCGGCTTTTCGAGCCAAAGTGTGGGCAGCTACGGGCCCTGGAAGAACTGGATCGGCTATGGCCCGAATACCCATCCGGTGAGCGGTCTGCAGCACCTGTGGAACCATCCCGAAGACGAGGAAAGTCCGGCGGGCTCGACCGCAGTGCACCCGGACCACCTGGTAGGGCGTCTGGGCGCGATGGCCGCTCTCGCCGGGCTGATCCTCCGAGAGCGCAGCGGGCGCGGCTCACACCACGATGCCGCCCAGTTCGAGACGCCGATCGGCCTGATGGCGGACATTTTCGCACAGGAGAGCCTGGCGCCGGGGAGTGTGCATCCAGCGGGAAATGCCAGCTCCCGTGGTGCTCCGTGGAGCTGCCTGCCATGCGACGGTGACGACGAGTGGTGTGTCGTCAACGTGCGTTCGGACGCCGAGTGGCAGCAGCTGCGCAAGGCCATTGGTGATCCGCAATGGACCCATGATCCGGCCCTCGATACAGCGGAGGGGCGGATTGCACGGCGCGCGCACATCGATGGACAGCTGGCGGTCTGGACGAGTGAGCGGGATCCTCGCAGCGTGATGGAGACCCTTCAGGAAGCGGGCGTGCCGGCGGGTATCGTCGCGCATCCGGCCCACCATCTCTCGGACCCGCAGCTCGTGCATCGCGGCTACCCGAAGCTCGTCGTGCAACCGGACTACGAGGCCCTGATGCTCGAGGGCCCATCCTTCTTGGGGAGTGACCTGCCCGAGGTCGTCACGGAGCCGGCGCCACGGCTCGGCCAGCACACGCGCGAAATCGCTTCGGAGCTGCTTGGGCTATCGAAAGCCGAGATCGAGGCCCTGATCGAAGAGAAGGTGATCGAGGATCCCCCGGAGGAGTTCAAGATCCTCTAGCACGCCCGTGAAGAGCTCCCAGCAACGGCCTTGCACCCCGTCGCGTCTGGAGATAGGGTTCCTATACCCTGTAGGGGTATCTGAGATGCGGACGATCCTCCTCCAAATCGGCCTGACCCTGAGCCTGCTGGCCCAAGGTCCACTCTGCGACGTGCTGTGTGGCGGCAGCCCTGGCATTGGAGCGGAGGTGCCTGTTGCCGGCCAACACGGCTCACCCAGCGAAGCCTCCTGTCACCGCGGATCGGCCGACCCCGCGCCGACCGATCCCCAGCCCGCTCACGACTCATGTGCCCGTTGTGAAGAACTACTTGCTGTAGCGATCGATCCCACGTCTGCTGGAACGTGGGAGGGTCAGTGCTCGTCGATCATTTCTGTGCACGGGTCGCCGGGCCAGGTGTCTGCGCATCCGGTGGTCCTGCTGCGCACTCCTTCGGGTTGGCCGGACCCACCCGACATTCTCCTGCTGAAGTCGACGCTTCTCATCTGAGAGATCCCCATCCCTCGTCGTCCCCCGACACGGGTCGGCGCCGAGGGAGTCGCGCACCTGAACAGGTGCGCCCACGGGTCGACCGCGATGCCACGCGTCGCGGTCTCGATGCGATACCTGCTTCAGGAGATCAGCATGGGGGATGCGTCCCCGAAATGTGCCGAAATGGCGACTTGGCGATACTGGCTCGGACTCTTCCTTCTCGCGTTCCCGATTCTTGTACTGCCCGGGAATTCGAAATCTGAGGTCTTGCCCTCGCCCCTCTCTCTTGCGTGGTGCCTCGAACGAGCTGCGGCGCGGAATCCCGCGATCGCCGAAGAACAG
This sequence comes from bacterium, assembly GCA_024226235.1. Taxonomy (GTDB): domain Bacteria; phylum Myxococcota_A; class UBA9160; order UBA9160; family UBA6930. The sequence goes on from JAAELW010000250.1 coordinate 13,096, forward strand.
GCTCGGGCCGACGCGGCCCACGCAAGGACCCAGTACGCCGATACCCTCGATGACCCCCGCTTCCGCTACGAGGCCAGCAACATTCCAATCGGCGATCTCGATTTCGACTCGACCCCCCTCTCGGGGCATCAACTCGGGCTCAGCCAACGCATTCCATTTCCCGGAACACTCGCGAACCGCCGCGATGCAGCCGAGGCGGGTGCTCGCGCGGCCGAACATGCGCATGAGGATCGGAAAGGGTGGGTCGCTTCGGGCGTGGAGTCTGCCTGGGCCGAGCTCGGTTTCGCTCAGCGCGCGCTCGAGATCACCCAGCGGAACATCGAGCTGCTGAGGCAGCTCGTCCGGGTTGCCGAGGCAAAGTACAGGGTCGGTATTGGCCAGCAGCAAGACGTCCTTCGAGCCCAGGTCGAGCTGACGGCCCTTCTCGATGAGCAGCTCGGCCGGACTTCGGCGATCGAGCGCGCATCGGCCGAGCTGGGTGCCCTGCTCGACCTTGCGCCGGGGAGTCGTTTCCCCACGACGGAGCCCCTCTCCCAAACTGCATCGGTTCCCGACCTGGGGGAGCTCCGCTCTTCCCTCGAAGAGAGGAACCCCCAGCTCTTGTCGCTGCGGGCCAAGGTTGCCGAGGCAGAGCGCCTCGTCCGAACTACTGAGTTCGAGGGCTATCCGGATTTCGACTTCGGGGTGGGCTACCGCGTTCGCAAGCGGAATTCGGGAGACCGGGTGAATGGCGATGACTTCCTCGGCGCATCGGTCACTGTCCGCCTGCCCATCGACCGCTCGAAATGGAGCGCAATGAAGGCCGAGAGGCAGGCACTGCTTCGCCGCTCGCAGGCAACCTATCGTCGCGTCCGCGCCACACTCTTCTCGTCGCTTCACAGCTCACATGCCGAACTGATTCGGGCCGATTCCGAGTCTGCGCTGTTGGGAACCGGACTCGTACCCCAGGCGCGACAGTCGCTGGAGTCGAGCCATTCCGCATACGCCGTCGGTCGCACCCCGTTCCTCGGTGTTCTCGATAGCCAGGTCCGCCTGCTGAATGCAGAGCTTCGATGGGTGCGTGCCCAGGCCGACCGGAGACAGGCCTATGCGGCCCTCGAGGCCACGGCCGGGGAGACACTCCGATGAGTCACAAGCTCGCCTTGAACATTCTGATGGGATGCACTGCGCTCGCAGTCGGGTGGTGGGGTCGTGGCCTGATGGCCGGACACGAGACCCTCAATGAGATGAAGGCGGGGCCCTCCGAAGGGTCCTGTTCCGGAGGGGAAGCACCGCTCTACTGGAGGGCGCCGATGGACCCCACCTACGTCAGGGACGAACCAGGGAAATCTCCGATGGGCATGGACCTGGTCCCAGTCTGTGCCGATCCGCGGAAGCACCCATCCGACGGCGCTGTCGAGATCAGCCCCCAGACTGTCCAGAACATCGGTGTTCGAACCGAAATGGTTTCGCGGCGAGACCTCCGCCGTTCG
>JAAELW010000251.1 GCA_024226235.1 bacterium
CGATCTCGAGCAGCTCCATCGGACCGTCCTCTTCCTTGCCCGGGGAGCGGGCGAACCAGTGCTCGTCCATGGCGCCGCGACCGATGCCCACTCGCAGCCAGTCGGGCTCGAGCGGCAGCGCCTGATAGTCCTCGCGGCTGATCGGCTCGAGTGATTGCCAGACGTTCCGGGTGCTCGGATCGAGGACCTCGCCGTGGAGTTCCTGGGCATCAATCATGGGCGTGGCGTATGCGGGCCTCACGGACTCCTCCGGCATGGGTCTCCATGGTGAGCTGCCGCCCCGACGGTGTTCGGGACTGGCAGGACTAAATTTATGACATAATATATGTCATAAGTGATCTCCGCAACGCGGACTCAAGGAACCGTCATGTCTACCCAACTAAATGGCCCCTACGTCTTCCACGCTTTCGAGGTGTCTTACTTCTCGGCGAAGGTCCGACCCGCGCTTCGCTACAAGCGGCTTTGGGTCGACGAGGTCCATGCGGACTACCAACTGATCCGGGAGCGCACGGGACACACCTTTATCCCCATGCTGCTCACGCCCGAGGGCGTTGCGTGGCAGGACTCCACCGAGATCTACGACCGGCTCGAGGAGCTCCACCCCGATCCGCCGCTCTTCCCATCGACTCCAGTACAGCGGATCGCCGCGCATCTGGTCGAACTCTACGTCGACGAATTCGCGTTGATCCCGGCCATGCACTACCGCTGGGGCAGCGAACTCGGAGAGACGTCGGCGCGCGCCCGCTTCATCGCCATGGTGGGCAGCGATGAGCTCGGCACGGCCGCGGCGGCCCGGATGGCGAAGGCGCGGATCATGGTCGGCGCCAAGGACGAGAACGCCCCTGCCATCGAGGCGCACACCCGCGATCTGCTCGACGCGCTCACGGCCCACTTCCAGGCCCACCCCTACCTCCTGGGAGAGCG
>JAAELW010000252.1 GCA_024226235.1 bacterium
CAAAGCCCAAGAGGACGCCGCGCTTCCTCGGCAGCATTGCGGGTATCTCGCTGCTCGGGTTCTGGGTAGAGCGCAACGTGTTGGTCTGGCCGTCGCTGGTTCCCGAGGACACCTATGCGTTCTTCGGAACCATCCAATTGGGCATCGCACTGGGCTTCCTGGGCCTGTTCTCGATGACCGTGATGGCCTATCAGCGCATCTTCCCGACGCTGGTCGTCCCGAAGGACTAGCGCAAGCGTTTCCTGGTCTCCCGGTTCCCTAGACTCCCGGGATGGACGGGATCCCTCCCAGCGTCGAATTCCTCGAGACCGGGGCCCGGCTTCCGGGGTCGGGGCGTCGCGGTGCATTCGTTGCGTATCGCGATCTGGTCCACGTGGCCGCATCCGTGCGGGGGCTTCGGCTGAGTACCCGCGCGGGAGTGCTCGGAATCCCCCGCGTCTTCCTGTCGGGCACAGGCGCGGCCGTGCAGGTGGCCCACGCGCTGCGAGAGCGGGTCGCAATGCTCCCGGACGGTGCGGAGCGGCTGCGCTGGATGGAGGCTCTCGACCAGATCCTCCTCCGAGCGGCAAGACCTCGTCTCACTCAGGTGTTGCTCGGTGTGTGTGCGCTGCTCTTCGGGCTGCAGGTACTCGTTCCGGGGCTCACCGAGGCAGGGGCTCTTCACCTGGAACTGGCGCCGATCGAGCCCTGGCGCATGGTGACCGGGCACTTCCTCCACGAGACGTTCGGAGACGGGCTGGCCGCGCTGGCCTCTCCGCACCTCCTGTTGAACGGCCTCGGTTTGTGGGCGCTCGGTAGTTTCGTCGAACGCCTTCTTGGCCCTGTTCGAACCGCCGTGCTGCTTCTACTGGCTGGTATCGGCACGGTCTGGGCTTCCACGGCTGCAGGCTATCCCGTGGTGATCGGAGCGTCGGGCCTGGTGATGGGTCTGGTCGGGGCGTTGATCGTCCTCGAGTTCCTTCGCCCGCAGCTGATTCCCGCACCCTGGCGGATCCACCGCGGCCTGCTGCTGGGCCTGGTTGCCGGCGACCTGCTGCTGTCGGGCTTCTTGCCTGGTGTCGCCCATGCTGCGCATTGGGGCGGCCTTTCGGGTGGTGCGCTCGGTGCCTGGGTCGTGACCGCCCGGCTCGCTCCCGGACAGCCGGCTGGTTCCAGCCTCCGGAGCGTCGGGATCGCTTCGGGCATGCTGGTCCTTCTCGGATTGACCGGCCTCGGCTGGTCGATGCTGGCTCCCGACCAGGCGAGCCTGCGCCGCGCTAGCCGGTTGATCGAGGACCCGTCTGCGTCTCCGGGCCTGCTGAACGATGAAGCCTGGATGATCGCGATCTCCGAAGATGTCGGCGAAGAGCACCTGGCGGTGGCCGAGCGCATGGCCGCACGTGCGGTGAACGAGACGGCTCGAGGCAATCCCTCGCTTCTCGACACCCTGGCCGAGATCGCGTTCCTTCGAGGTCGATCCGAAGAGGCCGTCGGTCTGATCGAGGAAGCCATCCGTCTGGCCCCGCGGATAAGCTACTTCCGAGAGCAACGACGACGTTTCCTGGGAGAACGGGCTGCGGACGACCGCCCGCCCGAACCGACCCCGCCCGAGGCCCCCCGTCCAGAGCCCTTCCCGCTCCCCGAGGAAGGCCTCCGGGTTTGATCAGAGGGGAGGGCGTCTCCCTATTCGACGACCTCTCCGTCCTCGGGAAGGACCACGGCTCCGGAGAAGCTCTCGTTGACGAGGCTCCGGTACCGGGAAGTGAAGACCGGCGGTGGACGCAGACGGATCAGTACCAGCCCGCGCACGCCGGCGCGGGTGGCGAGTTCGCCTGCTTCTTCGAGCCGGAGGTGACGGGAACCCTCGTTCTGGAGCTGTGCCAGGTGATCGACCTTGGCCTCCACTGCGGCATCCAGCGAGGCTCCGTACAGGGCTTCCGTCCAGAGCCAATCGGCGTCCCGAGCCAGCTCTTCGACGCTGGCCATCGGCTTGCCGCGGGTGGCGATGGCCACGGATAGGGCAGCAGACTCTGCGCGAACGCCCAGCGCAGGGGGATCGGCTCCGGCCAGCGGGACGATCGAAACCTCCATCTCGCCGAGCTGGATCCGGGTCTCGTCCGATATCTCCTGGACTGGCGTCAGCCCACCTTCCGCGGGCAACCCCCAGAGGTCCGCTTGCTGTTGGGCTTCTGCTTCGTACGCGCTGCGCAGCCGTTCGATCAGCTGGGCGGTTCCAGGCGGGCCCAGGATCTGGAGCGGCACGTCTCGGCGGCCGAGCCAGCCACTGAGCCAGAGGTCGTCCAGGCCCAATGTGTTCTCGGGGACGAGTTGGCTGATGATCAGATGGGACGGCTGCCAGGTGGGGATCTCGGCCGCGCGAAGTGCCTCGGCCACGCCTCGTCCGGCATCGACCAGCACCAGGTCATCACCCAGACCCACTGCGATGGCCGGGCCCGAACGATTGTGGTTCTCGAACGTCCCCCCCGTTCCGACCGCGACCACGGACAGGGTCTCGAAATGGCGGGCCTCGAGTGCCGCAACACCCTTGGCCACCGTATCGAACCGTTTCGATAGCCAGGCCATTGCCCACATCCCGATGACCAGGGTGGTCAGGATGCCGAGTACGACAGTGCGGAGTCCACTGCTCATCGTCGTGACCGGCTGGCCTGCAGCTTGCTCGTCATTCGAAGACCACCGTCTTGTTGGCGTAGGCGATCACGCGATCATCCAGATGGTTCCGCACGGCCTTGGCGAGCACCATGCGCTCCACGTCGCGTCCTTTGCGCAGCAGATCCTTGACGGAATCCCTATGCGATGTGTGGACGACTGCCTGCTCGATGATCGGCCCTTCGTCGAGATCGGTCGTCGCATAGTGGGCGGTGGCACCGACCAGCTTCACGCCCCGCTCGAAGGCCTGGTGATAGGGCTTTCCGCCCATGAAGGCGGGAAGGAATGAGTGGTGGATGTTGATGATCTTGTTCGGATACGCGGCCACGAATTCTTCGGAGAGCACCTGCATGTAGCGGGCAAGTACGATCAAATCGACG
>JAAELW010000253.1 GCA_024226235.1 bacterium
GCGGGATCAGCTTTACAACCGAACATCCACTTCCACACGCTGGCTGTCGACGGCATCTATGCCAGAGGCGAGGACGGCACGGTGACCTTCTACCGGGTTGCTGCGCCCCGCACGGCGGATGTCGAGCAGTTGGTGGTTGAAGTGGCCAAGCGGGTGGAGCGATGGCTACAGAGCCAGGGCTACGGCGTCGACGATGAGGTGGTGTTCGACGACCAGGACACCATGCTCCAGCTGCAGGAAGCCTCGGCGGCCCATCGTGCGGCCCTCGGGGTGCGAGCCGGGAAGAAGACGCGCCGCTACCGCCTGATCGCTGGCAGGGAGGTACCGCTGCCAGCGCGGTGCGCGGTCTACCAGGGCTACAGCTTGCATGCTGGGGTCGTCGTCGGCGCGCACGACCGAGAGGCACGGCGTCGGCTTTGCCGGTACATCGCCCGCCCCCCACTGGCCAAGAGCAGGCTGGAGGAGCGAGAGGACGGAGCACTCGTCCTCCGCATGCGTCGAGCTTGGAGCGACGGCACCACCGCAATCGTGTTCGATCCGGTGGAACTCGTGGGCAAGCTGATCGCCTTGATACCTCCCAGCCACGCCAATCTGGTCACGTACGCCGGGGTCTTCGGAGCTCGGTCCGCGCTTCGCGCCGAGGTGGTCCCCACGCCGCCGGAAGAGGAGCGGCAGTGGCGCAAGATCTGCGAGCATCCGAGCCGAGCCAGGTTCTGGGGATGGCAGCCATGGGCCAGATTGCTGTGGAAAGAGTTCGGGGTCGACGCCTGGGCCTGTCCGCGCTGTGGCGAGCAGATGGAGCTGCGCGCGATCGTGCGTGGGCCTCGGGTCATCAA
>JAAELW010000254.1 GCA_024226235.1 bacterium
GACGGATGCACATGCGGGTCGATGAAGCCCGGCATGAGGATCTTGTCTTCGAGGCTGCGGTCGATCTTTGCCCCGCGCTGGTCGATCCATCCCTTCAGTGATTCCAGCGATCCGACCGAGACGATGCGACCATCGGCTACGGCAACCGCCGTCGCTTCCGGCATCGCAGGTTCCATGGTGATTATCTTCTTTGCGACATAGACCGTTAGTGGTGCCGATTTGTCTGATGTCGATGTTTCAGCCGCTTGAGTTGCCAGCAACGGACAACTTGCAAGCGAAAAGGCGATGAGTAGAAGACGGATCTTCACTTTGTTCTTCCTCCCTGTGGGATCGATTGTCCCTCTGAGACCTGCGGTGATGGCGGCAAGCTGAAGAGGCTCTTGCGAGCGAACTCGGCCCGACAATCTAGCCGAAGAGAAGAGTCATTACGTGGCGATTCAGGAGTACCATGAGCCGCCGAAACTCTCCGGTGATGGGGTTGGGCTCGGTGAGTAGAGGCTCGCGGAAAAGCAGGGGAAATGACCAATGATCGACGTCATCGTCTTTGCCGGAGCCACGCTCTTCGCGTTTGTCTGCCTCTTCGCGGGACGCATGGGGCCTGGTCTCGCAGCGCGCGACATCGCTCTGCTGTCTGGGTCAGCTGGCGTGGGTGTCGCGTATCTCTTCGTTGATATCATGCCGCATCTCGCAAGCAAGCAGAGGGTGCTACTCGCGACCACGGACAGTGGTCTGTGCGGATTCCTCGAGCACTACATTTCTCTCGACTAGCTGAGCATCTGATCCGGAGGGGCGACCACGAAGCCCGTGTGGTTGGTTCGCCGAATTCCCCGCTTTGTTTCTCCCCTTCACCGTTGCGGCATCTGAGTCGGTCGGCTCAGCCGGGGATATCGCCCCTGATTGGAGAGGATGTGCTCAGGACCCGTCGTGCCGCACGGAGATGGCTTCCCAGGCGAAGCTCCCCGCCGCGGGCAGGCGTTTCTCGATGGGAAAGTTCGCATCGGAAAGCCAGTGGGCCACGGGAGCATTGAGCATGCCCACCACCATCTCAGCCATGAACGAGGGGTCCTGGTCGGCACGGACGTCCCCGCGCTCCTGTCCTTCGCGAAACAGAGTGGCAAAGGGCTCGTGGACCTGGGCGAGGTACGGGGGCGTCCCGTCGGGGCTCGAGTCGGCGCGAACCAACTCGAGCAGGACATCGTGTGCCACCCCGCGAGACTCGACGATCTGGTCAGTGGCAAACGCGATGAAACCCATCAGGCGCTCTCGGGTGGAGGCGGCCACCGAGAAGTGCTCTTCGAGCATTTCCTGCAGCTGGTCGATGACCTCGGAGGTCATCTCTCGCAGCAGCGCGTTCTTGTTCTGAAAGTGGTTGAAGAAGGTGGCGGGAACCACGTCCGCAGCATCGGCGATCTGCTCCACGGTGGTCTTCTCGAACCCCTGGGCCAGGAACAGGCCTTGGGCCACCTCATAGATCCGGGCGCGAAGCTCGCGTTTGCGCTTCTCGCGCCTGCCTTCAACCATGGGTTCTGCCATTGGTGACTCCGGACGGTAGATTATACTCTAAGCTTGGATTGTAATCTACGAATCAACTCTCGCTCGGCCGGCGATCCTCTCTGATGGTGCGCAGCGGCTCGTGGCCGAGAATCGCAGCTTGGAGAATTATCTAAACCTAGAGATCAGTCTATCGATAGGGTATGGTAGAAACCAGGCTTAAGCACGCCCTCGAGAGGGCTCTCAGGGACCGAAGAATAGGAGAAGCGCGCGATGGCACTCGCGAAGTTCGAGGTGGCCGAAGACGACTGCATCGGCTGTTCCCTGTGTCCAGAGCGTGCACCGGAGAACATGGAAATGATCCCGGGAGGGAGCGTCGCGCGCGTCACGCTGCAACCGGCAAACAAAGATCAGGAGCAGGCCTGCTACGAGGCCGCCGAGTACTGCCCTATAGGCGCCCTCGAAGTCTGCTCAGAATAGACGAGGTCCGACCGCAACAGGGGTTGCGGCGGCGCATTCGGCACAACCGCGGAGTTCACCGCGAGAGAGAGGAAGAATCGATGGAGCTCGAGGATATTGTCACAGGGATCAAGCCTTACTGGAAGTTCGACTACGAGCCCAACGTCAAGGCTCTTCGAGACCTCTACGAGGTTGCGAAGAAGGAGCAGTGGAATGCCGCCACGGATATCGACTGGCACCTCGAGACCGATCCGGCCACGGTAGGTGAGATCGCGGGCCCCGGCGGCGATCCGCTCAAGGACTTCGATTTCATCAAGAACCTTCCCGACGACAAGCGACTCGAGCTTTCCAAGCGGCGTTCCTGCTGGACCCTGTCCCAGATGCTGCATGGCGAGCAGGGGGCGATGATGGCCTGCGGCCAGCTCGTCGAGGTGGTGCCGGACATGGACGGCAAGCTCTACGCGTCGTCCCAGGTGATCGACGAAGCCCGTCACGTCGAGGTCTTCCACCGCTACATCAAGCGCCTCGATCGGGTCTATCCCATCATGGACAATCTGAAGGCGCTGCTGCAGGCAGTGTTGGAAGCCGACATGTGGCAGAAGAAGTGCGTGGGCATGCAGGTCATCGCCGAGAGCCTCGCCATGGGAAGCTTCAAGATGATGAAGGAGGGGACCGACGACGAGGTCCTCCGGCAGGTGGTGGGTCTCACCGCTCAGGATGAAGCTCGCCACGTCTCCTTCGGCCTGATCTACATGAAGGAAGAGCTTCCGAAAATGACCGAAGAGGCTCGCGACGAGCTCGAAGACTTCGCGCTGGCCGCGTTGAAGCTCCTCAACGATCCGGAGGGACAGGCGAAGACCGCCGAGCCGCTCTTCAAGATCTTCGGCGAGGTGGGTATCGACCTGGATGTCGCGATGGCGGAGCTGCAGGAGAAGTTCTCAGATCCGGTATTCGTCGCGAACCAGCCGAACCCGTTCAAACAGTACGTGATTCCGCAGCTCGACCGTCTCGGACTGATCACCGATCGGACTGCTGAGGATTACCGCACCATGGGTCTGCGCAACTAGCAGGCCGCCCTCGAACACCGGCTGCGCCAGCCGCGGTCGGGTCGAAGGGGTTCCCAGCGGGTCGGATGCACTGGCATCCGACCCGCTCTTGCGTTGTGCTGCCTCGATCGTTCTAGCAGGCACGCCACGGGGTGTGCGGGGGTAGGGCGAGGTTCGAGGCTGGCGCGGGATCTCTCGTTCGAGCAGCAGCTACCAATCCCATCCCGACCGTTCACCCAGCGGGAAGCCCTCCCGAGCTACGGTGCGAGGCCTTCGATGCGCCCGTACGCGCGCAAGGCCTGCAGGGTGTGCAGGGCTTCGTGCCCGCGCCAATCGCGCAGTGCCTGTTGCCAGGCTTCGGGGTAGGCCGGTCCCCAACTCCAGCGTGGTTCCCAGTAGCCTTGCTCGCTCTGACGCTCGATTTCCCCGTCGAGGCTCGCTTCGATTTCGCCGGCGAGGGACTCGGCGAGCCAGGCCTCGGGAGACTCGGCCAGCCACCAGACCGGAAAGTGGTTGCTTGCCAGGGTGGCCGGATCGAGATCGAGGATGCGCCGAGCATCACTGTGCAGACGTGTCTCGATGGCAGCGCGAACTTCGCCGGGAGCCACGGCTCCGAGCCGCAGATAGCACAGCGAAACATAGGGAGGCGGTGCCCCGGGGATCTTCTGGAGCTGCTCCAAGGCCAGGGATGTCAGCGTTTCCAGAAGGGCCGCGGGAATCTGCTCGGCGTGCTCGTGGAAGAACGCGATGATATCGGCGTCCGGATTGCCCCAGACATCCTCGGGGCCCAGGGTTCCGGAGTCCGCGCGCTCCCACCACGGGGCATGGGGGTGTGCGTTCGCTTCCGCGGGCACGTCTCGCCAGCCGGGCCGCTCTGGGTCGTAGCGGGCCATCAGATAGTCGAGAGCGCCACGCACCAGCGGCTCATCTCCAGTGGCGTGGACGGCGCGCAGGAAGTAGAAGGCCGTCGCCGTCGCCAATGCCGAAGACAGCGGCAGGCGCAGATCGGGTTCCAGGGCATTGCCGAAGCCGCCATCGGAGTTCCGGTAGGCGGCGAGTTCCGACAGGACATCGCGTCCATTGCGGCCCTCGAATTCCGCCAGAAACAGCGCGCGGTCCACGGGTCGCCCGTGGTCTAGCAGGTAGGCGCGCGCCCGTTCAAAGCTCCTGGCGTCGAGTTTCTTCACGCCGCCCCCTACCCACCCGCTATCTGTAGAGTCGAGCCTCCGTCGAGAGCGATCACCTGACCGGTGAGATTGTGTGCGTCGTCGCTACAGAGAAAGGCCGCAAGCTTGCCGATGTCCTCGGGGGTCTGCTCTCGCCCCAGCGGGGTTTGTTTGCGCACGATCTCCATGAAGACGTCGTGGGGATCCTTGTCGGCGTGTTTCGGCGAGCCCTTCTGGATCCGCGAAGCCAGGACCTGCCAGGCGCGTGTGTAGAGCAACCCGGGGCAGATCGCGTGCACCCGGATGTCGTCCCTGGCGAGTTCTACGGCCAGAGTGCGGGTCAGTGAGATCACCGCGGCCTTGGCAGCTCCATAGGCGGGCATCGTCGGAGAGGGGACGAGGCCCGCCACCGAGGCGATGTTGACGATCACTCCCTGCTCCTGTTGTTTCAGGTGGGAAATTGCGGTCTTGGTGCTGGCAAAGGTCGTGCGCAGGTTCAAGGCCATCTGCTCGTCCCACCCCTCCTGGGCGACACCAGTGAAGGGTGGACCGTAGGCAGTAGACGCCTTGCGATTGCCACCGCCCGCGTTGTTGATCAGGAAATCCATGCGGCCGCATCTTTGTACGACCTCCTCCATCGCGGCCCCGGCCGTGAGTTCATCGGAAACATCGGCGGCGATGCCCACGTGTTCCGCACCGAGCCCTTCTGCGCTCTCGGCTGCAGCGTCTCCATCGAGATCGAGGATTGCCACGCGCGCCCCATCATGGGCAAGGCAGCGCGCAATGCCCTCTCCGATCCCTCTCGCTCCCCCCGTGACGACCGCAACCCTGCCTTTCAGACGCATCCGCTTCCCTTCAGCGCGTAAGAGCGCATTTGGCGGCTGCCTGCAGCCGTCCATCCTCCACCCGAGTGAAAGGTGTCAGCCTGTTAGTTTCGGATCGAGGATTACGTTGAGACAGGCGGGTAGGCCGCTATCTCGCGCGCGTTCGAGCGCCGGACGGATCTGATCCGGATCTTCGACTCGTTCCCCGTATCCGCCGAGAGCCTGCGTCATCTTCTCGTAGGGTCGATCTCCGAGTATTGCAGCTGGAGTCCTGTCTTCGCCGAACATGGGGCGTTGTGAGCGCTCGATCATTCCCCACTGGCCATCGTTTCCGATCACGCAGATGAATGGGATGTCCAGGCGAACCGCCGTATCGAGTTCCATGGCACCGAAGCCGAAGGCTCCATCACCGGTCACACAGATCACCGTATCGTCCGGCTGGGCGAGCTTGGCGCCAAGCGCAAAGGGCAGCCCCGGCCCCAGCGCACCCAGGATACTCGCATTGGTGAGTTGTGAACCCGGATGCTCGGCTGCCAAGTGACGCGCGGCCGCCACACCGATGTCGCCACCGTCGACACAGAAGGTGGTGTTGGCATCGGCGAATTCGTTGAGTTCGTGCATGAGCCGCATGGGGTGAATCGGAGTGGAACTCGATTTGAAACCGGCGGCGAACTTGGTCTTGCGCTTTTCCACCGCGCCATCCAGCGTGGAGACCCATCCCTCCGGCGCCCGGTAGCCGTCAAGCGCTTCGCTGAGCTGTTCGAGCACCAGCCGCGCATCGCCGCAGATCCCGAGGTCGAGGCCGCGGTTGTCTCCGAGGGCGGCGGAATTGCAGTCCACCTGGATCACCTTTGCGTCGGGTGCGAACTCGCCGTAGTAGAAGGTGGCATTGAAGCGCGAGCCGACCACGACCACGAGATCGGACTTGAAAACACCGAGCCCGGGTGAACCGCCGAAGCACTGCGGATGGGAGTCAGGCAGCAGACCGCGAGCGGCGTTTCGGGTGAAGACAGGCAGGCCCGTCTGCTCGGCGAGATTTCGGAGTGCGTCACCCGCTCCCGACCAGAAGCTGCCACTGCCCGCGACCAGTACCGGACGTTCCGCCTGCCGCAGTAGTTCGACAGCTCGCTCGATGTCCATTGGATTGCCTGCCGAGCGTGGCGTTTCGCGGGGACCGAAGTCCGTGCGCGCATCTTCGGGCAATGGCTTGTAGAAAACGTCCTGCGGAATTTCCAGAAAGGAGGGGCCGGGCGTGGGGCCCGTCATGTGTTGAAAGGCGTTTTCGACGTACTGCGGGATGCGATCCGTTCTGCGCACGGTCTTGGCGTACCGAGTGTAGACCTCGGCGACGCGTAGTTGCTCCAGTTCCTGAGGAGCGCCCTTGTCGTCCTCCTTCATCGGATTGGCGCCGGTGATGCAAAGCGTAGGGGCGAGGGTTACCGAGGCATGAGCCAGGCCCGCCACCGCGTTGGCAAAGCCCGGCCCCGCCGTGACCAGATAGGCCGCGGGCTTTCCGGTTCGCAGCGCCCAGCCTTCTGCAGCGAATGCTGCCGCTTGCTCGTGTCGCGTGTCCACGACACGGATGCCCGCGTCGAGGCATCCGTCGAGCAGCGGGAAGATATGCCCGCCGGTAAGCGTGAAGAGCGTGTCGATGCCACGCGATTTCAGATATCCGGCGAGCCAGCCACCGACGGTTTCCATACCCATCTCCTCGTTCGCCGGGATCCGTCCCGGTCGCACTCCGCCTGCGCGAAGCGGTCAGGTTGAGCTTAGCAGCGATGGAGGTCGGCGAGTCCGGTGGCGATTCCCGTCGATCCTAAGGGCTGGGTTTCGGCCCATCGGGAGGCCCCTTTGCAAGCCAGCGGTAGCGGCCGATTTCGCGATAGCCCATTCGCCGATAGATGGGTTCGCCGTGACTGCTTGCCTGGAGCACGACGCCGCGCGCCCCCAGTTCCAGCGCTCGATTACCCACCAAACGCGTGCATGACTCGCCGAGTCCGCGGCCGCGCGCTTCGGGAAGAGTCGCGACCCAATAGACACCCGCAACTCCGTTGGAGAGGCTGGCGATCGCCGCGGCCGCCGGCTGGCCATCGGCATGCCCAATGGCCACTACCGTGTAGGGATTCAAGAGGCGTTCGGGCATGGCGAAGACGGCCTCGCAGGCTTCTGGCGGCAGTCCCGTCGTCGCATAGCTACCGGCCTCGATCGCTGCCAATCGGCTCAGCGCCTCGACGTCCTTTGCCTGCGCGACGACGAGGCCTTCAGCCAGAGGGCGTTCGGGCGTCGGTGCATCGAGCCACATTCCGGGCATATCCGAAAGGGATGGCATGCCAATCTTCTTTGCATGCTCTTCGAGGTCCTTGTCGAGGTGGCCACGAATCCAGAGGGTGTAGCCACGGCCGAGCGCAGCAAAGAATTCGTCTGCCAGGGCGAGTGCGCGCTCCGGGTCCTCGACGGTGTTCGGTCCCAGCGCGATCACGGAGTTGCCATATCCGATTGGGAAAGATCCGAAGCCGGCCACGAAGAGCAGATCTTCGCGCTCTTCGATGCGGTAGTCCCGATGCCAGCGCGCGATCTCCCGTATCGATTCAGCCAGGTTCAGGTCGGCAAGAGCCAGTTCTTCGCTGCGCTCCATCGGCACTCCAGAATTCGTTTGATGCAGCCCACGCAACGCCTCAGCTCACCGCCAATGGCATTCGTGCCCGGCGAGTGAAACGCTGACTTCGATCCCCGCGGTTTCTCCCTGCCGGCAGTCTATCGCGCCGATAGCGGGAAGCCCGCGGCGGGCCCCTTCATCAGGAAGCGGTCGTGGGCGATCTGCTGCTGCGGGACGGTCCCTCGGGTCCCATCGTCGCGTTGTTGCCCAGGGCAACTACTCGAGCACTCCCGCGGCGGCGAGTTCGGCAAAGCGCTCATCGTCGTAGCCCAGAAGCTCGCTCAGTACGTCGAAGTTCGCTGCGCCGAGGCTCGGGAACTCGCTAGGCACTCGTGCGGGTGTGCGTGAGAGACGTGAGCGGGAAGCCTCGACGACCATGTGTACGCTTCCGCTCTCGACTCGAACGAAGTGGCCGCGGCTCTGGAGCTGCGGATCGTCTGCAAGGCCCTGGCTGTCGAGAACGCGATGGGCCGGGATGCCTCGCGCGATCAATGCGGCTTCCAATTCCGCGCCGTCGCGCGCAGTGGTCAGCTCTGCCAACGCCAGGTCGAGCGCGTCTGCATTGCTGTGTCGGGCCGCGAGAGAGCTGAAGCGCGAGTCGGATGTCAGGCCCGCCGCACCGAGCACTTCGCAGAGTGCCTCCCACTCTGCATCACTCCGGGCCGCGAGCGCGATCCAGAGATCTTCGCCAGCCACCGGGAAGCAACCGTGGGGCGCCACATTTTCGTCGCGGTTGCCGTCGCGTGTCCACGTTTCGCCGTTCGTCGTGTGGGCGAGTACTGCCGGAGCCAAGCAGTGGAGGGACGCCTCGGCCTGGGAGAGATCGATGTGCTGGCCTTCTCCAGTGCGTCGCAGATGTTCGAGGGCCCCGAGCACGGCCGAGGCGTTGAACCTCGGAGCGATGTAGTCCGTGTAGGCGCCGTAGGGGCTGGCCGGCGGGCGATCCCCCCAACCGGTCAGCTCGGAGAAGCCGCAGACCGCGCCGGCCAGGTTGCCATAGCCGGCGAAGCGCGAGATCGGCCCGGTCTGCCCCATCAAGCAGGTGGACAGCATGATGAGTTCGGGTTTCTCCATGCGCAGGGTCTCGTAGTCGAAACCCAGTTTCGCCATCGCGCCCGGAGCGAAGGACTCGCAGACGACGTCAGCCCACTGCACCAGATCGAGGATGACCTGGCGCGCTTCGGGGTGCGTCAGGTCGAGCGTGAGCATCTGCTTGCCCGTATTGACGGTTTGAAAGACTGCGGAGGCATCCGTATCGGGTGTGCTGCCGACGAAAGGTCGAAGCGTTCGGCATACGTCGAGCCGAGAGGTCGATTCGACCCGGATCACTGTGGCGCCGTAGTCGCAGAGCATGCGTGTGGCCATCGGGCCCGCGAGTGCCCACATGAAGTCGAGGATCTTCACACCTTCGAGCGGGAGTGCTTGTGAGTCATTCGGCCCGGCTGCGGCCGGCACGGCGGCTCGCTCGGACCAGTTTTCGATCACCTCACTCTGATGCTCGCCGAGGCGCGGTGCCCGCCCACCCTGTGTGAGAGGGCTTCGCGAGAGCTTTGCCCAGGGACCGCACGCCAGGGTATGGCCCTTGCCATCGGGGCGCTCGGTTCGCACCAGGTAGCCCCGTGCTTCGAATTGTTCGCTTTTGGCGACGTCTTCTGGGGTGCTGACAGGAGCAATCAGGAGGCGGCGTTCCATCGCCACTTCGAGCAGTTCCTGCTTTGTCTTCGACGCCGTCCATGCCGCGATTGCGCTCTTCGCGGCCCCGAACTCATCGAGTGTCACTTTCCCCGACAGCAGCAGTCCAAGGAAATCGACCCAATCCGTATCCCGCAAAGCCTCGTCACAGAAACCGTCTTCATGGACGCAGGCCATGAGGCGTGCTGTCGCAGGCCCAACCGTGGAGCCGAAGAGATGGGTGATGGAGACGTGGCCGTCCGACGCCGGGTAGCCGAAGCGCACGACGATCGGGCCCACCTTGAGCCCGCCCGCAAAACGCTGTGCTCCTGCCTCTCCGAGCTGAGCGGCCACTGCGTCCGACTGGGTTGCAAGCGTCACCGCCTGCTGTGCGGAGATGTCGATGTGTTGGCCGAGCCCGGAGCGGTGGCGCTC
>JAAELW010000255.1 GCA_024226235.1 bacterium
AAGTTAGAGACGCTTTAGAGATTCGCGTGGAGAGCGCGGAGCGCGGCATAGGATAGCCCCGCAGGGGCGACATACGCAGATCGAGCACCTCCGAAGAAATATGTCGCCCCTCCGGGGCTGGAGGAATCGGGGTCCGATCTCCTGGGGTTCGCAGACTCACCCCAGGCTATCTCATGCCGCGCTCCGCGCTGGAACCTGCTGGTTGAAGAGCATGAGCTGATGGCGTCCGACGCCCGACTCGGCAACTACAATAACGTGATGGCGAGCAATGAAGGATCCTTCGACGCCTTTCTCAGCCACAACAGCGCCGACAAGCCTCTGGTGAAGGAGATCGGCCGGTGGCTGGAGGAAGAGGCGGGGCTCGAGGTGTGGCTCGACGAATGGAACCTGATCCCCGGCCAGCCCTGGCAGGAAGGGCTGGAGCAAGCTCTCGACGACTCGAGGTGCTGCGTCGTCTTTCTCGGATCGAGCGGCGTCGGGGCCTGGCAGAATGAGGAGATGCGCGTCGCGCTCGCCGAGCGGGTCGCGGGCGGGGGCCTGCGCGTGGTGCCGGTGCTGCTTCCCGGAGCGCATCGGCCGCGGAAAGAGAG
>JAAELW010000256.1 GCA_024226235.1 bacterium
CCGGCCTGCTCTGGGCCCAAGCGCCGCACGATGAGCTGCAGAAGCAGCCTGCAGCGCCGACATGGCGTCGTTGTCGTCTACGAACACCTCGTCTTCTGGGCCGTAGCCCAGACGTGCAAGCAGCCGCTCGACACGGTGGGCAACTCGGACAACGAGCGCGCCAACCTCATCGGTGGTCGGGGCAGGCACCGACGTGAAGTGGACCTGCCCGTGGTCGTCACGACCAAACACACCTTGCACGGCCAGTACGTGGAAGTGCACGTGATGCTGAAGTGCCGAACCAGCCCGGTGAAGCACCGTCACCAGACCCGTCTGTGCGCCGGCAGGAGCACCGTGAGCTTCCCCACGCTCTGCGTACCAGCGCCGAAGCTCGTCCACGAAGGCCTGACGCACCCGTCCACACAGGTCTGCGCGATAGGCAATGAGCCCTCGGCGCCCCCACGGAAGCGTGAGCACCCACTGCCGTACGGCGCGCCCAGCGGGAAACACACGCTGCACCCAGTGGTCCGCCAGCTCTGCCATCCGGCGCCCACAACAGGACGGACAGAACCCGCGACCCGTGCACGACAGCGGGACCAGCCGGTGGTGGTCACAGGACCTGC
This sequence comes from bacterium, assembly GCA_024226235.1. Lineage (GTDB taxonomy): Bacteria > Myxococcota_A > UBA9160 > UBA9160 > UBA6930. The sequence continues at coordinate 603 of JAAELW010000256.1, forward strand.
AGTGGAGCCAGCCGAAACCATGTGCTCATCCATACTGAGTTCCTCAGGTTTTGTCGTTGCTCATTTGCTCAAACATGTCGGCTTGACGCCCCAGAGTTGTGGACGAAACATCGATTCGCCAACACCGACGCTTGCCGATGGTCGTGCGTACTGCTGGTAGCTTACCCGTCTTGACCCAATAGGCAGCCTGGGACGTCGACACTCCCAGCCACCGCGCGGCCTCCGCCAGACCCACCCAGCTCGCAGGCGCCTCCCCACTACGCAGCCGTTGTCGAACTTCCTCCGTGAGCCGGATCCGCCATGGCGCACCTGGTGTCATCTGCTTCCCCGGCAGGAGGCCATCGCGCAGCCAGCGGTGGACCGTGCTGCCACATACGCCCAGCTGGTCTGCGGCCTCATCCGCCGTGAAGGGGCCTTCTATTGGGTCCGTTGGTGTCGGCTTTGCTGGCGCAGGGATCTTGTGGCTTCCTCGCAGTGAGGTCACTCGCACCTTGGTAAACGCGTTGCCCTGCCCGGTTCGGCGTCCCTGCTTGTTGAGGATTCGCGCGATCTGGGTGTCGTCGAACTCGACGGCGAGCTTCCTGACCAGTTCGATGGTGTCCTCGGATGTAGCGTGTCCGCCACCCTTCGGGAACCTCCGGACCGCGCGCTCGGTCACTGCCCCTCCCTTCCAGATGATCCGCAAGTCGTATCTCTCGTTTTCGGTGCGAATCTGCACCTCGTCGATCAGGCAGCGCAGCAGCCTCTTGCGGTCGCGGTCCGTGGTGGTGGGCGCGTCCCAGATGGTCTCGATGTCCGCGGCAAGGGCCGCCAAGCGGTGACGCTCCTCCTCGGTGCACGGCGAGTGCTGCTCGCGTGCTGCCGTTGCCTGTGCCCGGAGGTCCTGTGCCTGGGTCAACCGCTCGTTCCAGCGACGCTCCAGGGTACGTGCCACCAATCGGTTCTCTGGCTCCACGGCGTCGTACTGGCGCCTCGCACGTTCGGCTTCATACTCCGCCTGCTCTATCTGTAGCCCCCACGCCCGAGCCACGTCTTCGCCCTGCTGCCGCGCCCGCTCTTCTGCCCGCAGCGCGATGGCCAGACTCGCCGGCTGAACCGCGTCCAGGAAGGCTCCCACCACGGCAGCGTCGATGCGTCGACTTCCTACGAGCTGGCAGTCGGTACCACCGTAGCGCAGGCGGGCGAGGCAGCAGCGGTACTGCGGAGTCCTCCCCTTGGCGGTGCCCGCGTTCCCGCCGTAGCTCATGTACATTCGCCGGCTGCATGACCCACAACGGACCAGCCCCTGCAGCAAGCCCGAACCTTCGCGGGCCGGACCTCTACCCACGCCTCCCCCGTGGCTTTGCTGGTTCGAGCGAAACCGATCTCGATTGCTCACGAACTGCTCCCACGAAATGTACGCGAAGTGGTGGCCCTGTATCACCACTGGCCACTCCTCCCGCGCCTTCCGCCGAACGCGCAGCCGACCAGGGTCCTTCGGGTCCAGCTCCCGCACGGTCTCCGTGCGACCAAACACGTACGCACCCGTGTACGTCGGATTGCGCAATGTCGCCATCACCCGTTGGTACGTGGGGTCCTTCCACTCCACCGGGTGCGAACGCAGATCAGGCCGCCGCACAGGGTACTTCAGCCCTTCATCTCTCCACCACAGCCAGACTTGCCGCCCGCTGCCAAGCTCGTCGAACTTCACGAAGACCTTCCGGATGGCCTCGGCAACGGCCTCGTCGCTGCTCTGCACCAGTTCGCCCGCATCGTCGATCTCATAGCCAGCCGGTGGAATCGTCAGCAGCTCTCCTCGACGCGCCTTGTTCCACCGAGCCTCGACCATTCTGTGCACCGAGTTGTCCCGCTCGATCTGATCGATCTGGCCGCGGATCCCCAGTACCATGCGATCGACATTCGAAGTCACGTCGTAGACTTGGTGCTCATCGGCCAACAGCGTGTCGGTCCACCGACAGAGGAAGATCAGCTGGGCCCAGTCTGGACCGTTGCGGGCAAGTCGAGCGGATTCCAGGCTGACGACTACGCCCACCTCTCCACGACCCACCGCCGCCATCAGGCGAGCGAAGCCAGTTCGCGAGCTCGGGAGGACTCCCGACTGGCCCTGGTCTTCATCGACGACGACAACTTGGTCTCGCGGCCAGCCAGTCTCAACGGCCCACTCGACCCGCGCGTATTGACGCCGCCCGCTCTCCTGGTGCCGCTCGACCTGGCCGGGGGAAGACTGGCGCACATACACGTACGCCGCGCGATCGAGGTGCCCACTACGTACTTTCGGGTCGACATTCATCCGCTCTTCCCTCGCTCTTGCCCTGCCTCCGGCCGCCGCGCTGCACAGAGCGCCAGGTCAGCAAGAAGACCCACCGTTTCTTCGCACGTGCTCTCCGGCATCTGCTCCCAGACTCCGTCAGGGGCAGTCAGGCCCCGCCACATTGGCAGCTCCCCCTGCCTCCTCGCACCCACACCCCTCGCCTCCGCACTGCGCGTTTCAGTGGTCAATGGCCTTCTCCAGGCGAATGCCGAGAACGGCCAGGGCGTCGGCGTCGCACGCCTCGGCCTCGCCATACGCGGCGTCGACCAGGGCCAGGAGGCGGAGTGCCTCGCTCCTGCCGACAATGAATCGCACGAAAGCGGGTGGAGGAGCCCGCATTGCTCGACACTGTCGACTCGACGAGGCGCGACAGCGTGCGGAACAGAATCTGGCGTGGCGCCTGCTGGCGCGGAACGAGTCCCCGCAAAATTCGCAGGTCCGCTGGTACTTCTTCCTTCCTAGTCCACCCATGAGCCCTCCGTGCCCTTCCCAGGCCTGGCCGGCGCCAGAAACGAAGTGCGGCGCCGGTGCGCTTCTGGTACACGGTTTCATGCCGCGCCGTCGAGCGCCCGTTTCTTGATCCCATCCACGACGCCGCAGAGGTCTCGGAGATTCTCGGACGTGCACACGACCGGAACTCCAGACGGCTGGACTTGTCCGCCGTCCGCGTCCGTCCACTCCCGGGGAACGGCGATCCTCGAGCCATCAGCAAGCCGAACGATCACCCTCTTCTTACCCGCGCTCTCGACGGTCAGACGCTCACCGACGAGCGGGTGGTGCGGCCGAACAATCCGCACACTGCCCGGCGCCCCACCTCGGCTGGCGTCTGAGTGGGGGTTGTACGTAGTGCCGAAGGGCGTATCCCTGCGAGAAATCTCCACAAGCGCTCCTGCCCTGGCACCTCTCCATCG
>JAAELW010000257.1 GCA_024226235.1 bacterium
GCGAAAACCGACCTCGTGATAGGCAGACTCGGCCGCATACATCCGTCCGCCCGTGAATGCCAGGTCTTGACCGATCAATGCGATGGGATCGCAGCCAAACAGCCGGGCGATGTGCAAGCCGCACTGAGTGACGGTTCCCGCAGATGGCAGGAATTCCTGTTCCCCGATCTGGTGCGCGATCCAACAGCCGAATGGATTCGTCGATTGAAACGAGATCCAATGCTGCTTCACGGGCAGTGCGAAGAGCGAAGGATGGGCTTGGGGCGGTAGGATCAGGTGGACATTTCCGACGTCACCCGCCTTCTTGAGCTGGCTCGAGACGTCCTGGCTTTCGACCACGTGCACGAAGTCGGGATCGATACCGGCATTGCGCAGACTTCGGAAGCTCTGGCCGATCGCGATGACCACCAGCCGTTCCCGAGCAGCAGCGAGTTTCGAAAGCTGCTGGTCGAGGGAGGGACCTGCCGCGCAGATGACAGCGGGTGCCCCAGCGAATTTTCCCGCCAGGCTCGTAATGCTCGGGTTGCCGATCAGGTGGCGAGCATTGGCGATCGTACCGTGAGCCCAATACTCCATCTTCAAACGCCGGGTATTTGACACGAGGTCGATCGAGTCCTTGACCCGGGCGACCCTATCGACCGCTTCTCGAACAGAGTTCGGAGACAGGCGAAGAAGCGAAGGGTGCGGAAAGACCTTGATACGCATGCCCGGCGCGTAGCAGGCAGCGATCAGATTTCGAAGATCATCGGGATCGTCTGCCAACTGGACATCGGTTTCGTCGAGCAGCCGCAGGTCGGAACGCGCAGAAAGGGCTGCCCGTAATCGAGCGAGTCTCGGCTCATAGATGATGATCGGACAGGGGTTGCGCGATCGGAATGCCTCGAGATGGTGACCCAGCCCGAAACCCACGGCGACCAGCAAGTCAATCGGTGCGTCGGCCATGTCGGCAGCCAGCCGTGCCCCTTCGCGGGCCGGATCGTAGGCCGAAGCCAGAAGTGTTCCCTGGTCGGAAACGGTGTGAACACCCTTGGGACCATCGACGACTTCGACGCCACCCTGATCGGCATCCAGGATCGCCTGGGCCAATACGGGTTGACGGCCTTGAATGCGCGCCAGATTGGTGCGCAGAGCTCGCTGAAAGAGGTTCGGCATCGCGGCGCTCATTCCTTCTTCGCTCCCAGCGCGCTGCGGAGTTCGTCGACCACCCGATAGGTGTCCTCTTCTCCCATGTCCGGGAATAGAGGCAACGAGAGCAGCTCCAGATAGGCCTGCTCGGCTACCGGGCAATCACCGTAGGCAGTTCCGAAATTGTTTCGGTAGTAGGGTTGGAGATGGACCGGGATGTAGTGAACCTGGACTCCGATCCCGGCGTCTCGCAAGTGACGATACAATCTGCCTCGACCGATGCCTCCGGGTCGAACCCGGATGGGATACAGATGCCAGGCCGAGCGAGCACCGGGGCGCTCCCGAGGACAAGCAATCGCATCGAGTGAGGCCAGCGCATCGTGGTATGCCTCTGCAAGGACACGACGCCGCGCGAGCAGTTCGTGGGCCCGCGCGAGCTGGCTGCAACCGAGAGCGGCTTGGAGCTCGGACAACCGGTGATTGGAGCCACAGCTCTGCAGCTCGTAGACCCAGGGCCCGAGCGCATCCGCTTCCACTTCTTCGGGGAAACCCAGGCCTTCGAAATTCGCAGAATTCCGCACTAGACCATGCTCTCGAAACATCCGCGCACGCTCATCCAGGAATTCTGAATCCGTCGTCATCGCGCCTCCCTCGCCGGTGGAGACGAGTTTGGCCGGGTGGAACGAGAAGCAGGCCGCATCGCCCAATGCACCGACCGGCCGATCGCCCAACTGCGCGCCGAGAGCGTGGGCCGCGTCTTCGAGCAGGAACCTTTCCTCTCCCAACACCTTCCGCAAGCCGGGCACGTCCGCCGGGTGGCCGGCAAAGTGGACCGGTATCGCACCGACGGTTCGGTCGGTCACGCACGGTGCCAGAGTCTCGGGGGACAGATTGAGAGTGACGGGGTCCACGTCGGCAAAGACCGGCTCCGCTCCACGGGACCGCACCGCATTGGCAGTGGCCACGAACGTCAGGGTCGGAACGACGACTTGATCCCCCGGGCCCACACCCAACGCGGCAAGAGCCATCTCGAGAGCGGTGGTCCCACTGGAAGTCGCTGTTGCATGGCGCGCCCCGGCCAGACGAGCGACCTGTGTCTCGAATCCTCGCGCAATCGGACCCTGGGCGATGCACCCACTCTGGAGCGCTACACGCACCGCCCGAAGATCATCCTCCGTAAGCGTGTGACGGGTGTAGGGTAGGTCCGGCCGAGCTCCGACCTCAGCCACGATCCGCTTTCCAGGTCTGGATCAATTCGGAGAGGCGATCGACCGTGAGCCACAAGGAGTTCTGATCGCTGGAGTAGATCAGACCCTCGCGCACTTGACGCCCACCCTGCGAATCCCCGCCGATCACGAAATGGGTATCGAACTCCCGGGAGTTGCGAGCCTCATCTTCGGTAAGCAGCACCTCGTGCAGTTTCTCACCGGGTCGGATCCCGATCTCCTTGATCATCGCATTGGGACTGATCGCCTTCGCGAGATCGAGAATCCGCATGCTCGGGATCTTGGGTACGAAGATCTCCTCACCCTGCATTTCCGAGAGGGCCTGGAGCACCAGATCGACGGCCTGTTCGAGAGAGATCCAAAAGCGGGTCATGCGCAGATCCGTGAGAGTCATCACGCCGGTTTCAGCCTGCTCGAGGAAGAGCGGGATGACACTCCCCCGGCTGCCTACGACATTGCCGTAGCGCACGACGGCAAACTGGGTGTCCGTGCCTCCTGCATAGGCATTACCGTGAATGAAGAGCTTCTCCATGCAAAGCTTCGTGGCGCCATAGATGTTGACCGGATTGACGGCTTTATCCGTAGAAAGCGCGATCGCTTTGGGTACACCGGCATCCAGGCTGCACTCGAGGATGTTCATTCCACCGATGACGTTCGTCTTGACCGCCTCCGCCGGGTTGTACTCACATACGGGTACTTGCTTCATCGCCGCAGCGTGAACGACTGCATCCACACCACTCATGGCCCGGCGAAGTCTGACTCGATCCCGGATGTCACCGATCAGGAAACGCAGGCGCTCATCGTTACCAAAACGCCGAAGCATCTCGACCTGTTTCAGCTCGTCCCGGCTGTAGATCCGGATCATGCAGTCGTCTTCCGCCGCGAGCATTCTGCGTACGAACTCGTGGCCGAATGAGCCGGTTCCACCGGTGAGAAGTATTTGACGCACGTTCCCTCCTGCCAATCAATCCGATCGATTGCACGGATGTCGGCTTGACCGCACACGCGAGTGCGCAGAACGAACGCAAGAACGATGCCCGCTCCATCTACCTGATGTGGCCCAGGAAGGCCGGCATCTCCCAGATCGCAAGATCTGGCATTGCAGATCGAAACGGGTCTGTGAATGAAGCTGCCGCGCGGTGTGTTTCACCCTCGGCAATTCCCAGGATCCCTCTTTGCACGGATCACCCGATCAACTTCGGCGCTTCGACCGCCGAACCAATCTTCGTGAGTACTGCGTTGCCGACACTGTCGACCGGGAGTCGATTGCTTCTCGTTGGAGAGTCCGGAGGAGCGCCGATTTCGTCCATTGTGGTCCGCGTCAGCGACGGCTTGATCTGGATCAGTGGTGTCGATGAACCTGGAGAGCCGGGCGATACAGTGCGCATGGTGTACGTGGTGCCAGGCGATGCTCAGTACCATGCACCTGCCCGCGTCGAGTTCATTCCGCCCGAAACACTTGCATTGCGCCGGATCGGTGAATGGCGGCGACAACAGCGCAGGGCTCAGGTTCGCCTCAACACCCACGGCATCCAACTCAAAGTCCAACGTTCAGGTGAGGGCAACGAACCCGCCAAGACCTACAAGCTGGCGATGGTCGACATCAGTGCTGGAGGAGCCGCGGCGCGGGGAAAAGCGGAACTCGCTTCGGGCGACGATGTCTTGTGCACCTTCAGGCTTCCGGGCAGGGAGGCCTTTCACCTCGATGCTCGAGTCGTACGGGCACGGCCCAGTGGAAGAGGACATATCTTGGGCTTCGAGTTCATCGATGTGAGCCCGGAGGAGCAGTCCGGACTGCGAAGATGGATCTACCGCGAGGAATCACGCCGCCATCACCAGGCCAAACGAGATGCTGCAAGGGCCCGCCGCGAGTTGACGAAGTAGCGGTCAACTCCGGGGTTCCGTGAACGGAAACCCAGGCTGCGATTGGATGATCAGCCGACGCGACGGTTCCGACGGATCTGCCACGCCCCCGCCAACGCCAACGCGGGAAGCCAGACCCACAGCAGCTCACTCCACAGGACCGGCGCGGCACGGTTCAGGAAGGAGCCTACACCGATGGGTGACACTCTCAATGGACGCCAGGGGAAGAAGACTCGCACTTCATCGAAGGGGATGAAGAATCCCACGCCCCGGCCACCGTCCGTGATGGCATCGAGAACCCCATGAGAGATGCAGGCCAGTGCCGCTGCCACAGTCACCCGCCACCAGCCGGAGCTGAAACGAGGCAGGCGCGGAAAGACGAGGCTCGTGGCCAGTGGCGCCAGGGCCAACCCGAAGGCCAGCGAGTGGGTGAGACCCCGATGGCCCAGAGGATGGCCGTATGGAATCCCGAGCATGAATCCGACGACGTCGATATCGGGCAACACCGAGAGTACGATCAAAAGCCCGACCAGACGCGCACGCGACACCTCCGCGCGTATCGGCCCTGCAAGGAGCCCGCCGACCAGGACATGGGTGAAGACGGTCGGCATGAGCGTCGGCTAGGGAGTGGAAGGGCCGTCCGCCCCTTCGCTCTCTGCAAGGGCCTCGCGGACCGCAGCGGCGGCCTCCTCGAGCCCCTGCTCCACAGCTTCCCCGATCGCCCCCGCGCCGTCGCTGAATGCGTCGCGCAGTTCGGCCATGGAATCCTCGACGATCGCCTGCCGCAACACCCGGCTGGTGGCTACTGCATCCACCCGCCAACCGTCGTCGTAGCGTTTCAATTGGGTGCGAAAGACCACCGTCGCACCCGACTCGCGTTCGAGGGTCGTCTCCACTTCGGCCGCACCATCGCGGCTGATCGTGGAGCCGACCTCCACGTTCTCGATCTCGTGACGCTCTGCCAGCCGTACCAGGCGGCGAAGATCCGTCTCGGTCGACAACGCCTTCGCCTCCTGGATCTCCCCGTCTGCGAGAGCTTTCCAGAAGTCCTCAGCGACCCGGTCCGCCCCGGGGGCCAGGAGCCCGCAGGCCGTCAGGGCGACGGCGAACACCAGGATGAGGGTGCAGAGTAATCGCGTCATGCAGGCAGCATGGCATTGCCCGCCCTGGGCGGCCAGCGCCAGGAGGCGCCTGCCTCGGCGCCCCGGTTGACCGGCTCAAGGCCGGACCCATGCCCTCCGAATACCCTATTGGGAGGTAGAGGATGGGGATCGAAGCCCAGCGCTATCCGAGGTTCAGGAAGCGGGTGCCCTGCCGGGTGACCGTATCTGGAGCCTCGACCGCGGCCATCGTGCTGAACGTGTCCCAGGCGGGCTTGTTCATACAGACAGGCGCGACCGCACGGCCTGGCGACGAAGTCACGATCCGCCTGAGCCCGGCCGACACTCCTGAACCCATCGCGATCGATGGCCAGGTCGTGTGGCGCCGGACAGTCGCCTCTCATCTACGCACGATCGCCAAGGGCGGAATGGGCGTCTCGATCCGCAACGCTCCCTCATCCTACTTCCAATTCTTGACGAGTGCGGCTGCGGCCACGGATACCCGCTCGAAGCCCAGCGCAAAACCAGCCAGCCGCGGAAAGCCCGGCGCATTCGACAGGACATTCTTGATGCGCGTGCGCCAGGAAGGTGGCCCTCGAACCCGCAAGCTGTACGTCCAGGCGAGCGATCGGGAGGATGCTTGTCGCCGCGTCATGAATCGCTTCGGAGCGGGCTGGACAGTGATCCTGGCTGACGAGGCCTAGCAGGTGGGGTCAAGCCGTCCCTGCCTTCTTCCTCTTCTTCCGCGCAGCCAGGTTCTGTCGAATACCCACCACCATCATCACGAACGCTCCGACGATCCCGGCCAGCATGATCAAGCCGAGTAGGACGAAGCCCATCCACCAGAATGCGACCAGCATCGGGCGGGCATCCCTGAGCCATAGCGACAGACCGAGGATCGAGCTTCCAGCCACCACCCAGATCCAATGCCAGGAGCGGAGGAAGCGCCGAAGAGTGGAACTCGACATCCCAGGAGCTTAACACTCCTGTGGTGCCTCCGATCTACAACGCGCCCAGGAGCCGAACGGCCGCGAACAGACCGAGCATCGAGAACGCCAGTGCCAGCTTGGCCGCCGCCCCCAGGATGAGCCCGAATGAGGCACCCATTCCCGCTCGTCCGGCCTCGTCCAGACCGCGCTGGCCCGAGAGTTCGCCGAGCACGGCGCCGGCGAACGGCCCGAGCAGGACGCCCGGAATTCCGAAGAAGAGCCCGACCAATGCGCCAAGTGCGGCGCCCACCATTCCTCGCCGCGTGGCACCGAAGCGTCGCGCCCCGAAGACACCCGCAGCAAAATCGACCGCGTACGTCAGAAGGACCAGAAGGCCGAGCACGGCCAGGGTTCCGTAGCCCACATAGACGAAATCCTCGGCCCAGGCCGCGACGACCAGGCCCGCGAGCAATACCGGTGCACCTGGAATCACCGGCAACATCATTCCAGCCAGGCCCACCGCCACGAGGACGGCAGACAGAGCGAACAAGGCCCAGGTTGCGGCTTCGGCTTCCATCTTCGGTTCTCGGGCTCCTAGGTTCGCCGACGGCGTTCGTGAAGAACGCTCATCCGCTCCTTCCACTCCGGCGCCAATGCGTCCATCGCCAGCACTCGTTGCATCGTGGTCGGATCTTCGGCCTGATCGCGCATCCAGACATGAAGGTCGACCAGCGTCACCTCGCCCGGCCCGACATCGACCCGCGTGACCTCATCTCCAGCCTGAAGCTCGCCGGGCTCGAGTACCCGCAGATACCAACCGCAGAGTGCATCGCGGACGATCCGCTTCATGATGCGCGGCTCCCCGGCCAACCGCCCCGGGTGCGCACAACGCTCAGTCGGCATCGTCACCTGGAGCCGTGCCGTACCGACCTGCCAGATGTCACCCACCCTGACGTGCGCCTCGGTCAAGCCGCGAAGAGTGAAATTCTCTCCGAAGCAGGGGACAGGAAACGGATGGCCTGCGGCCTCCTCGAATGTCGCGTAGTGCTCGATCGGATACACGTGCAGCGCGCGGTTCGGGCCACCGTGGGCGTGGTGGTTCACCTCGTCGCCGGGCAAGCCCGCCATCGTCAGGTTCACGACACCTGTCTGGGGGCGCTTGCGAATGGCGCTCTGGATCTCGCCTCCGTCGGCGAAGCGAACGCTCTCGACGCCACCGAGGTTCAGCGATTCGATGTGTGCATCAGCCACGCCGAGTGACCATCACCTCGTAGCGCCCATTCGATCCGATGAACGAGGAACCGACCCAGCTCGTCAAACTGATGATCAGCGAACCGATCATGGCCGCGCCGAGGCCTGCGACCTCGAAATCCCGAAGCATCCACGCGACCAGCCCGAGCATGCCCGCATTCACCACCCAAAGGAACAGGCCGAGGGTCACGAGGGTGATCGGGAAGGTCAGGAAGATTGCGATCGGCCGGACGAACGCATTCACGAAACCCAGCAGCAGGGCTGCCAGCACGAGGGTCGCGTCGGGCGCGATCTGGATGCCGGGAACCACCCGCGCCGCCAGCCACAGGCCGAAGGCCGTGATCGCCATCCGAATCAGGAATCCCATGCCTAGCTCCCTCCGGGCGTGCGCGAACGTCCAAACATGGTGCCCGATCCGGCGCCCGTCAAGCACCCCGCTATGGTGCCAGTTCCGGTGCCAGTCAAGCACCCTCGATCCAGTCTCGATTGGGCCCCAGCACGGGCACGAAGCCGACCCTCCAGGAGGCGTGGAACGAAGGGGCCGGAATCCGCCAGTCATCCTGCGATCAAAACCGCATCTTGAAGGGATGGATGCCTCACTTCGCTATGCGATCGAAGACTCGGACCTCGGTTTGCTCCTGCTCGCCGCTTCCACCCGGGGCGTCTGCCTGATTCGCTTCGGCCGGACGCAGGTCGAACTCCTGGAGCAGCTGAAGCGGGGATACCCACGCGAGAAGATCATCTCGGCCAGGCGCGAGCTTCGACCCTTGATGCGGTCGCTGCAGTGCACGATCGCGGGACGTGCTCCCGAACAACCCCTACCGCTCGATATCCGTGGCAGCCGTTTCCAGCACTGCGTATGGAATATGCTGGGCAAGATTCCGGCAGGAGAGACACGTAGCTACCGGGAGTTGGCGCAGGCACTCGGCATGCCGGGTGCCGCACGGGCTGTCGGGCGCGCTTGTGCCGCCAATCCAACACCGGTGCTCGTCCCGTGCCACAGGGTCGTCCGTACCGACGGCTCTCTCGGGGGCTACCTTGGAGGACGGGAGAGGAAACAGTGGCTGCTCGAACATGAGCAAGAACACCTTGATCCGGGAGAAGAAACCTGACCCTGCCTATACCGCCACCGTCGATGCAAGCACGAACTGCGAGGCAAAGTAGAGTGGCAGCCCCCACACTCCATTTCCGAAGCCCGGTGCAACGAAGCGATCCCGGGCAACGGAAACATCCGAGAGCGCAAAAGCCACCGCACCGATGGCTGCGGCTGGGCGTCCCGTCGCTACCGAGGACCCGATTGCCAGCACGACCATCACCGAGATGACGCACATGTAGGCAGTGACCGGAAGCTTGAAGTCTGGCGGTACGTACGGAGCCAGCCAGCGAAGAACCAGAAACGTGAACACGGCCAGCCCAAGCGCCGCTATGCCGAGCCCGGGCAACGAGAGCGGGCCCTGCAAGAACGCCACGGCATAGGCCAGATGACCGGACAGGAACGCACCAATGCCCAGCTGGAACCAAAGTGATTGACCGGGTGGCAGCAGAAGTGCATCGCCGAGCCAGCAGAGTACCAAGCCCAACAGGATGATCTGTCCATAAGGGTTGTCCATCGCGCCCCAGGCGACAGCTGCCCATACGAACGAAGAAGCAGCCGTCAGCTTCGCGACGATGATCCCGGGACGATAGTCCCGATACTGGCATACCAAGAGCGCAGCCACCGCCAAGCTGCCTACAACAATCGGCCCGAATACCACTAGATCACTGCTCCCGACCGCAATTGCGTGGCCCAACCCGGCTCGGCTCGGCCACGACGGGTTCGTGCAGCTGTTCGGAATTCTCTTTCGGCACGGGTTCCTTCTACGGGTCGAGCGAAGGGAGAGTCTCGATGTGAGCCTCCCAGTCGCTCCCATCGAATTGCGTGAGCTTCCGACTCTCGATCGTCACGGGGTCGAGGCAGCGCGCATTCACACTGTAACCGCTCGGATGAGATCGGGGGACATAGAAGGACTTCACTCCGCACACCGAGCAGAAGAAGTGCTGAGCCGTACCGGTGTTGAAGTGGTAGTGGGTCAAGGCCTCCTCTCCGGAGAGCAGCCGGAATTCCGACCGGGCGACGATCAGGTGGAGATACCCGACGCGGCTGCAGATCGAGCAGTTGCATTCGAGAAGCTCGAGGTCGGCCGGGGCCTCCACCTCGAAGCGAACGCGACCGCAATGGCACCCCCCTTCGTGTGTGACCCATGTCTTCTCGCTCATGCCGCCGGCCTCATCGGGTCTCGTCCGGCTCGTAGAACTCCCCTTCAAGATCGACGAGTTTCTCCTGGATGAAGCTGTGTGCATCATGAATCGCCTGGTTGTAGACCGGAGGCCCAAGCCGCTCGACGAAGAAGTCCAGGATCAGTCCTGCCCTGAGCTCTCCCAGGTCTTCATCGAAACGCTCGGCGAAGAAGGCCTGCACCGCTTCGATGAGTGCTGTGCGTCGCTCATCTGTGAGCTGAACACGCATCATGTCGGGCACCGATCAGAGCCTTCGTCGCTGTTCCGGCTCGAGAACGCATAGAGCAGGAACCCCGCGATGATCGCGACATCCGCCAGATTGAAGATACCCGTACGCAGCCCGGGTATGCCGAGGCTGACGAAATCCGTCACGGCACCGCCGTGGAGGACGCGATCGAGCCAGTTCGCAAGGCCTCCTCCGGTGATCAAGGCCAGCCCCGCCAACGCGACGAGCATGCCCGGGCCCATGCGAAATGCTGCGGTGCAGACCAGTGCGAGGAGCAGCGGAACACCTCCTATCAACAGCACGCTTCGCACAGTTGGTGGAAGCTCGGCCCCCATGCTCATGAAGGCACCCGTGTTCGCGGCCAGCTCGAAGCGCAGGAGATCGCCCGCCAGCGAAATCGGTGCCGTACCGGAAAGGGCATCATGGGCGATCTGCTTGGTCGCGTGATCGCAGCCCACCGAGCCGATTACCAACACCAGGAACAAGAAGATCCGTGTGCGTTTCATTGGACCCTGAAGATAGCTCGGGGGCACACGCGGATCGCCACCACGATACCCCGACGAGACGACTTCAATGCGTTCTCCGAGCTCAGCCCTCGCGCCAGTCCAGGACGTCTCCACCCTGGCCAATGAGCACCGTCCCCGGAAAGACCTTGAGCCGCCACGGCTCGAGGCGCAGCGCCGCGAACGAATCGTCGGTCGGGCTATCCCAGCCCGGAATGATCGCAGGATCGTATCCGACGGGTGCTGGTGCGTTCTTCAGCAGGTTCCAGGTGCGCGTTCGCATCTCGTCGTCGAAGTGCCAGCTCGCTCTGCATTCGGCGACGCAGGTGTCCTGGGTCGGTGCCCAGTAGTTCGCGGAGATGTGGGGGCTGGCTTCCAGATGGGCGCGTTTGGTAGGCGTCGGGCCGGTTCCGATCCAACCCACCAGCTCCTTCCCGTCCCACTCCCAGATCGGGTGCAGTACCCGGGAGCGCGGCCTCCCCTGCGCATCGACCGTGGCGGCACTGCACCAAACGATCTGATGGGCCATCTCCACGAATGCGGGTGCGATCTCGGAAAGTTCGGTCATCGGGTCTCCTTCGGGTCCGGAAGAGGCCGGAGTTCAGTTTTGAAAGGCGCTTGTGCGTAACTGGTCGGCCACGCAGACGGCGTACTCCGTGTAGTAGCGCTCACGTCCGAGACGCTGGGCTTCCCGATGCCGGGGATGGTCCCGCCAGGCCTGTAGCTCTTCATCGGACTCGAACTCCACGATGCTGCAGCGCTCCCCATCCTCGGAAGAATAGAACCGATAGGACACGAACCCTGGCATCGATCTGGCCAGCTCCAGCATTTTGCCTGCAAGAACCTGGTACTCGGTTTCATTTTCGGGGCGGATCCGAGAACGGAAGATCGTGACCACCACGTCGACTCCTCCTGGCGAGCACTCGATCGCGGACAGGATAACACGCGATCTTCCTACATCGGCCGATGTGGCGGCCCCAATCGGGTGCCACATAGAGTCGCCTGAGGCGGCCGAAGCCCGAGCCAGGCTGTTCAGGGGCATCGTGCCCGGTTACCGCCGCGTGACCTTGAACTTTGCCAGGAGCCGGATACCGATCAGACAAGCGGCTTCTGGCGGAGGTGGACGCTCGAGCCGATGGGCGTGCAGTGCTTCGACGACCGCGGTCACCGCGGCCCGGTCTTGCCCGGACTGGATGCACGAGTCGCGTACGGATCCGTCCCGCGCCAACACGAAGACTGCTTGTACCTCTCCCATCGCCGATGCACCCCGGGGCGGGTGCCACTCTTTGCTGATCGACCGGCGAAGCTCGTCGACCCATGCGGCCGCGGCGGACGATCCAGCGCAAGACCCGACGCCGGGCATCGCATCGAGCGGAAGCGGCGGACGCTCGAACGTCGGACAGACCATGGAAGACGGAATCGGCGCCGTCATACAGCCGACCATTCCCTGCATGGCGATCAGCATGCAGGCTCCAGTCGCAATGCGGACGACGCGTCGCATGACTACTCCGCTCACTGTGGCGTCAGGCGAACTGCGATGGAATCCGAGGGAGCAAAGAGCAGCGCAATCCACCAGTCGCGAAGACCGTACTTCTTGCGGAACAACTCTCGAATCTTCTCATGGCCACCGGGCCCAGCTATGGGATGAGCCAGGTACGGTCGCGAGAGACCATCTACCGAGAAGGTGATTGACGGCTCGGCCAGGATGTCCTGGTACCAGGGATTCGTCGGAGTGCCTGCTTCGAGCCAGATCTCTCCATCTGGCTCTGCATACCAGACGTGGGTGGAGCGAAGGCTGCTGTCGGCAGCCCGTGTCTCGACGATCGCCACTCCACTCGACTCGAGAGCCCACCAGGTCGAGAGCCCGAAGAGCGCCAACAGGGATCCGATTGCGATCGCAGCGACCTTCATTCAATGACCACCCATTTCCGGCTTCGCGCCGGCTCGGACGAACCCGACCTGAAGCCCAGTACCCAGCAACTCCGTTGCGACGAACACGAGAAAGATCGGCGGAACCGGAAATGACACGACGTAGTAGACGATCAACGCCGCCACGAAACAGCGCGCGATCGCGTCCGTGTGGGCAAGCACCGCGAGAGGCCAGCGCAGCCGCACGATCGCCCAGAGCACGCCGAGGACTCCGGCGATGTTGACGAACATCCAAGCGACCGGCGGAAGGACTGGCCGGGGCGTCGCGCCACAGATTACGAGATCGGCTTCGAAGAGAACTGCTAGGAAGCCCTGTGCAACAGCCGGCACAGCGAGAGCCGCGGTGACCACGAGGTCGAAGAAGGCGACCCCCCTCGTGACGATTACGGAACGGGAAATGGCAAGAACCTCTTTGAGATCCGATCGGCCCGGGTCGACACCTACCCCGCAGCTTCGAGAAGGGATTCGAATGCCGACCTGGGTCTGGCCCCCGTCAGCTGCCCGCGCACCGCACCGCCCGAGAAAAGCAGAACGGTTGGCATCGCTCGAATTCCGAAACGGGAACTCGTCGCGGCGTTCTCCGTCGCGTGGATCTTCACGACCTTGAGGTCGCCGGCCCGCTCCTCCGCAAGCTCCCGCAGAATGGGCGAGATCTGGCGACACGCAGGGCAGTGATCGCCCCAGAAATCCACCAGCACCGGTGTCCTGCTCTTCAGGACCTCACTCTCGAAGGAGTCATCCGTGATATCGATGATCTCTGCCATGGCCAGTACCGCCGTCTCTTTCAGGAATCCCAGATGGACCGTATCAAATCCGGAATGCAGCGACCGGCAGGGCAACCTACGTCCTGGCTACTTCGAACTCTCGACGGCAACCTGCGTCCTGGCTACTTCGAACTCTCGACGGGCAACCCGGCCTCCTTCCAGGCCGCAAGCCCTCCTTCGATGTGCAGGACTTCGTCGTATCCCACGTCGCGAAGCGCCGCCTCCCCTTTTCGGGCGCGTGGCCCCACCATGCAATAGAGGGCGACACCATTGGGCGCATCGACTTCGTCGATCCGCCCCGCGACCTGATCGAAGGGAATGTTGATCGCGCCCTGGATATGGCCAGACGCGTACTCCTCGGCCGTACGCACATCGATGACCAACGGCGCGGCTCCGGTATCGCGGCGTTGTTGAAGCTCCGCGGGGCTGATGCTGGGAGCCAGTCCGGTGTCGTTTCCAGTTGCAGGACATGCGATCAGCGCAGCAAGAATGAACGAGAGGAAAAGACGTTGCATGGGTACTACTCCTTCTTTCGAGTCCACGAAACGCATCTTTCAACCGTCCCGCAGGCACTAACCTACCGAAGCCCAGTATCACCCACATACAGGCCGGTTCGCCTCCAGACGCTGGTCAACCGGCGCCATCGATGGCGGTTCCCCGTGCCCGGCCGATCTCCACAAGAGACTCCCGAAGCACACGAACAGCAGTGCGCAGAAACAGGATGGCGATGGCAATACCGACGATGACGTCTGGCCACAGCGACTCGAACCAGGCGACCAGGCCGGCAGCGACGAGAACCGCTCCGTTGGCGATCAGATCGTTCTTGGAGCATAGCCACGTGGACCGAAGATTGATGTCGTCCGCCCGGTGTCGCCACAGGAGCGAGAAACAGTAGGCATTTGCAATGAGTGCGAGCGTGCCAACGACCAACATGGCGGGCGCCAGGGGAGGCACCCCCGCACGAAGCCTGAAACCTGCCTCCAGAAGGACACCGATACCGAACACAGCCATGATCACGCCTTTGGCAAGGGCAGCGCGAGCCCGCCAAGCAAGGCTCCGATGAAGAACGAGAAGGCTGAACCCGTAGACGAACGAGTCACCTAGCATGTCCAGGGAGTCTGCTAGAAGGGCGGTGGAGTTGGACAGGAGGCCGGCCCCGAACTCGATACAGAACATTGCGAGGTTGACCGCAAGCACGACGGCCAGGACCCGCCCCTGCCGGAGACGGAGCGCAACAAGCTCCGTCGCTTTGTCTTCACAACATTGGTCCGTCACACTCTGACCCCGCCTGGCGCCGACTAACGGATACGCAGTTCGATTGAGGGAAGCGGGCGATGGGCGATCTCCGACGCCTCCGGATTCTGGATGCCCAGGAGATTCAGGGCCAAGATGGCCGTACGCTCGGGCGCTTCGTGCTCGAGGGAGCCGTCCATCCGGGCTGCCATCAGGGCGAGGACCGTTCCTGCTACAGCGAAGAACGTGGCTTCGGGATCCTCAGCATGCAGGCGGCCGGCCTCCACGCCGCGGCCAATATCCCGGGCCAGACGCGCGCCCAACCCCGTCCGCAAGTGGAACCGCGACAAACCAGTGCGGACGATGAACCAGCCCCAATCCGGATCATTGGCAACTCGCTGCATGCCGTATCGCAATGAGGCGGCCAATACTTCTGCCGGATCATCCACCACATCGGCAATCCGATCGAGAGCACTGCCGAAGCTCTCCGCAGCCTCCGCCATCATCGCCTCGACGATGGCCGCCTTCGATTCGAAATGGTTGTAGAAAGAGCCGAAGCCGACGTCGGCTTCTTCGGTGATCTCCTGGATGGTGACGGCGTCCGACCCCTTTCTCGCCATCACTGTATGGGCGGCTGCCATCAGTTTGGCGCGCGTCTGTTCACGTCTTCGAGCCCCGCGCCTGGGAGGGGGTGACTTTCTGTCCTTCAGTTTCGGCATCGCCCTGGGTCTCGCGATTCCTTGAGGTTGACCCTCTATCAGAATCGATGATATATCAGATCTGACAATTCTATCATGTTCGGCTGTAGACGGGCGTCATTGCTGTCAATTGACTGAGTTGAGCCATGTATCATTTCTGATAATATCATCAGTTCTACGGATCCCCTCTACCCGAGGCCCAGTTGCTACCGAAAATCCACCATCTCACCTCGCGCACCTCGTGTAGCCGGAGGGATGCAGCGGAGAGGACACACGATGCACGATACGACGAAGCTCACCGAGCTCATCAAAGCGGTATCGATCCATGAAGATGAGCGGAACCCGGCGAAGCTCACTGAGTTTGCAAAGACCTTCCTGACCGAGATTGGAGCCTGTGAGGTGGGGGTCTGCACAACGGAAACCCTGGCAGGCGGCCCACCCTCCACCGACCTGGAGTACGTGCTGCCAGGAGCGAAGTCGGCTGTGAGCTTCGCGGTGCAAATGGACCAGGAAAAGATCGAGCGCTATCTCGC
>JAAELW010000258.1 GCA_024226235.1 bacterium
CCTCGCTCGGGACGACCGAGACGTTCGCGGAATGATGTCGCGCCCCCTCACCCACGAAGGCCTTGAAGAGTCCCCGGATCTCGTCGGGTCCCGTGTAGAGGAGATTGCCGCCGGCGCCGGGGGGGAAGTTCTGGAGCTCGAGTCGCGCGTCGTCGGCGAAGACGCCGAGCAGGTCCTCGAGATGGCCAGCGTCCAGGGAGTACAGGTATTCGTTGAAACGAGCTCGGCAGGCCTCGATCGCCTCGATGCGTAGCACTCGTTTGCGAAGATCTTCGATCTCGTCGATCGTAGGATCAGCCATCTGATACACCTCCTTCCTTCATTGTTCCTTCATTGTTTCTTTTGAGCGACCAGTTGACGCAGGTGCGCCAGCGTCTCGCCGCACCAGGCCAGCTCCGCCTTACGGATTGCCCGACCATGGCGTAGGGTCATCAGCCAATAGGGCTGATCCCGATGGTTCGCGCCCGGGCCGCACAGGGCGGACTCGATGTCGTCCAAGTACGCGAGGTCTTGCTCACACTGTTGGCGGTGGTCGCGAATCAGCGTCTGGCACGTCTCGGATGAGACGCGATTGCCCAGGCTCAGCTTCAGCAGGAGCTCCGATCGCTGGGGCTGGGGCTCCGGGGGCATCGCGAGCCACTCGCGCAACTCCTTGCGTCCAGAGGGTGTGATCGAATAGAGGTTGCGCATGGGCTTGCCGGTGCGCCTCTCTTCGGTGCAGGTCGCGAACCCCTCGTCCACGAGCTGGCGCAGGACAGGGTAGATCTGCCCATAGCTCTCGCTCCAGTAGTGCCCGAGATTGCCTTCGACGTATTTCTTGATCGCATAGCCCGTCTTCAAGCCCATGCTCAGCATACCGAGCAGGGCATATCGCGAGCCGCGACGACGTCTTCTTTTTGGGGGCACGGCGGGCTCTCCATCACCTCTGCACCTTGGGTCGATGTTGTGTGCGGCAAGTGCTATCAATCAGATCTATATCAGTTAGATACATGTCGAGTCAACACCCGTATCTCGGATCCATGGGAGGGCCAATCGGTGGAGGAATTGGGGGGGAGAGTGGCCGTGGTAACCGGTGCGGCCAGCGGGATCGGGCTGGCGACCGCGGCGCGATTCGCACAAGAGGGAATGCGCGTAGTGCTGGCCGATATCGAGCGCGAGCCACTCGAGGCTGCGGTCGGGGCGCTGCGGGGCCAGGGCCACGAGGTGCTAGGCGTGCCCACGGATGTGAGCCAGCTGGACGCCATCCAGAACCTGGCCAACCGGACGATCGAAGCCTTCGGGAAGGTCAACGTCGTGCACAACAACGCGGGCGTCGTTCGCGCCGGCCGCGTGGCGGAGCTGAGTGTCGCGGATTGGGAATGGGTGCTCGGCGTCGACCTGTGGAGCGTGATCTACGGAGTGAAGACCTTCCTGCCCTTGATTCGCGAAGCCGGCGAAGGGCATGTCGTCAACACCGCCTCGAGCTCGGGACTGCAGTCGGGGCCCGATATCGCGCCCTATAACGTGGCCAAGTTCGGCGTCGTAGCGCTCACCGAGACGCTCCAGTACGAGCTGATCGCCGAAGGCAGCCCCATTGGCGCCTCGGTCCTATGCCCTGGCGCCATCGCGACGCGCATCACCGAGAGTGAGCGAAACCGCCCGGATGCGGCAGCCGAGACCGAGACCAATCAGCGATTTCACACCTTTGCCTCCAAGATGGTCGGGGACGGGCTCCCTCCGGAGACCGCCGCAGACTTGGTCGTCCACGCGATCCGGGCCCAGGAGTTCTGGATCCTCACGCATCCGGACTGGATCGACGTATTGCGAAAACGCGTCGAGGGGATGGCGGACGGGCGCAAGCTCGTCATGGGACTCGGGGGATAGACTGGCCGCACGAGCCGCAGAACTCGAGCGTATGGAGGAGAGTGAACAGTGGAGAAGCAACTGCAGGAACTGCTCGACAAGCAGGCGATCAATGAAGTGATACAACGGATCGGCCGCACGATGGACTGGCTGGACGACGAGGGGCAGGCCTCCTGCTACTGGCCGGACGCTGCGATCGACTTCGGCTTCTTCGTCGGTCGTGCAGATGCTTACGTGCCCTTCGTCATGGAGCATGAACGAAAGGCCACGAAGCGCTTTCATATGATGTCCAGTGCCTCGATCAAGGTGGAAGGCGCTCGGGCCGAGGCGGAGTCCTACGGCATCACGACCGGATCGGTTGGCAGCCAGATCAACCTGATGTTCGGCGGCCGCTACCTGGATGAGTTCGAGAAGCGTGACGGCGAGTGGCGCATCTCCAAGCGCATGTACATACTCGACTGGATGAAGCCCTTCGAGGACCACTCCGCGGGCGCTCAGATGGAGGGCGGGAGCATGAATACGCCGGACATATCAAAGGCGGGTCACGAGCTATATCGGGCCATGTGACGGCAACGTGTGGATCGTGGTCGGCAGCGGCGCTCATCCAGAACTGCATTCGCCAGCTTCCCGTCTGGCACGTGATGCGGAAGTTCCGCAAGCATCCGGTGATCGATCGTCGATACAGCTTCCGCAGGCTGCGCCTTGCCCCGCTGCGGAAGCTGATCTCGAAGTCGTCCAAGCTGCGTCCAAGTACATCCAGCACGCAGCACGTCGCAGTTGCAACGGCGGCAACGATCGAGAGAATCAATGCGAGCTTGAACGACACCTCGTGGATCGTAGCCTCAGCCACGATGACCGGGAGAAGTCA
>JAAELW010000259.1 GCA_024226235.1 bacterium
GGGAATCCGCATCTTAACAAATGGGACCGGCCCCTCTCTTAACGACCCTCTCTTAACGGCCGAAGCTTTGTGATGGCGCGCTACGACCGGAAGGACAGTTATCACCAGCGCGCCAAGCGCGAGGGGTATCGATCGCGAGCGGCGTACAAGTTGCTCGAGCTGCAGGAGGCCCAGCACGTGCTGCGGCCTGGGCAACTGGTGGCGGACCTTGGCTGCTGGCCTGGTGGCTGGCTGCAGGTGGCGGCACAGATCGTCGGGTCGAAGGGTCGCGTGGTCGGGGTCGATCTGGCCGAGATGGATCCGCCGCTGAAGCTTGCGAATGTGTTCGCATTTACCGGGGATATCTCGGAACCCTCTGTTCTCGAAAGGATTCTCGAACCGCTGGGCGGGCGGGCCGATGTACTGCTCTCCGATGCTGCACCGAAGCTCACCGGGGTGCGGGCGACCGATCGCGCACGAGAAGAGGCTCTGCTCGACGCTGTCGAGGCGGCTATCCCGACTCTCCTCTCTGATGGCGGTACCCTGCTGGTGAAGCTTCTCGACTGTCCCGAGGCTCAGGCGTTCCAAAAGCGAATGCGTTCGCAATTTGAGAGCGTGCGGATTCTCAAGCCAAAGGCGAGCAGGAAAGGCACGACCGAGAAGTATCTGCTCGGTCGTGCCTATTCTTCCTAGGGCGCGCCGCAGGTGTCCAGCACACCAGCCGGAGGCATCAACGGAGTCGGGCCTGATGCCGGGGTGACGACCACTCCGCGCACGGTCGCTTGGGGTGCAGCGCACAGCGTGATCAGCTCCCGATCGGCGTCCCAGGCTGCAACCCAATCGATCCCGCTCACCCGCATGTCGAAGCCATCGGGGAAGTGCCGGCTCCGGGGGATGTAGATCTCGGTGGGGCCGGTCACGCCAGGCCGGCTCTCGAAGATCAGCAGCATCGTGCGGGTCCCCGGGTCGTAGTCGATCTTCCTCGGGTAGCCCGCGATCCGCCGCGGATAGGCGCGGGCCAGGATGTCGGCCGGTGGCTTCTCGTTGTTGTTGGCATCCAGGATGCCCCAGCCGCCCGGACTGTGATCCCAATAGGCCCAGCCGCTGGTCACCCGATCGGCCATGCGCGCGACGTCATTCAGGTAGCGATCGACTCCCACGACCTCTTGCCCTGTGCCCCACTCGCCGATCATCAACGGCGCCTGCTGGGCGTCGATCTCGGTGACGCGGGATTCGGCCCAGGTTTCGACGGTGTCGTCGAAGCTCGGGTACTCACCGCTCGTATCCACGATGAGCGAGTAGAGATGGGGGAAGTAGACCAGGTGGTCTTCGCCAGAACGCGGGTCGTCGAGGATTCCGATTCGCGAAGGGCTGCCGGAGTTGGGCCCCCAGGCGCGGGGCTCATAGAAGATCCAGCCGTCCGGGTCGACGCTTCGCACCATGTCGATGAAGCGCTGCAGGAATTCCTGATAGACGCCCTGGTCGAAGTCATCGGCGGAGAACGCGTCTGGCTGGGCCAGCCCGGAGCCGGGCCAGGGCTCGTTCATCGGGTCGTAACCGATCACGGCCGGATGGTCTTTGAAGCGCTCCACCACATGCAACCAGGTGTCCAGATAGTGCTGCTGGACCCAGCCGGTGCTGCCTTCGTAGTCCCAGAAATTGTCGAATGCACGGGTGACGGCCGCGGTGAAGTAGCTCAGGAACCAACTGCCGGGCAGCCGCGGAAAGGGTTCACCGTCGGTCAGCATGGACCAGGCCGGATGGCCGTTTCCGCTCATCTGGCGGCCGTCGGAATCGACCGGGCCATACACATCCTGGTGCATGTCGAGCACGACGAAGATACCCGCCTCGTGATGCCAATCGAGGCGCTCCTCGACCCGGTCGAGATACGCTTCGTCGTAGACGCCGCGTTGGGGCTCGATACCGTCCCAAGTGATCAGGAAGCGCGAGAAGTTGAAGCCCCAATCCCTGGCGAGGCGCGCCACGTCATCGGGGCCGACCCACGGCATGCGCTCGGGATCGAATTTGGCGTCGCCACTCACGTTCATGCCGTGGAGGATCACCGCGCGGCCCTGGTCGTCCGTGATGTAGCGGGGCTCGGCTGGGGTGGGGCCGGGGGCGCATCGGGCGCCGATACCCGAGATGAGGGCGAGGAGGGCCAGGCTGCCCATCAGCACTGCGGTCCCGCGCCGGGTGAAAGAGCGTGGGCTCGGAGGGGGCATCTGTTCTCCTCTGCAGATCCGACCCAATATCGTGCCCGTTGCGGTCGATGGTCAGCCCTGGCCAATATCTGGGGTGATTATCCCACTGCGACAGAGTTGCTGCAAACGGGACGAAGCCCCGAACGGTCGAGGCCAACGTCACTATTTCTGCTGCACCACCTCGGCTTCCAGGTCCACTGCGTCGCGTACTCCGGTGATGCGGCAACGGACCATCTGGCCAGCCTCGAGCTGATCGTCGCTGCGCAGGAAGGTCACGCCGTCGACCTCCGGTGCCTGGCTGGCGAGTCGTGCGACGCTGAGCTCCCGCGGGCCCATGCCCTCGACCAGCGCAGTCTGCTCGCTGCCGATCTGGCCACGCGCCGTCTCCTCCATCAACTCGGACAACAGACGGGTCAGCTCCTGGTAGCGCTCTCGCGCCAGCTCTCGCGGCACCTTCTCTTCCAGGTCGAAGCCGGTGGTGCCTTCTTCATCCGAGTATCGAAACACGCCGACCCGGTCGAAACGCGTTTCCCTGACCCAGGCCAGCAGTTCCTCGAAATCCGCATCGGTCTCACCGGGAAAGCCCACGATGTAGGTGGTGCGCAGGGTCGCGTCGGGAATCGCTCTGCGGACTCGCTCGACGAGCTGCCGCTGGCGCTCCGCAGTGGTGCCGCGTCGCATCCGCTGAAGCAGACGATCGCTGGCATGCTGTAGCGGCATGTCCACGTAGGGCAGCACGCGCTGGCCGCTGGCCATGACTTCGAGCAGTGCCTCGTCGACGGTGGTCGGATAGAGGTAGAGGAGCCGCACCCAGTCGAGCCCGTCGACCTGGTCCAGCTCGCGCAACAGCTCCGCGATCCGGGGCCGGCCGACCCCTTCGTCGATAGGAAGGAGGTCCTTGCCCCAGGCGGTCGAATCCTGGGCGACGAGGTTGATCTCGCGCACGCCCGCCGCAGCCAGCTGTTCGGCTTCCACAATGACAGAGGCCAGCTGTCGGCTCTGGAAATGGCCGCGAATCCCAGGGATTGCACAGAACGCGCACACCCGGTCGCAGCCCTCTGCGATCTTGATGTAGGCCGAGTGCCCCTGGCCCGAAAGCAACCGGGGCGCCTGATGGTCGTAGAGATGGGTGTGTCCGGGCTCGACGTACAGCCCGCGGCCGCGCCCGGCCAGCGCATCGTCCAGGATGGATCCAATGTCCTGGTAATGGGAGGTGCCGACGAAGGCGTCGACCTCTGGCAGCTCCTTGGCCAGCTCGGCCCCAAAACGTTGAGGCAGGCATCCCGCGACGACCAGCGCCCTGAGCGCTCCCTGCTCCCGCAGATCGGCCACGTCCAGGATGGCCTGGATCGATTCCTCCCGGGCGCTTTCGATGAACGAGCAGGTATTGATCACCGCGACGTCGGCCGTCTCCAGCTCCTCAGCCAGCGCGTAGCCCTGGGTCGCCAGGGTTCCCAGCATCACCTCTGTATCGAGGAGGTTCTTCGGGCACCCCAGAGAATGGAAGTAGACCGTGGCTTTCGGGGCATCAGACGTCATCAGGGACTGGAAGGTACCGGAAGGGGCCGCTCGCCGGCTCTCGCTGGTCGTGCTCGCCCGCACCCACGGAGCCGCGTATGATCCCGGGCTCCTTGTTCCATGATTTCAGAGGTAGCCGTGTCCGACCGTCCCTTTCATGTTCTAGGCATCCATCACATCGCCGTCGGCGGCCTCGACAAGCTGGCGCTGCGAAAGCTCTGGGTCGAGACCCTGGGCCTCACGTTGACTGGCGATTTCCAGAGCGAGGCTGAGAATGTCGATGAGGACATGGCGGCCTGCGGACGCGGTCCATTGAAGGTCGAGGTGGACCTGATGCAGCCCCTCGATCCGGAAAAGCGGCCCAAGGTTCATGAGCCGGCGCTCAACCACGTGGGCCTCTGGATCGATGATCTGCATGCTGCCGTCGCGTGGCTCGAGGGCAAGGGCATGCGCTTCGCGCCGGGCGGAATCCGCAGTGGCGCGTCGGGGCACGAGGTCTGCTTCATCCATCCGAAAGGCAGTGCCGATTCGCCGATCGGTGGTGAGGGCGTGCTGATCGAGCTCGTGCAGGCGCCGCCCGAGGTGGTGACGGCCTTCGAAACGATTGCCGCCGCCGTTTGAAAATGGCGAGGCTTTGCGGTGCGCTCGCTCGGGTGGGGTTGGGCCTGGCCGCTCTAGGCTGGTTGGCCTGCGCCGAGCCCCCCGCGCCGACAGTCGAGGCGGGCCGAGAGGCGGCGCTGCTGGAGGCGCTGGTTTCCGAGCAGGAGGCCGTTCAGGAGCAAGCGCTTGCGGAGATCGAAGCCGCCGGCGATCAGCGCTTCGTCGCTCCGTTGATCGAGCTGGTGCGCGCCGGACAGCTCGGGATTGCCGGACGCGTCGCCTACAACCAACGGGTCATCGCGTTGGAGCGCCTTTCGGGCAAGGAGCTGGGTGGCGATTGGTTCGGCTGGGCAGAGTGGTTCAGCAGCACCGACCTCACGGAGCCGCCCGGCTTCGCCGGCTGGAAGGGTCGACTGCTCTCACCGCTCGAACCGCGCTATTTGGAGATCCTGACCAACGATGCACCCACCGCGATTCGCGTGGCGGAGATCGATTGGGGAGGTGTGCCGATCGATGGCATCCCTCCGCTCGAAACCCCGGAACACGTTCCGGCCGCTGATGCGGATCATATGAAGGCCGCTGAACCAGTCATTGGTGTCGCTGTGGGTGGTGCCAGCCGAGCCTATCCGCTTCGCATTCTCGACTGGCACGAACTCGTGAACGATACGCTCGGAGGGATTCCCCTCACTCTCGCCTACTGTACGCTATGTGGGTCGGGAATCGTCTACGATGGACGCGTCGCAGGGCTCGACGAGCCGCTGCGTTTCGGTACCAGCGGGCTCCTCTACCGCAGCAACAAGCTGATGTACGACAGATCCACCACGACATTGTGGAGCCAACTCACGGGGCGACCCGTGCTCGGTGAGCTCGTTGGTCGGAACGATCTAGAGTTGGAATTGCTGCCTGCGGTCGTGACCCGTTGGGGAGACTGGAAGCTACGCAACCCCGATACGACAGTGCTCACGCCGAATACAGGTCACGATCGTTCATACGAACCCGGCGAGCCCTACGGTGGCTACTTCGCATCCCGAGACAAACTCTTCCCCGTGTTCCAGAATCGCGATGAGCTCGCAATCAAGGATCGCATCTTCGGTCTCGTCGACGACGGTCACGCCAAGGCATGGGATCTTGGAAAGCTCGTCCAATCCAACGTGACAAATGACGAGTTCGCCGGACGTCCACTCGTGCTCGTCGCGACGAGCGGTCGCATCGATGTCGAAGGCTTCAACGCCCAGGCCCGCCCCGTACGCTACGACGTCGGTGGCGCCGTCCGAGCCTATGCCACCCCCGGCCCGGGCTTCCGGCTCGGCCCCGACGACCAGAGCCTGCTCGATGCCGAAGGCCAACGTTGGCAGATCACCGAAGAAGCCCTCATCAGCCCAACCGGAGCCCGCGCCCCTCGCCGTCCCGGAACCCTCGCCTACTGGTTCGCCTGGCAAGCCTTCCACCCCAAGACCGAGCTGCCGAAGTAGTGGTTGTTGAGA
>JAAELW010000260.1 GCA_024226235.1 bacterium
GCCGATGCTGGTCAGCCAGAGTTGGTGGACGGCGCGGGTGGCGCCTACGTGCAGGAGTCGGCGGGCTTTGGCGTCGTCGCGGAATTGGGTTTCGCTGACATCGATCAGGACCACGTAATCGTATTCGAGGCCCTTTACCTGCTCGATCTCGGTGATTTCGATTCCTGGAGCGAAGCTGAAATCCTGGCGAACGACCTGATGCAGGCGGGGGACGTCGCAATTGTTGAGGCCCTCGAAGTAGAGCTTGGAGATCTCTTCGCCCGGAGTGAGAAGTGCCACCGACGCCAGGGGCTCGGTATCGGACAGGCGGGAGAGGGCGTCGGCGAGGGAGGCGATACACGCTCCGTGATCCGTGTAGTGGAAGAGTTCGACCGGTGGTCCGCTGCGGGTCGTGATCAGCGGGATGCCGTCTTCTCGTAGCGGGCCGAGTACGCTGTGGCCAAAGCGCGCGATCTCGTCGGAGGAGCGGTAGCTCACCTGCAGCGTCTCGACCGATGTGCCTTCGATGCCCAGGTGGCGGAAGAAGTCACTCCAAGAGGTGAAGCCAGCCTCTTGCATGACGTGCTGCTGCGTATCGCCGGCGAGGGTGAGGCTCTGCTGAGCATCCAGGCAATCCATCAGCACTTGCACCTCGAGGGGCGAGAAATCCTGCACCTCGTCGATGGCGATGTGCCGGTACTCGAGCGGCTGGCCATTCGTCCCCGATAGAGGTCCGACACGCAGCTGCCACAAGCGCAGCAACAGTGCGTCGTCCTCCGGGTCGAGTTCTGCCGCGGTTTCCCGGTCGCCCTCGATCCACCCCTGGCACTCCTCATGCCGGCGCCGGCACCAGTCGGTGGCCTCGGCCAGCTGGCGCTCGCTGAACGCGTCGGGAGCGTGTTCAGCGAACACATCCCAGAGGAGATCGCGATTCGTCAGCACGCTCACCCAATCGTCGAGCACTTGTTCGACGGAACCCTCGCCGGGCGTTTTCGCAATGTGTCGATCCAGCGCGACGAGCAGGGCAGAGTGCAGTTTCAA
Source organism: bacterium (assembly GCA_024226235.1). Classification (GTDB taxonomy): domain Bacteria; phylum Myxococcota_A; class UBA9160; order UBA9160; family UBA6930. The sequence goes on from JAAELW010000260.1 coordinate 1,021, forward strand.
GCGCTGGGCGAGGGCAGGCGTGTCTTCCCTGTGCCGATTCGGCAACGCGGGGAATAGGCGCCGACGATGTTCCGCCGCCCAGTCTCCAAATGTCTTGACCCGTACCCGCTCGACACCCAGTGCGGGCAGGACGTGGCTCACGTAGTCGCGCAGGCCCGACGAGAACACGACGAAGAGCGTTGCCGCCGAGTCGATCTGTGGATCTTCGTAGGCCAGGTAGGCAATCCGGTGGAGCGCCACCGTCGTCTTGCCCGAGCCAGCGGCGCCTCGGATCACCACGGGCCCTGCGGAGGGGCGCGCGATCAGTGCGAACTGGTCTGGATCGATCAGCGCTGCGATGTCCGGCAGGTGCTTGTCGGCTCGTCGGCTGCTTCCATCCGAGTCGGTCCCGAGCTGGCGCATAGCGCTGTCACCGACGGCATTCACTCGCAGCGCAGAGCCTTCGCCGCCACCGAGCTTCGGAGCCTCTCGCGATGTCATCTTCCACCCGTCCTGCTCGCTCGGGTCGGCGCGGAACGTGCCCTCGGGTGCCTCGACGCGCTCGAGCCGGCTCTCCCGGATCGTCACCGCCCGTCTGGCTTCGATCGAGCCCTCGTGAATTCGCCCGGTGATCTCTTCCTCGAACTCCTCGCCCTGTTGGTAGCGATAGAAGAGCTGAGCGATCGGTGCGTGGCGCCAATCGACGATGCGCAGGCCATGGTCGAGGCGGGTCGCCCGGCCCAGGAAGAGATCACGCACCCGCTCACCCTCACGAATCCGCATGTGAGCAAAGTACGGGGAGTCCGGGTCGACCTGAGGGGCGCTGCGGGATTTCCGCAGCTGCTCGAGGACAGCGCTCTGATTGTTCCAGCGGGTATTCAGCGCCGATCGTTCGAAGAAATCCATCTCGCCGCGGACGAGTTGCTCGCGGATGCGCTCGAGGTCATCGACCAGGTTCGTTTCCGACGGTGGTTTCGGAACAGGAGCACTTGCGAGCGCGTCGTTCACACACTCGAGCAGGGAAAGTTCCTCGGCGACGATCCTGTCCGGCAACCGGTGCCTTTCGTTTCGGCAAGAAGAACACGATTAGATCAACTCTCCCGAGATTCCAAATCCCGAAAAGTGACGATTCAACCACTGTTCGTATTTCCTTCGTCATCGCGAGCAATGGCCGGCCAGAAGCCTCGAGCGGCCAGTTGTTCGAGGGCCTGAGCTCGATCCGGCGCATAGAGGGCCACCAGCGCGATGTCGCCTTCTTCGACCGGACGCTCTTCGAACATCGGCTCGACCTGGCCCGCTCGCTTCATCGCCAAAATGAGATAGGGATCCGGGTTCTTGTCCCGGGCCGCCGCTTCCGGCGCTGTCTCGTCCGAGGGCGCCATGTATTCGAGTTCCACGACCTGGGCGTCGTCGTGGCGGAACCGGACGTTCCAGCGCTCGACGTCCTTGGGTCCATCGAAGAGAACACGGCCCTTCTGCTTCTGGACGATGCGGGTTGCCACCTCACTGCTGCCCCGGCCGATGGCCGCGTAGCTAGCCGGGACGCCATAGCCGGCCATGGCCTCTCCGGCGAAGTGGTGATTGACCTCGTTGTTTGGAGTGACGCCCACTACCGCCCAGGCGCGCTCCAGGCGCATCCTTCCGATCGTGCGCTCCTGAAGCGCGTTGCCCCACACCACCCGGTAGCCCCGGGTCTCGGCGGCCCGGCAATGGAGTGGGTTGGAGTCGGCAAAGAGCACGTTCTCCTTCGAGACGCCAAGCGCTTCGACGAAGGCAAAGGCCAGCTCCTCTGCCCCCAGCACGACCAGGTTCTCCCGGCCAGGAGCACGCACGCGGAGCAATCGTGCTACGAGCGGTGCCGTGCCGCCTTGCAGGATCACCGTGACGGCGATGGTCAAGAATACGAGTGCGCGGATCGCATCAGCGTCGGCGAACCCCTCCTCCTCCAGGAATCCCGCCGCCAGTGAGGCGATGGCCGCGGCGACGACCCCACGAGGCCCGACCCAGCCGAGGAAGGCCTTTTCCCGCCAGCTCAGATCCGACCCCAGCGTGCAAATCCACACGTTCAGCGGTCGAACCACCAGCGCGAGGGTTCCGACCGTGAGGAGCCCTGGAATCCCGAGGCCCAGCACGTCGGCTATTCGCACGTCGGCCGCCAACAGCACGAAGAGCAGGCCGATCAACCCGACCGTCAAATGCTCCTGAAACTCCCCCAGCTCTCTGGCGACCTGCCTCTCCATGTTGCCGACCACCACGCCGGCGACCGTGACGGCCAGGATTCCACTCTCGGTCAACAGGGCTTCACACACCTCGAACGCAACCAACGCCCCTCCCAACGCGACCAGGTTCTCCAGCCCACTGGGTACCGCTCGGGGGATGCGGAGCAGCCCGACCAGTGCCAGTCCGAATCCGAGCCCGGCCAGCGCGCCGAAGGCCGTGCGAGCAGCAAGTCCCACCGCCCCGGACGTCAGTGGCTCGAGGTCCGGGTCGAGGACGATCAGCTGAAGGGCTACGCCGGCGACGATCGCACCGACCGGATCGATCAACAGGCCCTCGGCCTCCAGCACGGTGGCAAGCCTGGGGCGCAGCGGCACGTTGCGCAGCAGCGGCCGGATGACCGTCGGGCCGGTCACGATCACCAGCGTTCCAAACAACAACGCCAGACGAAGGTCACCCCAACCCATGAAGTAGTGTGCGGCGATCGCGCCGCCTATCGTGGTGATGGCAGCGCCAGACGTCACGAGCCGCCGGACTGGTTCAGCGGCCCTGCGCAACGCCGAGAGATCGAGATTCAGTCCGCCTTCGAAGAGGATGATCGCGACCGCCAACGAGACCAGGCCGAACAAACCCTCCTGGCCGAGCGTCTGAGGATCGATCCAGCCCCAGCCGTCGGGCCCGACCAGCACCCCGGTGGCGAGCAGCAGCACGATGCTCGGCAGCCGCAGATGGCGCGCTACCAGCTGACAGGCGACGCCAATGCCGAGCGCCAGGGCGAAGGTGAAGGTCGGTGATGCGTGCATGCCGGGTGGAGTGTGGGAACTTCGGCTGCGATTGGCGAGCTACGGAGGAGCGTGTGACACCGGATCCGTCGCAACAAGGCCATTGAGGTGGAGTTCGTGCGAAGATCGTGAGAGGAGCCGAACGGCTTCCGGCTAGCCGGGGGCCTTCGACCGAGCCGCGGCGCTCTCGCCCGCCAGGCGCCCAGTGATCCAGGCCCACAGGAAATTGAAGCCGCCGATCCTGCCGATGACGTCGAAGATCTCTCCGCACAGAAAGAGATCGGGAGTCTGGCGGCTCTCCAGCGTGGAGGGGTTCACCTCGGACAGCGGGACGCCACCACCCGTCACCTCCGCTTTCCGGTAGCCCTCGTTCCCGTCGACGGGAAGCTCGAAGGCGGTGAGCAGCGGCATCAGGCGCCGCCACTGGCCGGGATGCAGCTGTGTGGCGCGCATTCGTCCCTTCAGCCCGGCGCGTTCCAGCAGGAGCTCTGCCAGCCGTCGGGGAAATACCTCGGAGAGCAGCACATCGATCCGCTTGCGGGATTCCGCGGTGAAGTGGCGCTGCCACTCGGCCTCACTCAACCCGCCCCATGCCACGCGAAGGGTCGCACCGTCGCGCACGACCCAGTGGCTGGCATCGAGGATGGCCGGACCCGAGTAGCCACGATGCGTAAACAGGAGCTCCCGCTCTCGTTCCTCCAATACCTTCTCGCCTGCCAGCGCCTGCCAGCGCACCCGTGTAGACACGCCCGCAAGTTCGTGAAACGCAGGATCGGTCGAACAGAGCGGAACCAGCGCCGGATGGCGTTCGATCAGACTGTGCCCGAGGCCCTGGGCCAGAGCGAAGCCCGCTCCGTCGGATCCGGTCTTGGGAAGGGACTGCCCGCCAGAGGCAAGGATGAGCACACTTGCTTCTACGTCGTGGGGGCGCTCATCGCGTCTTCCCCGGACGACGAATCCCCCTTCGTGCCGTTCGAGCCCAGTGACGCGGTGGCCCTCGTGGATCTCTGCACCGGCTTCGCGGGCCGCTGCGACCAGGCGATCCCGCACTACCCGCGCCGACTCGCTCTTCGGGAAGACCTTGGCTTGGGCTTCGTCGCGGATCAGCGGAATCTCGAGATCGCGCTCGAAGAATTCCGTGATCTCTTCCAGGGTCCACGTCCTGAACAAACGGCGCAGTACGTTTCGCGACCCCGAGGTGAAGAAGTCGCTCATGTCGGACGCGGTCGGAAGCAGGTTGCAGCGGCCGCCACCGCTGATCAGGATCTTGAGCCCGCATGCGCGAGATCCCTCGAGGACCGTTACCCGCGCATGGTTTTGCGCTGCGAAGATCGCGGCCATCAGCCCCGCCGCACCTCCTCCCACGACGACGACGTCGGACACGGGACCCGATCTACTCCGCATGGCCGGAGCTAGAGGTGTGTCTCCGGCGTCGGCTCTTCATCGGTGTCCGGTTCCTTCTGTGCTTCAAGGCCCGGCAGCTCGGGAATCACGTTCCCCGGAGTTTCGGGGGCGTCACTTTCCTGTGTGGCCATCGGAGCCGCCTCTTCGCCCTCACCGCTTTCGACGAGGACTTGACTCACCACTTCGGCCACACCCGGGACGGCAGTCGCCAGCTCTGCGGCAATTGCGATCGCCTCGGCGTCCGGGGCCCCGCCGACCAGCGTGACCACTCGCGCTTCGACGCCCGCGGTGATGGTCGCGCCTTGAAGATCCGGCTCCTCCAGCAGCGCGCGGTTGACCTGGCGGTGGAGCACTTCGTCCGTGGCGAATTCGCCGACGGCATTCTTGGCAGAAACCCAGCGCTGCTCGACTTCCTCGAAGGCTTCAGCAGCCTTGTCGCGAGCAGCCTGCGCGGCTTCCAAGCGCTGCTCGAGCTGGTCGAGGGCCGTCTGGGCCGCCTCCTTGGCCAGGGTCGCGGAGGCCAGCTCCTCGGTGGCGTCGGCCAGCCGCTCCTCCGGGGTGGGATCGCCGCACCCCATGCCCGTGAGGACAAGAAGCAGCGCGCAAGCGAGCGCCAGCAAACGTGTTGACGGATTCGAGTGGATGGCGTTCATCGGGGTCTCCTCGGGCGGTCAAACGAGTGGAGCCGGTGGTTACCACGATTCGGGCCGCTGGGCCACGAGCCGAAAACCCTCGGGGTGTTCGGATTCGACTCGCATTCTGCCGGCTTCTTGGCATTGCCTGGACTCGTCGGCCGGTGTAACACGGGGCAGTGACGGTACGAAAGATGACTCTCGTCCCCACCCCGACCCAGTACGAAAAGCTCGGCAAGTTCTATCTCGGCGCAACCCTCGGGAGCGACGGCAAGCGCACGGAAGAGGCGCTGCTCTACGACGCCAAGGACCTGACGACCCACGCGGTCTGTCTGGGCATGACCGGCAGCGGCAAGACTGGCCTGTGTGTCTCGCTCCTGGAGGAGGCCGCGCTGGACGGGATCCCGGCAATCGTCATCGACCCGAAGGGCGATCTCGGCAATCTGCTGCTCACTTTTCCCGATCTCACACCGGCCGATTTCAGGCCCTGGATCGACGAGGCAGAGGCCGGGCGTGAGGGGCGCACCCCCGACGAGCACGCCAGAGCGGTTGCCGGGCAATGGAAGAAGGGCCTTGCCGAGTGGGGTCAAGACGGCTCACGCATTCGCGCGTTTCGCGAGGCCGTCGATCTGGCGATCTACACGCCCGGAAGCAGTGCCGGACGCCCGCTACGGGTGTTGAAAACCCTGGCCGCGCCGCCGGAGGCGCTTCGCGGCGATGCCGATGTCCTCCGCGAGCGGATCCAGGCTTCGGTCTCCGGGTTACTCGCGCTGCTCGGCATCGATCCCGATCCGATCAGGAGCCGGGAGCACATCCTGATCTCGAATGTGATGGACCGCGCCTGGTCTGCCGGTCGCGATCTGGATCTCGCCGGCTTGATCCGCGAAATCCAGAGCCCGCCCTTCGACCGGGTAGGCGTGTTCGACCTGGAGAGCTTCTTTCCCGCGGAGGATCGGCTGACCCTGGCGATGACCCTGAACAATCTGCTTGCCTCGCCGAGCTTTTCCTCCTGGATGGAGGGCGAGCCTCTCGACATCGGGCGCCTGCTCTACACGCCCGAAGGCAAGCCGCGCCTCTCCATCTTGTCGATCGCTCATCTTTCCGAAAGTGAGCGCATGTTCTTCGTGACGCTGTTGCTGAACGAGATGGTGACCTGGATGCGCAGCCAGCCGGGCACGAACAGTCTGCGTGCCCTCCTCTACATGGACGAGGTGTTCGGCTACTTCCCGCCGACCGCAAATCCGCCCTCGAAGATGCCGATGCTGACGCTCCTGAAACAGGCCCGGGCCTACGGGCTTGGCTGTGTGCTCGCGACCCAGAACCCGGTGGATCTCGACTACAAAGGCCTCTCCAACACCGGAACATGGTTGCTAGGCCGTCTGCAGACCGAGCGCGACAAGCTGCGCGTCATCGAGGGGCTGGAGGGTGCGTCGGCCACGACCGGGGCAGCCTTCGACCGCGGAAAAATGGAAAGGCTGCTGGCCGGGCTCGGCAATCGGACCTTCCTGGTTCACAACGTCCACGAGGATGGCCCGGTCCTGTTCCAGACGCGTTGGGCGATGTCCTACCTCCGAGGGCCACTTACGCGCAAGCAGATTGCCAGTCTCACGGCGAAGCCGGACATCGCAGCTCCGGCGGAGAGCCAGACTGCGCTTGCCCCACCCGCGATCCCCGATCCATCCCAGGCAGCAGCACAGCCGGCCGTGGCGCCGGAGGTCGATCAGGCCTATCGGCCGGTCGTTGCCCCGACCGGCGAGGGTGTCCGGATCATCTACCGTCCTTGCTTGTTCGGTGTGGCCGGAGTGCATTATGCGAATGCCCGGGCCCACGTCGATCGCTGGGAGAGCGTAGGCGTTCTCGTACCGTTGGCTGGCTCGCTGCGCGGCTCGCCCTGGGATGACGAAGGCAGCCTGACGATCGATCCCCAGCAGCTGGATCTCGAGAATCAGCCGTATGGGGGAGCGGAGTTCGGAGATCTTCCGTCCGCGGCGACGCGAACGAAGAGCTACCCCCGCTGGAGCAAGATGCTGAAGGGCCACATCTACCGGGAATGCGTGCTCGGGCTGTGGGCGTGCAAAGCGCTGAAAGCGATATCGAAGCCAGGGGAGAGCGAAGGCGATTTCCGAGCCCGGCTGCGCATGAAGCTGCACGAGCAGCGGGATCTCGAGATCGAGAAGCTCCGCAAGAAGTACGCGTCGAAGATCGCACGGATCGAGAGCCGCATTCGCCGGGCCGAGGCGAAGCTCGAGCGCGAGGAAGAGCAATACGATGCCTCCAAACGCAGTACCGCCATCTCGATCGGTGCCACGTTGCTCGGTGCGCTCTTCGGCCGCAAACTGGGTAGCTCTCGGAGCGTGGGGCGGGCCACCACCGCCGTTCGCGGTGCAAGCCGAACCATCACACAGCACGGCGATATCGACCGGGCGGAAGAAGGACTCGAGGCCGTCCGAGAACAGCTCGCGGAGATGGAGCAGGAGCTTCAGGGCGAGCTCGCGCGCGTCCGCAACCACGTCGACGAATCCGGCCTCGAACTCGCGCCGCTTCCGGTTCGCACGCGCAAGTCCGATACCGCCATCGAGCGGGTTTCCCTGGTGTGGGTGCCCTGGCGAGTGGGGGTGGACGGGATCGCGGAGCCGGCCTGGGAGTAGAGGGGCCCTGTCTGGAGAGAGTCGCTACTCCGAGCCCTGTGGGTTGCGGCCGCCGAGCAAGGCGAGGCCGATCAGGCCCGAGAGCAGAAGGATACCCGTGCTCGGTTCGGGCACGGCGATGCCAAAGGTCTGCTCGAAGAGGGAGACGGCTGCGAGTTGGCCTGCGCCCAGGGTCAGGAGCTGAAGGCTCGAGTAGACCACGGTCGTGGAGCTACCCGCCGCCACCAATGAGTCATGTGGAAGATACAACCCACCGCCGGTGGCCGCGTTGACCAGGTCACCGAGGCCACTGGCGGACATGCTGAGGAAGGCCAGCGCTCCGGATCCGACCGCGAAGGGCAGGCTCGTCAGAGTGGCTCCTTCGAGCGTGCCGCTGATCGCATCCACTTCGTAGGCAAGCGACAGAACCCCGACGTCACCATCGGCCGCGGCCATCGGGCCGATCACCTGGAACCCTTCGCTCAGCACCAGAACCGTGTAGGCGGAGAGGTCCGAGCTGAGCGCGCCGGCCAGCACGATGCTGCCAGGCTCGAACGAGAACATCAAGTTGCCGTCCCCGCTGGCGAACGATGCCCCCGCATTCAGGTCCAGCAAGCTGAGTGCGCGTGCACCCAGCGGCGTGACGAGACACGCGACAACAAAGAGCGCCGCGATGGCGCGGCGACAAGAGCAGATCATGATCCTCGGATCCCCCGTATTGAGCCCGGTCCGTCCTTCCGGGGGCTCAGGTGCCTTGACGGCATCCAAGTGGGGCTCCTTTATGACGAATGCACCAGATTTCGGGTGTCCTCCATCACAGAAACACGGGGACTGCCGGGTGGAACACCGGATCGCTAGGTTGGAAATGCTGGAGCAAGGAGGCGAACCACATGTCCTGGATCCTGATTGCCGCCATCATCGCCGTGGGGATCTACGCGGTCTCCGCGTACAACAAGCTCGTTTCCCTGCGCAACTCGAGCGAGAACGCCTGGAGTGACATCGATGTTCAGCTCAAGCGCCGCTACGAGCTGATCCCGAATCTCGTCGGGACCGTGAAGGGCTATGCCCAGCACGAGGCCGGAACCTTCGAGAAGGTGACCCAGGCCCGCAGTCAAGCCATGCAGGCGACCACACCTGGCGAAAAGGGCGCTGCGGAGGGCAATTTGACCCATGTCCTGAAGAGTCTCTTCGCAGTTGCCGAGGCCTACCCCGAGCTCAAGGCGAACGAGAACTTCCTCGCGCTGCAAAGCGAGCTTTCCAGCATCGAGGATGCGATCCAGAACGCGCGTCGTTACTACAACGCAGTGGTTCGGGATCTCAATACGGGCTGCGATGTCTTCCCGAGCAACGTCGTCGCCAACGCTTTTTCGATCGGCAAGAAGGAGTATTTCGAGCTCGACGAAGAGTCGGAGCGCGTCGCGCCCCAGGTGAGTTTCTCCTAGGGATGGCGCATCGACGGGTCGTCCCGCTCGCCCTCCTGCTCCTGCTGGCGGCTGCTCCGTCGGCCGGGGTCGAGCACATCGTGCGCTTCGAGACGGAGATCTACCTCGGAACGGACGACGACTTCTCCGTGGTCGAGAAGATCCAATACGGGTTTGGCAACCAGGCGCGTCATGGGATCTTTCGGGAGATCCCTGTCGCCTACGGGCGTGGGCGGGCTGCGGACTATCGTATCCGGCTGAAGATCGAGTCGGTGACCGATGCCGCAGGAAATGACCAACCCTACAAGCTCTCGCTCTCTGGGGGTGTTCAGCGTATTCGCATCGGGGATCCGGACAGCACGGTGACCGGCACCCAGGAGTACTGGATTCGCTACCGCGTCGAGCGTGGCTACCTCTACTTCGACAGCCACGATGAGCTCTACTGGGAGGCGACCGGCCACGGCTGGCAAGTGCCGATGGAGATGGTGTCGGCGACGGTGTACCTGCCCGAAGGGGTGACGGCCGAGACGACTGAACACCAGTGCCACGCGGGCCCGTTCGGAACGGTGAAACAGGATTGCACCATCACGCCCATCGGCGGTGCCCTGTTGTTTCGAAGCGAACGGACACTCGGGCCTCGGGAGGGCCTGACCCTCGCCGTCGGCTTGCCGAAGGGTGTGCTCGATGAGCCTACCGGTCTGGAGCGGTTCTTCTCCCGGGCGGGCGACTACCTCAATTTCTGGTCGTTGCTTCCGCTGCTCGCGCTCGGGGCGATGATCCAGTTGTGGCGCACCGAGGGACGCGATCGTGGCGCCGGCGCAGCCATTCCGGTGCGCTACGAGCCGCCCGAGGGGCTCACCCCAGCAGAAGTGGGAACCGTCATCGACGAGAAGGTGGACCTGATCGACATCACCTCCACGCTTCTCGATCTAGCGGTGCGGGGATTCCTTCGCATCGAGGAGTTGGAAAGCAAGGGCTTCCTCTTCCTCGACAAGAAGGACTACCGGCTCGTGAAGCTTCGCGACCCGGTGGATGTGCGACGACACGAGGCGATCCTGATGAACCGGCTCTTCTCGGGCGGCGATCGGGTGCTGGTCTCGTCGCTCAAGGACCACTTCTACTCGCACCTTCCGGATCTGAAGGCGGCTCTCTACGAACAGGTGAGCAGAGGGGACGGGCTGTTCCCGACTTCGCCCGAGAAGGTCCGCCGCATGTGGGCAATTGCAGGTGTCGGGGGGCTCGGGGTGGGCTTCTTCGCGTCCTTCCTCGACCTGGGGGCAGCCCTTCCGATCGGCCTGGCGGGTGCGATCGTACTCGCGTTCTCGCCCGCCATGCCGCGTCGTACGCGTCGCGGCCGCAAAGTCTACGAGCAGATCCGCGGCTTCCAGGAGTTCGTGGAACGGGTCGACCGGGATCGGCTCGAGCGCATGGGTCGGCTCGACCCGGGACAATTCGAAGCACTCCTGCCGTTTGCCATCGTGCTGGGTGTCGGCGATCAATGGGCCGACGCCTTTGCCGACGTCTATACCGAGCCGCCTAGCTGGTACGTGGGCGCTCATCCCGGTGTCTTTCAGCCACGCGGTTTTGTGAGCGATCTGGGCCACTCGCTCGACACGATGGGCCAATCGTTCCGTTCCCAGCCCAACCAGGGCGGCTCTGGTTCGAGTGGGCTTGGCGGCGGTGGCTTCGGGGGCGGAGGTTTCGGCGGCGGCGGGGGCGGAAGCTGGTAGACGGGACTCGCCGGGCTTTCCGTTATCCTATGCAGGACATGTCGATTCTTCGCCAGGCAGTCGTACTGATCCTGATCGCCGGCATCCTTGCCTGCGCCCAGAGCGATCCCCTCGCGAACCGGGTCCGGGCGGAGCTCAATAGACACAACCAGCTGACGCTCCAGTACCAGTCGGAGCTGGAAGCGCTGCGGGCCGAGGCTGAGGCCGGCAATTCGGAGGCCATGCTGGGCGTGGCCGAGATCTATTTCATCGGCAAGGGCGTCGATGTCGATCATATCGAAGCTGCTCGATGGTTCCGGCGAGCCGCTGAGGCGGACAGCGCAGAGGCCCAATATCGTCTGGGGCTACTCCTCGATTTCGGAATCGGCGCACAGAAACAACCAACCGAAGCCGCAAGCTGGTACGACCGGGCCGCGAACCAGGGCCATCTCAAAGCGCAGACCCAGCTTGCTTCGATGTTGGATCTGGGGCGCGGGGTTACGCGGGATGCCGCTCTGGCCGCGCGTTGGTATCAGGCCGCAGCGGAGCAGGGGGATCTATCCGCCCAATCCGCATTGGCCACCAAGCTTGCCCTCGGCGATGGGCTGGAGGCGGATCCGGCTGAAGCCGTCCGTTGGTACCGGGCCGCGGCAGCCCAGGGCAGTCCGATGGATCAGTACAACCTGGGCTTCAGTTATGAGCAGGGGGCTGGAGTGGAGCGCGATCCGTTCGAGGCTGAGCGCTGGTACCGCCAGGCCGCGGAGCAGGGTCTTGCAGATGCGCAGTTCGCACTGGGGACACTCTACGCAGAGGCCGAGGGCCCCCAACGCGACTTGATGGAGGCCTACAAATGGACCTTCATCGCGGCGCGCAGCGGATATCCGGGAGCCCTTCGCTCCCTGCAGGCCCTTCGCCGCCAGATCCCCGTTCGCGACCGAGGCGACGCGGAAGCGCTCGCCCAGGACTGGATGCTTCGCCACCAATCCTCTGCCCCTCCCCCGGGAGCCATCGCCCCGTAGCAGAGAGGCTTCTGCCCTCGTCCTGTGAAGAGAGGGGCCAGGCACGATTGTTAAGTTGCGCGTTTCCCCGCAGGGGAAACGCGCAAC
>JAAELW010000261.1 GCA_024226235.1 bacterium
CGCGCTGGCCAGCAGGAACCCGCGGCGGAAGGGAGCGTCACGCCTCCAGCCCTCGAGCAAGGCCAGTGCGCCGGCCACCAATGCGATGCCCAGGCCCTCGGGGCGAGCCAGGTAGGCCAGGCCCGCAACGAGGCCGCCTGCCATCCCCAGCAGCGGGCTCTTCAGGCGAAGGCCTCGCCACAACAGGAACGCCGCCGAGATGAAGCAGAGGAAGTACGTGCCTTCACTCTGGATGTCTCCGGTGTACTCGATGGCTCCGGGATGCACGGCGAGCAGGAAGGCGGCGATCCAGGCGGCCGCACGGCCGTGGAGATCCCGGACGAACAGGTAGAGCGCGGCTACGGCAAGGCTGCCACACAGCACCGAGACGAACACGGCGGCCGTCTCCCAGCTCGCGATCGGCCCGTGCGCCACAGCCACGAGCGCCGAGTAGAGCGGGTGGAACGGATGGGCCAGGGCTTGATCCGGCAGGCCCGACTCGATGGCCTCGGCCAGCGCCAGGAAGATCGGGCCGTCGTTGAACATCACGGCCAGCTCCTGCCAGCGCACGATCCGCACCGCGCCGGCGAGGGCCACGAGCCCGCAGATCACCCAGCCTTCGCGGCGTGGCTCAAGGAGCAGCTCTTTTGCAGGGGCAGGGGCCATCAGACGCGAAACGTAGGCCACGACCATGAAGTTGAAATGGGGATCCGTCACCCCAGGCCCTGGGGGGTGTATGCTACGAGCATGCCCGAGAGCTACACCCGGCTGAGCGCCCAGGACGCCACCTTTCTCGACCTGGAGTCGACGAGCCACCACCAGCACATCGCGGCCACGCTCGTGTTCGAATCGGGCCCTCTACGGACACGCGAAGGCGGCGTCGACATCCAACGCATTCGTGACTATGTGGAGTCCCGGCTCCACCTGCTGCCTCGCTACCGCCAGCGGCTGGCGCGGATTCCGGTCGAGAACCACCCGGTATGGGTCGACGACCCGCACTTCAACCTGGGCTACCACGTCCGCCACACCGCGCTGCCGCTGCCCGGCGATGCCTCCCAGCTGAAGGAGATCTCCGGTCGCGTGCTCTCCCAACAACTCGATCGTGAGCGTCCGCTGTGGGAGATCTGGGTGGTCGAGGGCCTCGACGGCGGCGAACGCTTTGCGCTCGTGCAGAAGGTGCACCACTGCATGATCGACGGGGTCTCCGGTGTCGATCTGATGGCCATCCTGATGAGCCCGGATGCGGAGGTCCTGTGCCCGCCGGCACCGCCCTGGAAGCCCCGGCCGATCCCGAGTGGAATCGAGATGCTGACCGGAGACCTGGCCCGGCGTTTCTCCGAGGCAGCGGAGGCCGTCCGCTCGGCCCCGGAAGTGCTGCGCGATCCGCTCGGGTTGGTGGGCCGGATTCGCGAAGGCGCCCAGGCCGTGAGCGAGACCCTGGGCGCCGGCCTGCACAACGCCTCGGAAACGCCGATCAACCAGCCGCTCGGCCCGCACCGCAAGTTCGAGTGGCACCAGATGGACCTGGCCCGGGTGAAGCGGGTGAAGCAGTCGCTGGGCGGCACCGTCAATGACGTGGTCCTGGCCACGGTGGCCGGGGCGCTGCGCCGCTTCCTCACGCTTCGACGTCTGGATCTGAACAGGCTCGAGATTCGCGCCAATGTCCCGGTCAGCCTGCGCTCCACCGACGAGCGCGGCACGCTCGGCAATCGCATCGCACTCTTGATGCCGGAGCTGCCCGTCGACGAAGCCGACCCGGTGACGCGCCTCGACCGTGTGCATGCGACGATGGCGGAGCTCAAGCATTCGCGGCTCGCGATGGGTGCCGAGGTGCTGGCCGCGGTCAGCGATTGGACCAGCGCCACGCTCCTCTCGCTGGCTGTTCGAGGTGCCGCCCGCGGGCGCCCCTACAACCTGGTCGTCACCAACGTGCCCGGGCCCCAGTTGCCGCTCTACCTGCTCGGTGCGCGTGTCGAGGCCTGCTATCCGGTCGTCAACCTGCTTCCCAACCAGGGCCTCGGGGTGGCGCTCTTCAGCTACGCCGGGACGCTGTTCTGGGGCTTCACCGCGGATCTCGACCAGCTGCCGGATCTGGGCTCTTTCGTGGATGCAATCGACCAGGCCTTCCTCGAGCTCGAAGAAGCCGCCGAAGCCGAGGAAAAACGGACCGGTCAGGTGCTGGCCGAGCCCGAATCCGCCTGAGCCAGACCTCGAGCCAGACGGGTTTGGTGAGCGTCGGCGGAGTGGGCAGCGGCCCCTACACTGCCAGGCGATGAAAACCGCCTATGAAGTTGCCCGGACTCACGAGGCAGCCGGCCGCCGAAGTTGGCAGGGCCGCCTGTTCACGGTCATCTTCGAGGCCGATACTCCGGCCGGCAAGAAGTTCGACGTCTCGCTGATCGCCGTGATTACGGTCAGCATCCTCGCGGTGATGCTGGAGAGCGTCGAGACCGTTCAGATCCGGTATGGCTCTGCGCTGCGGAACATGGAGTGGATCATCACCGGGTTCTTCGCGGTCGAGTACGCGATGCGCCTCAGTTGTGTCGAACGCCCGGCCGCCTACGCCCGCAGCTTCTTTGGCGTGATCGACCTGCTGGCGATCCTCCCGAGCTTTCTGAGCCTGGTGTTCCCCGGCTCCCAATCCCTGCTGGTGATCCGCGGCCTGCGCCTGCTGCGGGTGATGCGGATCTTCAAGCTGGCGGGCTTCCTGGGCCAGGCCAACCTGCTGCTCAGCGCGCTGACCGCGAGCCGCCGGAAGATCATGGTCTTCCTCGGCACCGTGCTGCTGCTCGATCTGATTGCCGGCTCCGCGATGTACATGCTGGAAGGATCCGAGGGCGGCTTCACCAGCATCCCGCGCTCGGTCTACTGGGCGATCGTCACGATGACGACCGTCGGCTACGGCGACATCACGCCCGTGACGATCCCGGGTCAGATGCTGGCCGCTGTCGTGATGCTGCTCGGCTACGCGATCCTCGCGGTCCCGACCGGCATCGTGACCGCGGAGATCGTCGAACAGATCCGCCCCAGTGAGATCACGACCCGCGGCTGCATGCATTGCCTGAGCGAGGGCCACGCCTGGGACGCGCGCTTCTGCCGGCATTGCGGCGAGGCGCTGGCGTCACCGCAGAGATCGGGTGAGGAGCCGGAAGAGGGCGCCGAACCGGCCCTCTAGGCGGAGGCTGCATCCCGCTCGATTCATCGAACGGGAGAGGACGCACTGCATAGACCGAAAGCGACCGAATTCCGGGGACCTACGAAATCCGCCCGAATTCAGTTGGCCCCGACCATCCGCCCCGGGCGAGAGAAACGATAGACTCCCCGTGAATCTCTCCCCGCCGGAGGGGAGATTCGGTAGAAATCCCATGCAGTTCCCGGACGCGCCCCCGTAGCTCAGTTGGATAGAGCATCGGTTTCCTAAACCGAGGGTCAGAGGTTCGAGTCCTCTCGGGGGCGCCATGGATTTCGCGGTCCATACCGGACACATGGTTTACAGACTATTCCGGAGACATCGTCAACACTTTCTCCGGCCCAAAGGGACTCGGGGCGGAATGATCGCGAGTGACTGACGTGCCTGGTTTCTTCGGACCATAGAAGCGCAAGTTGCGGGATCCGTACTGAGAAGGCCACGGCCGCGCGATCGTGTGGGGCAGCGAGTCGCCTGCGGCGTCGTTCAGCCGCCCCACCGTCCTTCCGATAGGCAGCATGGGAGGAGGTGCGCCGTGAGTTCGATGACGAAGTTCGGGGTCGGGGTATTGTTGCTATTCGGGGCGTGGAAGCTCTTCCTGGCACCCAGCCGGATCCAGGTCGACGTTCCGTACCCGCTGCAGTACCGAACTCAGATCGTGGGCGCGGCGTCGGGCGCAGACCGGTTGCCGCTTCTGATCGCACTCCACGGTGCCGGCGCCAACGAGAAGGATCTGGACGGAGTCTTCGCTGACTTCACCACCCCCGTTCGCGTCGTCTCCTTTCGTGGCCCCGAACGGTCCGGCAGCGGCTACGTCTGGTCCCGCGGCCAGGGAGCGACCCAACAGGAGGCCAGAGCGGAGCAGGAGCAGATGTTCCGCGAGGTGGCCGATAGCATCGCGCTGGGTGCAACAGAGATAGCGGCTCGCTTTTCCACCGAAGGCAAGCCCATGGTTTTCGGCTTTTCGCGGGGCGCTTCGATGGCTTGGTACCTCGGGGTCCATCATCCCGAACGCTTCGACGCGATCTTCGCCGTGGCCGGTGAACTCGACGAAGAACTGCTCGAGGGCCTGGCTCCGGCCCGCAGACCACCATTTTTCGCCTACCACGGGCGCAAGGATCCGGTTGTTGGCATGCACCGGGGCCAGCGAACGGCAGAGGCGATCGAGCGCTTGGCGGGCCGGGTCTCCTTCGAGGAATTCGACGGAGGCCACACCGTCCCGCTCTCCGTTCGCGAGGATGTCGAGCGCCAGATCAGGAATCTACGCGGCAGCTGAACTCCTGCGTTGCCGGCGTGTAGGCGACCGGTAGTAGGCAGCACTGGGTCACGCCGTCGGGGATCCCGAGCAACTCTGCGGCTCTGACTCGAAGGCCAGGTGGAACGTGGTGGATCCAGCCCGGCCCGTTCCGGAGCAATGGGGTATAGATTCGGCCTCACCCTGGCCGGGACGACCCGGGTAAGGAATGGCAACGGAGGACAGGATGAAGGTCAAGGTCGATTGGGACCTTTGTGAGGCCAACGCTGTTTGCATGGACGTCGCCCCGGCCCTCTATACGGTGGACGATGAGGACAACTTTCATCACCTCGTCCAAGGCGAACAAGACGACATCTCGGGCGATGTTCCCGGGGATCAGGTCGACAGGGCGAAGGAGGCGGTGCGCCTCTGCCCGCGGCAAGCTCTCGCGATCATCGAGTAGCGAGCCTCGTTTCCCCCGGGGACATTGACGAGCGATCGATCGTTAGTTTCAATTTGGGAATGCCTCCGACCGCTTCGCCATTGCTCGAACCTGCTTCTGCGCCTTTGCGGAAGGGGGAGCTGACGGCGATTCGGATTCTGGTTGCCGCCGAGTCGCTGTTCGCTGAGCGTGGCTACGCGGGGACGTCCCTTCGCGATGTGGCTGCTGCCGTCGGCTTGCGGATCCCGAGCCTCTACAACCATTTCAAGAGCAAGGAGCTCCTCTACGCGGCGGTGCTCGACCGTGTCGTGGACCCGGTGCTCGACATCCTGAATGGCTTCCTGGCGGCACCGGTGAGCGAGCGGCCAACCCATGCCGAAGTGATCGGGCAGGTCATGGCGCTCCTGGATGGCCATCCGAACCTTCCGGCTCTGTTGCTTCAGGAAACCCAGACGGGCGGGCGACGACTCACGCCCGGGTTGCGGCATCGGCTGGCGCCCATTTTCGGCCGCGCCTTCGAGACGGTTCAAGCAACCGACGAAACCGGTCGTTTCGAACCGGACGAAATCCCGCTCTTCGTTCTCGCCCTGTACCACGTGATCGTCGGCTTTCATTCGATTGCGCCGTTCTACCGCGAAGTCTCCGGCGATGACCTCTCCACGCCGGAATCCCGAGACCGGCAGATTCGCTTCCTCACCCGCATGGTCGAAGCCCTCTTCGAACACGCACCCGTTCGTTCTTGAAGGAGAACCCGATGGTCGATGTCGATATTGCGTACCTCGATTCCCGAAACTGGGAAGAAGAGGCGATGCTCGAACGAATGCGCTGGCTTCGTCAGCACGATCCCGTGCGCTGGTCCGAGAAGGATGGACTCTGGATCATTTCCCACTTTGCCGACGTGGTCACAGCATCAAAGGATCAAGCGACCTTTACGTCCGGTCTCGGCGTGCGCCCCGGAAACGACGTCAAGATCGGCCTGATCGACGAAGAAGAACCACGCCACGGTCAGTTGCGCGGGATGATCAACAAGGGGTTTTCCCCGCGGATGGTGAAGATTCTCGAGGAGACCTTCCGCAAGATCACCGACGAAGCGATCGATGCGGTGGCCACCAAGGGCGAGTGCGAATTCGTCACCGATATCGCTGTCCCGCTGCCCCTCCGCCTGATCGCTGCAATGATCGGAATCCGCGAGGGGGACTACGACAAGTTCCACCACTGGTCGGACACGATGATTGCCGCAGACGGCAACATGGACGACCCGGAGACCATGGCCCGCGCCGGCCAGTCCTATCTGGAGTACGCGACCTACGTCACCCCGATCATCGAAGATCGGCGCAAGAACCCCAAGGATGACCTGGTTTCCATCCTCGCCAGGGCCAAGGATTCGGGCCTGCTGAAGGAGTACGACGAGGCGGGCCCCGCGGGCGATGCCGTCGGCAACTCGGACCTGCAGAATGACGAGTTGATCAAGCTGATGGTCATCCTGATGATCGCAGGCAACGAGACGACTCGGAACGGAATCTCCGGTGGCATGCAACTCCTCATCGAGAACCCGGAAGCCCGGCAGCGACTGATCGATGACGCGTCCCTGATTCCCAATGCCGTCGAAGAAATGGTCCGAATCGTCACGCCCGTGCGCTCCTTCGGGCGTACGGCGACCTGCGATGCGGAGCTCGGCGGCCAGAAGATCAAGGCTGGCCAGAAGATCCTGCTGCTCTACACCTCGGCCAACCGGGACGAACGCCAGTTCGATGAGCCGGATCGCTTCGATATCGATCGCGATCCGCACCACCTGGGTTTTGGCATCGGCAACCATTTCTGCCTCGGCGCCAACCTGGCCCGGATGGAGATGCGCGTCGCATTCCAGGAGATTCTGCGCCGCCTGCCGGACATGGAGTACGCGAAGGAAGGGCCGGTCCTGAAGCCCTCCGCTCTGGTTCGAACGTGTGCGGAAATGAAGCTCCTCTTCACGCCGGAGGCCTGACGCGGGCGGCCCTCAGCCCTCGACCCTACCAGGCATCCTGAGTGAGACTTTTCGAGAGGCCCCCAAGGAGGGCGATCCCCGGTCGGTGGCTGGTCGACAGAACACCTACGATCCGGTCATTGAGCGATGACGCTGCTTGAATTCCCTCTGGTTATCGGGTTCGCTCCGCCTCAGCGCGACCAGCTGTCGAAGTAGGTGATGTGCTCGGGTGGGCGACGCTCGGCGGGCTTGAAATCGGTGCCCAGCGTGTAGGCGACCGGTAGGAGGCAGCACTGGGTCACGCCGTCGGGGATTTCGAGCAGCTCTGCGGCCTCTGACTCGAAGGCCAGGTGGAACGTGGTGATGACTGACCCGAGTCCGCGAGAGCGAAGTGCGAGCTGAAAGTTCCAGACTGCCGGGAAGATCGAACCGAAGAAGCCGGCCGCCATGGCAGGGGGCACACTCTCTCCGAGGCGCCCCTTGAGACACGGAATGACGTGGACCGGTACCTCGTGGAGGTGATCGACGAGGTAGTTCGAGGAGTCGACCACCCGGATGGTCTGCGAGTGGCCCGCGCTGGCCGCTTGCTTCGTGCCTTGCTTCAAGTATTCGGCGCCGGCCCGGCCGTAGAGCTCTGCCAGACGCTTGCGCTTCTCCGGATCGCGGACCACCAGCCAGCGCCAACCCTGCGAATTCGAACCCGTGGGCGCCTGTTGAGAGAGTCGAATGCAATCGAGCAAGACCGAGTCCGGGACGTCTCTCGTCAGGTCCAGCCGTTTGCGCACCGCGCGGGTCGTCGATAGGAGCCGATCCGTCATCGCTAGATCGAATGTCATGTCATCCCCCGCCAGGTCGTTGGCACTTGCGCTGATCCTACCGCGCCGCCGCCGCCCCCGCTTCAAGCCAACGTCAAATCGGCGAACACAACAACCGACCCGCGATGCGAAGGCGAGCTCCACGTCTGCCCCCACGAGACCGCGATTTCCGACCTCTTCTCTAAGGTCGGGATCGATCCAACGCGATCGTATCGAAGTGGCCAGTGTCTTGTGCGACATCTCGGGTGCGTACTGGCCGAAGTCACCCCAATAGACCCAGCGTCGACGACAGGGGAACTATCCGCTTCAAACTCGTCCCCAGGGATTCCTCCCCCGAACACCAGTGAGGGACTCGATTGTCAATAGACAACCTGGTATCGGCTTCCTTCAGCTCAGAGGTATGTAGACCTTTGAGACACGATTCAGTCCAGACTTGAAGAGCCGCACCGCCAGCGAACTTCAGCGTGACCCATGGCGACACTAGGCGGCTCGGAGCCGGACCAGGTCTCGGCGGTCCCGGGAGACCGCATCTCAGATGAAGGAGTCGTGATGGTCGACCCCGGCTGACGGTGCCACTCGCTATCCTCCGCTGGATTCATGGACGCCCTATGCACGTTCCGAATTGGCGCATTGGTGGCCCTGGCTGCGGTCCTGTCCTGCTCCGAGCGGAATGCCAGCATCGATGTCGCAGCCGGACCCCCCGAGCAGGTGGCGCCTGAGAGGGATCCCGGCTGGGCGTCCCTCGCCCAACGAGGCGAGGGCTTCCTCGTCTGGGAGTCGAACCGCACCGGGTCCTGGCGGATCTGGACGCGCGAGCTGGACGGCTCGGGCCTGAGACAGCTCAGCCCGGAAGAGCCCGATCGGGACCACTTCGGAGCCCACATCTCGCCCGACGGAACGCGCGTGGCGTACCTGAGCTACCCGAAGGGGTCGAACTCCTACCACCACGTCAAGGAGCGTATCCCGGTGGAGTTGCATGTCCTGCTCGTTTCGGACGGCGAGGAGCGGGTCGTGGCGCAGGATGCGCGCTCCTATGGGCAGAGCCGCTCGGTCGTGTGGATCGACGGCCACCGGCTCGTCTACCTGGCGCACGATCGCTCGACCCGCGAGCTCGACCTGCGGACCGGTGGAGTGACTCACCTGGCTGACGCGCCGGAGGGCACCGGGCCCTACCTGCTGAACCCGACCAAGACCCACGGGACCGGCAACGACCCCGTGTTCAGCGCCTACGACCCCGAAGCACTCACCTTCTCCGCGGGCCCACGCCGCGCGGGGTGCCAGCCCTACTTCTCGCGGGACGGGCGCTTCGGCTTCTGGACCACGCACTCCGGGGGTCCGATCATGCGCATGGATCTCGCTAGCGAGCGGCAGTCGACCATCATCAATAGTAACGACCCGAGGCTCGCCGAGGGCTTCCGGTACGTCTACTTCCCCATGGTTTCGCCGGACCAGCGGCTGCTCGCCTACGGCGCGTCCGGCGGAGACCACGATCACTTCCGCGCTGACTACGAAATCTTCGTGGCCCCAGTCAATCCAATGACGCTCGAACTCGAGGGCAAGCCCGTTCGCTATACCTTCGATCCGGCCACAGATCGCTTCCCAGACGCGTTTCTCGCGGGCCTCGAGTTCGGGCACTTGGGCGGTGAGGTGCCGTTCCGGGTCGAAATTGACCCCGAGCACGTGGGCCCGGAGCACGACTCCGGAGACCCCTGGCGCTGGGAGTTCGGCGACGGAGCGACCTCGAAGGACGCGATCGGCCGCCATACTTTCGAATCGGCGGGCAAGTTCACGCTGGTCGCGCGTCGCGATGATCAGGAGCTTCACGCGCGCGTTGACGTGGTGCCATCAGCTCCTCCCAGACCCCTACGCACGACGGCTCGGGAGCGCGAAGTGAGCATTGCCTTCGATGAGCCCATCGAGGCGAACTCCGTCGTTGCGACACTCGACTCGGGAACCGCGGTGACGGGCGTCTCGGTAGACCCGGACCGTCACACGCTCCGCGTCCGCGTCGAGGATACGCTTCCGGCATCTGACCGGCTGCACCTCGCAGGTGTCCGAGACCGGACCGGACACGTCGCTTCCACCTTCACCCTCGAAGTCGAGCGCAGTAGCTGGCCCCGTCGCAGCGACGGCCTGGTCTTCCTGTTCGGAACCGGAGCCGACAAGAACCGCGTGCGCGACCCGCGCTCTGGACGGGAAGTGGTGTATCCCCTGGCTTCGCGCGGACGGGCCCGCTTCGATCACGACCAAGCCCTCGCCCTCGCAGGCGGCGCCTTCGAAGCGCAAGGAGCTGGTGCGGCGGTGGCTCGGACGTGCTCGGACGCGGGAGCGATCACGATCGAGATGCTGATTCGTCCCGGGAACGCGAGAGAGGACGGTTTCCCGCTGATCGCGAGCCTCGAGGACGAGGAGGGTCGCTGGCTGCTGCAGCTCGGCCAGAGACATGACCAGCTGCGCCTGCGCATGCTCATCGAGGAGGCCGCTCCGGTATTCAGCGTCGCCTCGGTGGAACCGCTGGATCCGATCCACCTCGTCGTATCCTATCGCGACGGCCGGCTCGTATCGTATCGCAACGAGCGCAAGGTCCTCGACACCGATCGCATCCGGGGCGATCTCTCGCAGCTAGGCCAGGCGAGCCTACTCCTGTTCGGAAGCGACTCGGCGGGCAAACACGACTGGTCCGGCACCCTCGAGGGAATCGCCATCTACTGCCGCTTCATGGAGGGGGAAGAGGCTGCGGCGAACGCTCATGCCTACCTCAAGCGCGTCTCCGACCGCGAGGTGATTCCCCGCCTGCGCGTCCGGGCGCGCCTCGTGGCGGTCTCGGACGCACCGACCCTCAAGGAGATCGCGCCCTACCGTGAAGCCCTCACCGTGTACGAGTGGGAGGTGCTGCGGGTAATCGACGGCGAACTCGGCCAGGACCGAGTCCGAGTCGCGCACTGGGCCGTTCTGGGCGGAGTCTCGCAACCGGTCGCGTCGCTACGCCCGGGGGCCGAGCTCGAGATCGAGCTCGAACGCATGGCCGACAACAAGCAGGCAAACAGCGCCGTCCTCTCAGACGACTTGGAGCTCGACGCCGACCTCTCACTCTTCATCGACGTCGGCCCGTGAGCCATCCTCCAGCCGCCCGATGGTCTTCAGCTCCCAGATCTTCCTTTGGTACTTCCTGCCCCTCGCGCTAGCTGTCTACTACGTGGCGCGACTCGGCCCCCGCTGGCTCTCCCATTGCCTGCTGATCCTCCTGAGCTGGGGCTTCTACGGTTGGGCGAATCCACCATTCGTCCTGCTCTTGATGCTCAGCACCGCCGTCGACTTTACTTGTGGCTGGTGGGTCGCGCACAGCCAGCCCAGAGCCACGACCGGACGAGCGGAGCTTCCGCTGTGTCCGCCGGGCGGCCAGAGGTCGCGGGCCCAGAGAGCAGCGGTGGGAGTCTCGGTCTGCACCAATCTGGGCATCCTGGGCTTCTTCAAGTATGCCAACTTCGGCATCGAGAGCTGGAACGACACGGTCGAGGCCCTCGGTCTTTCTCATCTCGCGTGGCGCGACTTCCTACGCGTGACACTCCCCTTGGGCATCAGCTTCTACACGTTCCAGTCCATGACCTACACGATCGACGTCTACCGGGGTCACGCTCGAGCCACCCGCAACATCATCGACTTCGCCTGCTACGTCTCGCTCTTTACCCAGCTTGTCGCGGGCCCCATCCTGCGCTTCTCCGAGGTCGCGACCCAGCTCGTGACGCGGCGCCACGACTTCGAGCGTTTCGCCCGCGGCACCGCGCTGTTCGCGCTCGGGATGGCAAAAAAAATTCTCGTGGCGAACCCCGCCGGGAAGGTGGCCGACGTCTGCTTCGAGGCCGGGTCATTGATGCCACTCGAGGCGTGGTGGGGCGCCGCCGCCTACTCCTTTCAAATCTACTTCGACTTCTCGGGCTACTCGGACATGGCCATCGGGTTGGGACTGATGCTAGGCTTCGTATTCCCGAAGAACTTCGACTCGCCCTACAAGAGCCGTTCGCTCACTGAGTTCTGGCGTCGCTGGCACATCTCGCTATCGAGCTTCCTGCGCGACTACCTCTACCTTCCGCTCGGCGGAAACCGCAGGGGACCCACCCGCACCTACGCGAATCTCATGATCGTGATGCTACTTGGCGGGCTCTGGCACGGGGCAGCGCTGAACTTCGTGGTGTGGGGCGGTATCCACGGTCTGGGCCTTGGCCTCGAGCGCGCGCTCGGCGGGCGGAGTCTCTACCACCGACTGCCAGACCCGCTGCGCATGGGCCTCACCTTCGCGATCGTGACCGTGGGATGGATCTTCTTCCGCGCACCGGACATGAGCTCCGCCGTCGAATACCTGGGTCACCTGGTCGGAGCCTCCGAGGTGGACTCGGGCGCCTCGCTCGTCGGCGGAGTCGTGTACCAGCCCTACTACCTGTTCTCCCTCGGCCTGGCCGCAATCCTCACCTGGAGAGCGCCGCAGGCGTGGGACTGGACGTTCGAACTCACGGCCCCCAAGGCCCTCGCGGCACTGGCCTGCCTATGGCTCGCGAGCCTCGCGCTCTTCACCCAGACCTACAACCCGTTCATCTACTTCATCTTCTGAGGCCGAAACCCAAAGCGATGACGACAGCAGAGCCCGTTCCCAACCTGAATCTCGAGCGCGAGGAGGCCGCGTACCGCGAGCTTGGCGAGACCCACGTGGCCCCCGGCGTCGCGCGGGCCGTTGTGTTCGTATTCGTGCTCACCCTCACGCTAGTTCCCGCGCTCGAGATCCCGTTCCGCAAGGCGAGTGGGCCGGGCGTGGGCACCGCCTTTCGGGAGCTTCTCGCCTGGCCGCTCGACGACTGCGAAATCCAGGGCGTGGAGTCCCGAATCGAGGAGCGCTCCCACGTGGCGCAGCAGATCCGCCCCCGCGTGCAGGCCGCACTCACAGGGATCTTCCGGCTCGGCAGCGAGCAAGTCTACCTCGGGCGGGATGGCTGGCTCTTCCAGCGCGCCGGCTTCGATCACCTGACGGGCCCTCCGTTCCTCCGCCCATCCGTTCAGGAACGGCGCGTTCGCGACGCCGATCCGTGCAAACGCGCGCCCGCCCCGGACCCGATCGCGGCGATCGGACGCTTCCATGACGACCTAGCCGCCCGCCAGGTGGAACTCGTCGTCATTCCGACGCCGGTAAAGGGTGTGCTCGAGGGCGAACAGATGGAGGGCAAGCGGGGGGCGATCGTGCGCAACCCCTCCTTCGAGCCGTTCGTGGACACGTTGACAGAACGTGGCGTCGCCGTCTTCGACCCTGCACCCTTCCTTCAGGGTTGGCAGGAACGCACTGGCGCCGAGGCGATCTACCTGGCCACCGATACGCACTGGCAACCCGAGGCGATGGGGGCGGTAGCCGAAGCACTGGCGGAGTTCCTGGAGGAGCGCTTCGAGCTGGGCCCCCAGACCCCCGGGCGCGAGCGGCGCGCGCTCAATGTCGTGAATCGTGGCGATCTCGCCGGGCTCCTGGACCTTCCACCCGGCGAGACGCGTATGCCACTCGAGTCAGTGACGATTCAAGAGGTGCGGGCCGCGGACGGCAGCCTGTGGTCGCCCACGCGAGGCGCGGCGATCCTGCTGCTGGGCGACAGCTTCAGCAACATCTACTCGGTGCGCGCAGCGTTCGCGCAGAGCGAGGACGGCGAACCCCTCGACTGGGGCGAGGCAGCAGGACTCGCCGAGCAGCTGAGCTTCCACCTTGCCCGCCCCGTGGACCGGATCGCGCGCAACGCGGGCGGCGCGCATGCTACCCGCCGTGACCTCGTGCGTGAGATCGCGGACGATAGCGACCCGCTGGACGGCGTGCGGGTCGTGGTGTGGCAGTTCGCGGTGCGCGAGCTCTCCCAGGGCGACTGGCAGGTGCTCCCGCTGCCGCCGCGGCAGCGGGAGTAACGATCCCCCGGCAAAGCCGGGGGATCGTTACATCGAGAGCACATTCATGGCGAGAATCGACCCTGCCGTTTCCTCACCTTTGTACTCCTCGATGAAGTGGCCGATGACCGAGAGCTGATTCGACTAGCGAAGCGCCATGGTTTCTCGGCCTCGCCTCCCTACGCATTCGACGGCACGTTGTTGTTGAACCTGGAGAAGTTCATTCGTGCGAGCTCCGGGGCGGCTTGTTGAAGACATGCCGGGACGCCCCCGCGGTGAGAGCACTGCAGGAGCCAAGAGGCTAGCGGGAAGGGGCGGGGCGCCTGGACTGACTAGAATCGGCGAACACAACAACCGACCCGCGATGCGGAGTCGAGTTCCACGTCTGCCCCCACGAGACCGCGATTTCCGACCTCCTTTCTAAGGTCGGAATCGATCCAACGCGCGATCGTATCGAAGCCGTGTTCGGTGTAGGTCTCGACGGGCAGGCCTCCCATGAAACCCATTACGGGTCTGAAAGATGGACTCGCCTTGGCGATCACCGCTTCGCACCCGACATCGACAACCCATCCCAACAGGAATTCGAGCATCTCGCGCCCCATCCCGCGGCCC
>JAAELW010000262.1 GCA_024226235.1 bacterium
GGCCGCCTGTTCGGACTGATCCCGCTCTTCGATTTCAACCGAGAGCAGAACGTCCCGACGCTCTATTCCTCCTTTGCCTTGATCGTCGTCGGACTCCTGCTTTCCTGCATCGCTGCGATCCACCGAAGGCAAGGCTCTGGCTACAGATACTGGGTGGGACTGGCCGTCGTCTTCCTGTTCCTGGCAATCGACGAAACCGCCGCGATTCACGAGAACCTGGGGCCCCTGCTCAGGGAATCCCTGGACGCATCCGGGCTCTTGTACTACGCGTGGGTCATCCCCTATGGAACCGCTCTGATCCTGATGGCGGCGCTCTATTTGAGGTTCCTGATGAGGCTCCCGAGACAAACCATGATCTTGTTCGTGTTTTCGGGGACGATCTTCATCGCGGGAGCCATCGGTGTCGAGTCCATTGGCGGCTGGTACGAGGAACTATACGGGTGGCAGAACACGACCTATCGGCTGCTGTATACGGTCGAGGAGGTGCTCGAGATGCTCGGCATCGCGACCTTCATGTACGCACTGCTGCGCTACATCATCGCCGAGTTCGGAACACTCCAGCTCTCCATCGAGGGTGCGAGCGGGAAGTTCGATCTGCATTTTCGGCGAAGCGCCGACGAGCAGCAAGACGTCCAATAGCTCCCCGAGCAGGGGAACGCCGCCCCTGAGAGTCAGGGGGTCACGGTGATGACGGCATCCGCGGTGGTGATGGTGAGTTCCAACCCGTCCTCAGATGCGATTCCCCCGTCCGAGAGCGTGACGATCGCATCACCGCTCCCGAAGCTCCACCCGGAGAGCGTTGCAACCCGGAAGTTCCCGCTGGCACCCATCTCGAATCCGTGGCGAAGATCGACCACTCCGTTCACGGTACCGGTGGGGAAATCGATCTGCGGCTCGACAAAGAACTGGCCGTCGTCATCGAAGTCGGAATGGGGCACGACTTCGTAGAGAAGGATCCGCGAGTTGTCGTACTGAATCGAGAATTCGTAGGCCTGGGCGGTGCCCGACGTCGAGACCCAGAGTTCCAGCTCGAACTCACTGAGCGGCGGCACCGAGAGAGACGGCGGATCGAACCAGACGACGGCCGGACTCGAAGGCGCTCCTCCGCTCCCACAGGTGTAGCCCGGCAGCAGGATCAGCAGCAGCAGGAAGAATGCGAGGCGCTTCATTGCTGCGTCACCCACAAGTGATCGAAGAGCTCGATCACCTGTCCGTCGGGGTTGGTGACCCGCACGTCGTAGGGGTTCGAATCGGGGACCACCACGAAGGAGTTGAGCGTACCCGTGAGCGTCTGGGAGTCGACGAAGTTCACGCTGTTGACCACGTCCCAGGTGGGGCTCCCCTCGCGCAGCACCCGGACCGACGGGGTGGCCATGAAGTCCGCCCCTGAAATCGTGATATCGACGGTGTACTGGCCCATCGGATAGGTCGCGGGGTTCGGGGTCACCTGCGAGAGGATCGGCGGCGGGAAGAGTCCGGTCACGAGCGAGTCGAGGGCGACCCGGTCGCGCAGGTAGGCCCAGGAGAGGGGGCGAAAGGCAGGAAGGGACTGGCCACCGCCTCCGGTGACTTCGTCGAAGCTGAACGAACCTCCCGCGTTCATCACGAAGTTCCCGGTGGGCGTCCCACCGGACGAGGTCACGTTGTGGTCGGCGTTGGATCCACCCGTGCCACCGTAGAGGCCGGCCGGAGGAGCGTCGTGGGCCGTAAGGCCCAGGAGATGGCCGGTCTCGTGGGCTACGACGGTCCCGAGCAGGCTCGAGAAGTCGGTGATCGCCGCCTCGACATCGCTCCAGCGCGCGAGTTGCTCGGACGTTGCCTGGCCCGGGTCGAAGCCAGAGTCGAGGACCACCCCGTCGAGCGGGTCCTCTCCGATTGGAGTCCCGCCCAGGTCAGGATCGACCGGGCTGAAGACCTGCTGGTAGGAGGCCTCACTACCCCACAGGTTGTCCATCCCGTGAGGGAAAACGCCGTACTGCGGGCTTGAACAGGTGTTCTCGTTGTCGACCAGGTTCTCTTCGTCGAGAAGGGTGAGTCCGAGATAAATCGGCGAGGTGGGAGATTCCCCCCCGACGCAAAGGCGTGCGTAGCTTCCGCCCGGTGCGGAATCGCTGAATACGATGTTGACGGGATCAGTGCCCGGGCTTCCGTCGGCATTCCGTCCATAGAGGGTGTGGGCGCGCACCAGGATTTCGGAGACGATGCGGTCGCGCACCTGGGATTCGAGGACGAGATCCGCCGTCGACGACAGGCCGAACTCGCGAAGATCCTCCAGGAAGTCGATCTCGGCGCCGAGGCTCCGGTCCTGGTCGAAATCGAGAAAGATCTGCTGCTGCGAGCCCATCGGCGCACCAAGGCCAAAGTCGCGCACCGCGAAGCCATAGACCTGTTGGTCCTGGTTCCCGGCCGCGTCCTCGATGGAGACGGTCAGGTAGTGGGAGGTCCGCGGAAGATCACTTCCGGCGGGCACCTCGTAGAACCCGCGTGTCGGCGACGAAGCGAACAGCGCCGCCAACTCGCTTCCGGATGGGTTGCCCCCGACATCTTCGCTCCAGGTCACCGAGAGGGTCGAGGGATCGACGACGCTGCCACCTGCGCTGTCGAAGCCGAGGGTCACCTGAAACGCATCCGGTGGAACGACCAGCAGATCGTTCTGATCGTCCGGGATGTCATTCAGCGTGACGAAAAGAGTGGGAGCGGTCGTGTCGGGGTCTCCGCCCGTTGCGCCGAAGACAGTGCCGAACAGGGCCAGATCGTAATGGTCGACCCGGCCATCGGCATTTCCATCGGCGGCCGGATCGAAGTTGGCATCGCCCTGCTCGGCGCCGTAGAGGGCTTGAAGCCAGGCCTGATCGCTGGCACTGACCGTGCCATCCCCGTCGAGGTCTCCGGGAATCGGTTCGGCCACAGCAGGTGTCGTCAGGACACCCACCAGGAGTACAGCAGCCGCGATGGCGATGGCGATCTGCCCGGTTCTGATCCACATGGGCCGGCTTCCACTTGTACAGCTAGTTCGATCGGCTCGCCAGGTTCGCGATCCGCCAGTCCCCATCATAGCACTGCGCGCCCCGTCGGAGGGCGTCGTCGAAATTCAGCGGCGGCGAGCCAGAGGCCTTCGGCTGCCGACCATCACGAGCCCCATCCCAAGCAGCAGCAAGGTGCCCGGCTCGGGCACCACCAGCTCGATCTCCCAGACGATCTCACTCGTCGGGCCGACGTCGAGACCGACGGTGAAGTCGCTGTCGAGATAGTTGAAGAGATCGGCAAGGTCGAAGGTCGGCACCGGATCCGAGATGTTGATATGGAGCACCGCCTGCGTGCCGATGCCGCCCGCCGCAGCCGCCATCGTCCCACCCTTCACCGTCAGCGCCGAGTCGGTCCCGTAGCTGCTGGCCACCGGGTTCCCGACGACGATCGTTCCCCCGGGCGGAGCGAACTCCGAGGGGAGGGCTGTGGTGACGTCCACGAAGGTGACGTCGAAAGAGAGAAGCACGGTCGTCTCGGTGGCGTCCCAGATGAGGATCTCGGCGGGCGCGCCGGTTCCGATGAAGCTGGCGTCCGTGATGATATCGGTGGACGGGTCGAATCCGCTCGTATCGAGCTCGATTTCGAGATCGATACGACCGCCGACGAGTGCGGCCAGAGCCGGGTTGTCTGCGGTGGTGACGGTGCCCCGCTCTGCAGTCCCGCTCACGGTGTCGTCGAAGGTGAAGATGCCGCTGGAAGCCGTGTACTGGCTCTGTGAGTCCGTCCCACCAATCGAGACGGCCTGGGCTACACCGGCCACGAGTACCAGCGCCGCCCCCAGCGCCAGATACCGCATCAGCTCGACTGCTCTCTGCATTTCCAACCCCCGCGATTCCGCATCCGGAACCTGGTCCAGTTCCGAAGGAACCCTAACGACCGATCTCCACAATACCTAGGACCGGCTTCGAGCACCGGTGAGAACCAGTCCGAGGACGCCGAGCCCCATCAGTACCATCGTGCCCGGCTCCGGGAAAGCCACTGCGTCACTCGGCTGGATGGTGCCGGTGCCCGAGTAGGTGAAGTCCTCGTTGATCTCCAGGTCGGCCAAGATGGTTCCCATTCCGGGCACGAAATCGAAGATCGTGCCGTCGAGATCGAGGGTGGCGCCACCACCGATTCCGCCCAGTGCAGCCACGAGCGTCGCATCGCCGCCCGTGATTTCGATGTCGACGGCGTTGGCGACTGCAGTAGCGTCATCCAAAACTCCGGAGATGTAGATCCCACCAATCGTGAGGCCACTCGCGGCGAGTTCGGCCGTCAGGATGGTCCCAGTGCCGTCGGTCATGGTGATATCGTCACCCGCGACGCTGGAGAAGGTTGCCGCCATCAGGACGGTTGATCCGCCAAGAGGGATGATCGAGACCGAAGTCAGCGCCGCATTGAGAACGAAATCGGTTCCGGTCACAACGCTCGTGCTCGGACCTGCGATGGACACCGACGTGATGCGGCCATCCATGGACGTGTCACCGACGTCGGCGCCAGTCGTGGTGAAGCTGCCGCCGTCTCCGCCCGGTCCAGCCGAGATATCCTGGAGGGAGTCCCATTCGATCGACGTGATCACGTCACCGATCGAGAGCCCGAGAGGCGTAGCGCCGGCGACGGCCGGCAGCCAGAGCAGTGCTCCTGCGAGTAAGACGATCACCAGGCGCTTCGATTGAGCCAACATCCGATTCCCCTTTTTCGATTCTTCGATTTCACTTGGGCTGCCGTTTCCCAGTCCGACAGATCCCGGTTCATCCTGAGCAGCAAATTACTGCGCCGGTCGCGTCTCCCTGGAAAGAGGCGGACCGGCGCTTAGGCACCTGACGGTGCCCCTTCCCAGGACCAGGGGTTTTGCAATTGCCATACCAGAAGAAGCCAAAATCTCCGACCGATGAAATCCCCTTCATTATCAAATAGATACGTTTCACCGTGCAACCCTCTGGGGTGGGGGGCAGCACTCGTTGGGAAACTGGCTTCCCAGGGAAGGGAAAAGTCGTTCCTATCCACGCGATCCGGTGAAGCAGGGATCGTCCGCAAGAAGCGACGATTCCAAATCGGGATCCGAGGCCGAAGGGCGAACGGGGCAGCGAACAGGCCCGGGGAGGGCGGTCCGTTTCGTCCTCCCCGGGCCCACGTCGATCGTGCCGGCAGATCCATCCCTATTCGTCCGAGTGGACGGGTGGGAAGGTCGCCTGTTGCCTCCCTTCAGGAGGCCATCGGTGCGTTCACGCCGGGAATGACCGGGGGACCCTCCGGTGCAGTGGAGTTCCCGAGGAACTCGAGGAGGAGCTTCACGAGATCCTGCGGCGGCGGGGCCGCCGGCTGCTCTACTGAATCGGTGAGGTTCTCGTACTGGAGGATGTCCATCTTTTCGAACGCATCCCGAACGCGCGGCGTGAGCAGTCCGAGGCGCTTCAGGTTCGGAACCACCTTGGCGAAGGTCATCTGCCGGAACCCCCTCATGAACGGGGTCTCCTTCGCCCACTCCACCCAGACCGGTCCGTCCCATCCCATCCGCTCGAAGACCTGTTCCATCAGCAGCCGCTCCCGAAGCAGGAAGGTCGCCTCGAGAACGAAATCCTCGCGCTCCCTCAACTCATTGGCGCTCATCTCGTTGTTGTAGAGGCCCTCCAGCGAGAGCACTCCGAACGCGACGTGGCGCGCCTCGTCAGCGATCACGTTGGAGGTGATCGACTGGATGAGCGGCTCGCCTGCCATCATCATCTGCATCATTCCGAAGGCCGCGAGTGCCACCCCTTCGACCATCACCTGCATGCCCAGGCAGGTGAGATCCCACTGCGGGGCGGTGATGATCGCCTCCAGCAGGTCGGCCAGCGGCTTGTTGACCTCGTAGGTGATGGCGAGCTTCTCGGTCAGGTAGCGGTGGTAGACCTCGACGTGACGCGCCTCGTCCATCACCTGATTCGACGCATAGAACTTGGCGTCCTCATCCGGTGCGGTCAGCACGATCTTGGCGGTCGCCATCATCGCGCCCTGCTCGCCATGCAGGAACTGGGAGAGCATGAACGCGTTCATGTTGAGCTGCATTTCCATCAGCTCGGCGTCGGTGAGCTTCTTCGGAGGATTGAGGAGCTTCTCCATCATCGCCCCCATGCCTCCGGCAGCACGCTCCTGCATCATCTTCTCGACGTTGACTTCCGTCGACCAATCGAGGTCCGAGGCATTCCACTGGGCCGCCTTCCCCTTCTCGTAGAGGGCATTCAGGTTCTTGCGATCGAGCGCGTATTTCCAGTCGAAGACCGTGTCGATGGTTGCCTGGATCGACTGATGCTCTCCCATGGCGGGAATCGGTACCGGGTTGTGCTGCGTGTAGTTCATGGATTTCTCCTGGTTTGCCCGATTCGACGGGCCGTGATGGGCGCTTGCCCCGGGGGTGAGCCCGGATCAGGGAACGGCATCGACCTGCAGGGCCGGGGGCCGTGGGGAAACGTTCAGATAGGCGAGGAAGCATCGCACCAGCTCGCTCGCCAGGTCGGCATCCGTGAGTTCGCGACCCGCGGCCCGGGTCTCCCCGATGACGGCTCGCTGGAAGACCAGGCTGAGGGCGAACTGGACCGCGAGATCGATCCCCAGCACGGGGTCGGGATGACCGATCTCGCTGCGACGCGGAAGCAGCAAACTCGTCATCCGTTCCGAAACCACGCGCCGAAAACGCAGCGCTTCGTCTCTCAAACGGGGCTCCTGCGCGGCTCGCACGACGAAGGCGGCCAGCAGCTTGCGCTTCTCGCGTGCCACCCTGACGAGTTCGTCCGCGCAGGCGGGGATGATCTGCTGGATGCTGGCATCGGCCCATCGATCCTGGTCCGAGATGGCGTCGAGGAGCCGGGAGAGATCGTTGAAGAAGCGCTCCTCGAGCGCGCGCAGCAGCTCGTTCTTGTCGCGGAACCTCGCATAGAAGCCCCCGACCGAGGAGCCAGCGCGGCGCACGATCTCCGGGATCGAGGCATCCGGCAGGCCCTGCTCTTCGATCAAGGCCTCGGCGGCATCGAGGAGCCGCAGCAGCGTCTGCTCACTGCGGCTCTGCTTGGGCCGCGAGACACTCTCGAGATGTTGAGGTTCCTGACTCATCGCGCTCTTCCGGGCCGCTTCGATCGGGCCCCAGGGCGAAACCGCCATCGAAATAGAAACAGAATCCGATTCTCAATCGGATTTTATGTCAAGGATTTCCCTGTTGCAACCCCGATCATCCAGCCGTCCGACAGAGAATTCCACCCCCGAGGGGATACAGTGCTCTCAGTCGATGGCGACCGGCGGCTTCCAGTCGACAAAGATCGGCGAGGACCAGGCACGCGGCTCGTGGGCCGAAAGGCACTCATCGCCCGGATCGTTGCCACACGGGCTTGTATGGATGCAGTTTCCGTCAGCGTCGTACTCGCAGCGCACACCGCCGGCGTTCACTGCAATCGACTCCGCCTCATAGGCACGCGCGTAGTAGAGGGTGTCTCGTGAGCCCGCGACGTACTCGGGATCCTCGAAAGTGGCGACACAGCCGGCGGGGTCCGGATCGCACTCGAAGCTCTTCCATGGATCCTGGATCAGATCGCTGACGGGTTCTCCGGGGCGCTGCTGGGGCTGGATTCGGATCACATCGATGCGGGTGATGGGCCGACGCTCGTTCGACGGGTTGTAACACTCCCCCTTGCACACGCGATCGATCTCTTCAGTGCCGAGCGCGGAGACAGCGTAGTCCGGGCAGCCCGGGCTCTGCTCGAAGGAGCCCACCGCGCGGACCTGGAAGATCGGGTTCTCGCCCATCTCGATCTCTCCGCCCATCGGCAGCGTACGACCCACGGTACCGGGCGGGTTCAGCAGGTCGAACCAGAGCAGCATGCGCGGCCCGCTCGTGCCGTAGACCTCCCGGCGCTGCATGGCTTCCCAGATCGAACCGCGATCGCGGCCCTCCGCGTGGGTGGCGATCAGACCTCCAGTCATGAAGAAGGAAGCCTGGCGTTCGAGTTCGAAGAGCGCGAAGGCCTGGAGATCCGAACTCTCGCGATCGAAGGGAACTGACCTGGGCGCGGGCTCGACCGGGTCGGCTGCGAGGATGCTGGCCAGCGGGCTGCTCGTTAGGCCGGTGCGGTCGCGCGACTCGGTCATCCCGTGGCGAATCTCCTTGTAGCCGGTTCCCGGACGGGCAAAGTGGTTGTCACTCGAGCCCATGAAGGCCAACCGGAAGCGGCGCGGATTCTCGGGATCATCAAAATTCGAGATGGCCATGATGTACTGGGCGGAGCCGCCCGGGCGGTAGTTGAACGACGGCTGGTCGCAATCCCGACACTGGCCCGCATCGAGCCACTCGGCGGCCGTGGCACCCGGAACGGTGAGATGGGCTTGCTGCCCGGCCAGCGCGGCATTCTTGCGCGCCACGACGGCACGATCCTCGCACTCCGCCTCAGTTTCTCCCGCCTCGAGGCAGCGCCCTCGAATGATCTCACCGGCCTGCCAGCAGGTCGGCAGGTAGCCGTCGCGGGGTTCCGGGCAGACAGGCTCGCCGGAGGCTTCGAGATCGAGCGCCCGCCAGTCGCGGTAGACATCGGAGTCGCCGTGGCCCGAGTAGATCTCCAGCATCGTCTGGCGCTTCGGATCGTGTTGGTCGCCGGCGAGCTGCTTGTCCCAGCTCGAACGCACCGGCGTATAGAACCCCCAGGTCGTACCGTGCGGGATCACGATCGAGTCGACACCCCACTCGTCGAGCTTCCGATACAGATCGGCCGGCGTCTCCGCCGCCTCCATGCAGTCTTCGGGGAGCGAGGGAGAAGCAATGCCGTCTTCGCAGATTTCCAGGCCCTCGCGCTCAGCAAAGAACCGGGTCAGATCGTGGAAGCGAGAGTCACCGGCAGTGAGCAGGAATGCACCGACCCCGATCGGGTTGAACCGCGCAGCCTGGCGGGCCATGCGAAGCGTACTCGCGGCGGCGATCGGCCGCTTCGTGATCTCGACGTCTTCGAGGCCTTTCAGCACGACGTTCTTGTGGCCCCAATGGTTGCTCGACGTGGTACCGACGTGGGTCCATTCCCAACCCAGGTACGCGACCGTGTCCGGGTTGTCCGGGTCCCCGGCCACGTCATTGCAGCGCCGGATCGAATCGACCGTCTCGCGCCAGGCCTCCGGCGAAATGCTCGCGGCGTGGTCGTTGATCGACCAGAAGTCGAGTGCCGAGCAGTAGCGCGCAAAATCACAAGCGTCTGCGGGTGGGTGCGCGCCCTCGCCCTGCTGGATCGGCAGGCTCATCATGAATGCGTCGAAGGAGAACGTCGTGTGGACGTGCAGATCGCCGAACAGGACCTGCTTGGGACGCGGGACGCCGATCACGTCGGCAGCCTCGGAAACACGGTTTTGTGTCGACTCCACCACCGCCTCGGGTCGCGCCGCCTCGAGCACCTCACCAGGCCCCTCATGGGTCCCAAAGGTGCCGATCCCGACGATGTAGAGGCCGAGCAGCACCAGGGCCAACAGAATGGCGAGCCCGAACAGGGTCTTCTTGAGCATGGAGAATCTCCTGTGACTGGGCGGGGCACGATACTACACGTGCCAGCGCAGGCTCAGAAGATCCACCAGACGAGCACGGCGATCGGGGAGAGCAGCAGGCCGACCGTGAGCGCCATCAGGACCATTCCCACGATCGACCAGAGCCCGAAGAGCAACGCGTCAGTGGACGTCGGATGCGCTTCGGCCTGTCGGAGCTCCAACGAGTCGCGGAGCTTTCCGACCGTGCCGTGTGCGAGCGCATCGGGGTACGACGTGCGGTACAGATTGCGCGTGCGACGCCCCAACGCGAATGCGCGCAACGTGGCGAGGGGAGCGAGAAAGGCGCCCAAGGCCATCGCGAGGAGGTTCAGCACCCACGCGGGCCCATGCCCTGCACAGCCTCCGGCGATCTCCCAGGCGCCGATCTCTGCCTCGCCAACGAAGCTCGTATCGTAGCCGGTGGCAATGTGGTGCAGGTCGTGGAGCCTGAGTGCGTGGACGCGAGCCTTGGAATTGGGGAAAGCCAGCGTCAGCGGGCCGAGCTTCAACTTGGCCCAACTCGCCGAATAACCACCGTCCGAACCCTGGACGAGGTCATCCCCGAAGAAGCGGCGCAGAGCCTCGTCGATTGCCAGGCGATCTTCGAATGCGGGTGTAGCGGAACTCATCTGCTCTCCTTCTGTTTCGGTCCATGGTCGATGCGCGAATTCGCGCCGAGGCCTTTCACCAGGAGTTCGAGACCGGCCCGCAGGCGCGCTTCGGCTTCCTTGCGATCGACCAACCCAGCACCGAGCCACGCAGGTACCCAGAACGAGTACTGGGCGAAACAGGCCACTGCGGCCGTGGAGGGGTCGATATCCGGGCGCAGCTCACCGCGCGCCATTGCACTGCGAATCAGGTCTTCGACGTGCTGGAGGAACTCCAGACTCAGGCCACCGGAGCGCTCCGGGCCAAGCTCGCGAAACAACAGCTCCTGGAGGATCTCCAGTGCCAACTCCGGCCGCGCTGCATAGAACTCGAAGAACCCCGCAAAGAGCGCCATCAGCGCGTCGGTCAGCGTCGTCGCCTGCTCGGCTCGGTGCAGGCCTTCGCGATACAAGCGCCGGACTTCCCGCTCGAAGACCAGCATGAGCAGCTCGCGCTTGTCCTTCACATACAGGAACAGCGTCCCCGTACCGATGCCGGCCCGATCGCAGATCTGCCGGCCCGTGGTCCCGGCGAAGCCCTGCCTCTCGAACAGCTCGCTCGCGGCAATGCGAATGCGTTCGAGTTTTTCGCGCTTGTTCTGCTCTCTCAGGCTCATACGAGTCATCCCATTGGCAATAACTGATCGTGATCATATTAGATCATGATCAGTTTTCGTCAAGCCAGGGTTCGCCTGGTGGGTGTCCCTATAGAGATGGGGAGATGTTCGGCTTCGGTTGTGCCCCAGCCCAAAAACGTCTCGAACCGATGCTCCACCAACTACTGGCCTACAGCATTCCCCAGACGGCAATGCGATGGTGGGCGACTCGGCGGGCGCGATCCAATTCGTGAGTCGGAGCCGACGATCCGCAGGGACGCGAGGGCGAATCTGGAGTCGACCCGCCTGCTCGAGTACCGAGCCGGACGTCCGGGCGCGGGTACCCGTCATGCGGTATCCATGGCGCGGCGGGCATAACGCCCCACTGCGGTTCGAGCCATTCGAGCCGGGAGATCGCGATGTCGACCAGCGACCGGAACTATGACGACTTTGCAAGCGTGATTCCCGTGATCGAGGGGATCGACAACGGCCGGGTGCTCGGGTTGGTGGCTGCTGAATTCGAGCGCTACAAGGAGCGCACGCCCAAGAGCGCTGCGCTGCTGGAACGCGCCCGCAAGCACTTGATCAACGGTGTACCCACCACCTGGCACTCGGATTGGGGCTTGCCGTACTCGTTCTACGTCGACCGTGCCAAGGACGCGACGCTCTGGGACATCGATGGCAACGAGTACATCGATTTCAACCTGGCGGATACGCCAGCGATCTTCGGCCACTCACCCGACAACGAAGTCACCCGCGGCATCGCCGACCAACTATTGAATGGCGGCTTGACGACCATGGCTCCCACCGAGGATGCAGTCGTGGTGAGCGAGTTGTTGGCTGAGCATTACGCGCTTCCGTACTGGTACATCACGCTCTCGGCCAGCGACTCCGCTCGGAACGCAATCAACATCGCGCGTTCCGTCACCGGCCGGTCCAAGATCCTGATGTTCAACCTGGGCTACCACGGCACCTGCGACGAGACATTGTGCTGGCGACCCAGGCCGGGACACGATGTGGTCCATCGCTGGTCGCACCTTCGCCCGGGAATCGATGCAGGCGCCTACACGAGCGTGGCGGAGTTCAATGACCTCGACCAGGTCGAGGCGGCCCTGCGGAATGAGGATGTCGCGATCCTGATGAGCGAGCCGCACTTGACGGATGGCGGCTTCACGTATCCCATCGAAGGCTGGCACGAGGGTCTGCGCGAACTCTGCGATCGCTACGGCACGCTGCTGTTGATCGACGAGACCCACACCCAGACCGCCGGCCCTGGCGGCCTGACACGGGAATGGGGACTCGAACCGGATCTGTTCATGTCGGGCAAGTGCATCGCTGCCGGTATGCCGGTGGGCGTGATCGGCATGTCCGAGGACGTGGCGAAGCGCTACGGAGCCCTGCTGAACGAAGGGGATCCTTCCGCGATGGGCGGGTGCATGGGACAGGGCACCACGAATAGCGCCAACGCGATATGCGTGAAGGCGCTGCGCTTGTCGCTGGAACACAACTTCACCGACGCGACCTACGCGAAGATGAACGCCAACATGAATTCGATCGAGCGCGGCATGAACGAGGTGATCGAGAAGCACGGCGCAGGTTTTCGCACCGACCGTTTCGGAGCGCGGATGAACATCTCGTTCCTGCCGGAGAGGGCATACGATGCGAAATACGCATTGCAGGGAATCGGGTTCGGGGGCCTTCACGAGTACTGGACCTACTACTGCCTGAACCGCGGAGTGCTCTTCATCCCGTTCTTCAACATGATCATCACCAGCCCCTATCACACCCCCGACAACTGCGAGCGCGTCGTTCAGCTGTGGGACGAGGTGATCGCGAACCTCTTCGATCGTTAGCCTTCCGCGAGTCGTCTTCCGTTACGGGTGGGCGAGGAGGAGCCAGATGGAAGCCCCGAACGGCGACCCGGGGCAGCAGGTTCCCGGCGATGGAATCGCGGCCTACGACCTGCCGAAACGCATCGCGACCTACGACGCAGACATGGACATCATGCACCCGAATCGCGATCACATGCTTCGGGTGGCGGTCGGTCTCCTGCCGTTTCCCCGCGAGCAGGACTTCCTCGCGCTGGACCTGGGGGTTGGCACCGGCTGCTTCAGTCAGCTCGTACTCGAGGTGTTCCCCAACGCACGAATCATCGCCATCGACGGAGCAGCGTCGATGCTGGAGATCGCGGCCGTCCGCCTGGACGCATTCCAGGGGCGGGTCGAGTTCCGCACGGGCGACTTCCGCGACCTCGAGGCCGTCATCGCACCCTCCGAGCGCGGGAAGCTCGTGATCAGCTCGTTTGCACTCCACCATCTCGATCGAAACGAAAAAGTCGAAGCCGTAGCGCGCTGCACCTCCTTCCTCGAACCCGGCGGCTGGTTCCTGAACGCCGATCTCGTTCGGAGCGATTCACCGATCCTGAGAAATCGCTATCAGGAACTCCGCGTGCAGGGCATCATGCAGAGGGCCGAGGATTCGGACCCGCGCTTTCGGACCTCTGAGCAGACGCACTCCTTCCTCGAGGCCATGGAGGCCAGGGAAGGCGACCAGCCGTTGGCTGCCGCGGAGGACCTGGAGATCTTGCAGGTCGCCGGCTTGAAGCAGACGGGGATCGCCTGGATGGAGCACCGGGAAGCAGTAATGGCCGGCACCCGCCACCCCGCGCTTGCTGGCAACCCGAGTGGCGGGGGAGGCCTCTAGCGTGGAATCCTGACGCGATGGAGATTGAGCGCGCCGAAACGGATCTGCTGATCGTGGGAAGCGGGTTCGCAGGCCTGTGGGCGGCGATCAGTGCGCGTGACGCCGGCGTCGAGCGCGTGGCCGTCGTGGACAAGGCGTCCATCGCAATGTCGAGCCAGTCTCGACTTTGTGCGGGGGCCACCATCTACTGCCTGTCCGAAGATGACGGCCAGGTCTGGTTGCGCGACATCGTCGAGGCGAACGGATTCCTCTCCCGCCAGCCACTCGTCGAAGAGATCCTGATGACCTCGGGCGAACGGTTGCGCAAGCTCGAAGAGTGGGGCGTCCGCTATCCGAAGAGCCCGGCCGGCGAGTACATGAGGATCCCCTCCCGCGGCTTCCAGCACCTGAAGATGATGGTGATGCCGCGCTTCCGCGATCGGGTGGGCGGCTCGGCTGTCGTCGATGCACTTCGGCGCCGAGCGATTCGCGGGGGCATACGACGCCACCCGCGAATGCTCGTCACCGACTTGCTGCAACGCGATGGCCGGGTGGCAGGTGCGTTGGCGCTCGATCGCAGCACGGCGCAACCCAAGCTCTTCGCCGCACGTGCTGTGTTGCTGGCCACGGCCGATTGCAGCTTTCGCGGAAACTATGTGTGCACCGACGGCACGACCGGCGACGGATTCCGGTTGGCCTACGACCAGGGCGTGCGCCTGTCCAACATGGAGTTCCTGTGCACCAACACGGGCTCGCCCCGCTTCGGATTCGAGGGCACGGGGGTGGCGCTCAAGTGGGGAGGGCGACTGTTGAATGCCCAGCACGAGAGCTTCATGGAGAGCTACCACCCCGATGCCAACGCTGCCGAGATCCACGAACTGGTCCAGGCGATGGCCCGCGAGGTGCGAGCGGGCAACGGGCCTCCATTCCATGTCGAAATGGGCGATGCCTGGCAGAGCCGGATCGGTCCGGCGCTGCGAGGAATCGGCGGCTTCATGCCGGTCAACCTGGCCAAGTTGGATGAACTGGGCATCGACCTGGAGCAGCCCCAGGAATGGGTGCCGGCCGTGCAGTCACTTCGAGGGGGTGTGCGCGTCGGCCCCGACGGACAGAGCGATCTACCCGGGCTCTTCGCAGCTGGGTTGACCGAG
The DNA here is from genome assembly GCA_024226235.1 of bacterium. GTDB lineage: Bacteria > Myxococcota_A > UBA9160 > UBA9160 > UBA6930. Next base: position 14,614 of record JAAELW010000262.1, read on the forward strand.
GCGTTGGACCCCGGCCTCTTCAACGGCTGGTCCACGATGCGCGCGATGGGATCCGGAGAGCGCAGCGGACGAGGCGCCGCCGCCTATCTGGCTGCTTCAGGCCCCGCACTGCCGCGAAGTGATGAGGCCCTGGAGCTGGCGCACCGGGCGACAGCGCCGCTGGGGCAGAGCGGCTCCGGCTCGCTTCGCCCGGACGACGTCATCGAGCGGATGCAACGCGTGATGTTCCGTCCCGATGTCGGGATCCTCAAGACCCACGAGGGACTGGAGCAGGCCCTCGCAGAGACCCTCGAGCTGCGGAATTCGGCCGTGCCGAAGCTCGCTGCAGAGGATGCACACGAGCTCGTCAAGCTTCACGAAGCACGCAACATGCTGGCGTCCGCCGAGATGTACTTGCGGGCGTCGCTCACTCGTTGCGAATCCCGCAGCTCCCACTTTCGCGAGGAGCATCCAGAAACCGACAACGACCGTTGGCTTGCGTGGGTGAATCTCCGGCGCTCGGTCGACGACGGGATGGTGATCGAGACCGAGAAGATCCCGATCGGTGACTACCCGATCCAACCACCACCGGCCGGGGCATCGCAGTGATCGATCACCTCGATGAAGATCTGTGTACGGGCTGCAACATCTGCTTCTACATCTGCCCCTGCGATGTCTTTCGCCGGCTGCCGGAACGCCGGCTGGTCGAAATCGCCTACCGCGATGACTGCCAGACGTGCTTCGCCTGCGAGCTCGACTGCCCTGAAGATGCGATCGACGTCGGCCCGCTGCGCAAGCCGAGGGTCCAGGCCTGGTGAGCCCGAGGCCCTGCGTCGGGAAGTCCGGGTGGTGTCAGGAAGATTCGACGGTGCGCAGCTCGTTGGCGCGGCCCGGCGAGAGGAACGCCGTGCCCATCGCCAGCGCCGCGATCAGACCCAGGAAGGACTGGAGCCCTGCCCAGAACAGATCAGGACCCGGGTCGGGCTGGAGCAGCCAGCGTGTAAGGAGCGGCACCGCGGACATGCTCGAGACTCCGAGCATCGCGACCCCCCAGAGCAAGAAGCGACGTGCGGTCACTGAACTCAACAGCCCGAGCCGGACACGCCTGCGCGCCATCGCCGCCTCACGAAATGCCTCGGCTGCCGCCCAGGCAAAGGCTCCGGAGCGGACGATCGCGGTGGCGATCGACGCATACCAGGCGAGCGGCGTCTGGGCGGTCACCCATGGCCCCGGATGGACCAGATAGGCGAGTGCCAGCAAGGCCACGATGCCCCGTGTGAGATGGCGTGCCCAGCCC
>JAAELW010000263.1 GCA_024226235.1 bacterium
CATCCTTCGCGAGCCTGGCATAGGTCCGGATAGTCCCTACCGCCGTCGAGGCCGCCATCTTGTCGGTGCCGCCAACCGCGGGATACAGGTAGCCGCAGTTCAAATAGCGATACCAGTCGGAGAGGGAGTAGGGGTCGATGCCGCTGTAGAGATCGCCCCAGGAGCACATCTCGATGGCATCCACGTCGCCGTGAACCAACGCCGCTGCATTCTCGGCCCGCGGCTGGGGGAAATGCGGGAAGACGACGATCCCGTCCTGGGAGCGGCACTGCCGCGCCCACTCGGTCATCAGCACCTCGACAGGATCTCCAATCGCCGCTTCGTCGGGGCCGCCGCTGCACATCGGTGTGATGATGTCACCGTTGTAGCCGATCAATGAGATGTGCCCGAGCACGTGCTGGCGGTTTTCCGTACCGACGCGTACCAGCCACTCGCCATCGCCGCCGGCCTCGCGCGAGCCGTAGGTCGTCTTGCCGTCGAAATCGCCCACGTTGGTCATCAGCTCGCCCCACTGGCTGGCGAGCAGGTTGATCACGTTGACGCCCTCGGCCGAACCCTCGAGCTGAGCGGTAGCCGGCGACAGGAAGTGCACGTGCGTGTCGGCCGTCACCCAGCCGCGCTCGCGCCAGGGCAACACCTTCTTCAGGCGGATGGTGAGCGTGCGGGTCGATGGCTTGACATCGACGACCTTGCGGATCGGCTTCGACTCGAAGCCCTTGCTTACCTCGAGGTACACGCGTCCCAGCGGCAGGTCGATCAGCGTCTCCCCGGAGATATAGGTCGACAAGTGGTAGGAGCCCGCCTGGAAATCGTGCGCCACGTAGTCGGTACTGAAATCCTCGAACCACGCGGGATTCGGGATGCGGTGGCGATCGGTCGGAGGCAGGTACTCACCGCTCTCGCCATGCGCGTGAAGCTTCACCGGAACGGGGAGCTTGCTCGTTGCATCGATGACTCGGAGCTTCACGCGCTGCGTAGCCGACGCGATAGGCCGCAGCCCCATCGCGGTCTTTCCAGACGCGAGCCTCGCCACCGGCACGGTCTTGCCCTTCGCAAGGTGGAAGTGGGCATCGGGATGCGCGCTGTACTCGAGCGTCACCTGGCGGGGGTTCAGGCCCGGCGCCTGGTTGTTCCGGGTCCTGGGCCACTCGCTATCGGGGTAGTCGAAATGGGGCTGCGCCGAGATCACCTGCCCCATGTCGAGCCGCGGCTCTTTCAACAGGCCGTTCTCGTCCATGTCGAAATCGAACGCTTCGCCCGGGCCGAAGCGGAACACGGCTTTGCGACGGGGTTCCCAGCGCAGCGGATGCGCCGAAGCCTGGCCGCCCGACAGCGCGCACAGGAGCAGTGTGCCCGCGCGGTGTTCGATCCGCAGGCCGGCGAGCCCGCGCCGAGGGTGCGGGTTCTCCCAGGCCCAGAGCCATGCACCAAAGGGCGACGCGTCCGGATTGAGTGCACGTGTCTGGCTGAATCCCCAAGACTGGGGTGCCGGCGGAAGCGGCAAGCGCTGCTCGTGAGAGGCCCGAATTGGCCGGGGCTTGCGCATCGCCACCGCCTCGAAACAGTTCTCACCCCACACCCGCCGCAATGTGCCGACCTGGTGACGTCGCCGAATGGGCTGGCGCACCTCGCTCCCATCCGCGTAGCAGAACACGTAGTCGGCCACGTGCTCGGCCAACGCACCATCGCCACGGGTCGCAGGCGCGAAGCCATCCTCGTTCGGCACGCGCGGCACGATGTCGGTCGTGTGCAGGAACACCAGCCAGCCTGCACGCTTGCCCGCAAGAGAGATGTCGACCACACCGCTCTGGAGCAACAGCGGACGGCGAATCTGGAATGGGATCCCCCAGGCCGTACACGATCCGGTGGGCGCGTATTGCGGCGCTGAACGCATGGCCGCGGAACCATCCACCTTGGCCAGTGCTGCGAAAGAGGTATTGCCCCTGAGCGGAAGCGGCTCAAAAGCTGCGGAAGCGGGGCCATCGTGCTGGCTGGGCATGGGTCCTCCTCTGCAGTTACGGTACCACGTGCTGTGGGACGCCTTCCCCGAGCACCAGGTGTTGCGGCCCGGGGTCACCGGATTGCCTCCCCCGGCACCTGGCTATTCGTCTCGACCGGGAGGTCCTTCAGCCGGTGCTACCCTGCGGCAGCGCTGGTGCCCGCAGGAGACACCGAGCGGGACTGAAAGAACGAGACCGGAGACAGAATGGAATCACCCCTGGACCCCATGACGATCGTGAAGGAGCTGACCGCGCTTCCGCATCGTGGGGCGGGGACGGAGCAGGAGCGCAGAGCTGCCGATCTGTTGGTAGAGCGTCTCGCGCAACTGGGGGCGGATGTAGAGCGCCAGCCCTTCAGCACGCCGAAGACGTTCATCTGGTTGGTCTGGTGGCTGATCGCGGGCCTCGTGGCTGGACTCATGGCGATCACCGTGGCGCCGTGGCCGGCCTTCGCCCTGGTCGTTCTATCGGCCGGTTCTGGGCTGCTCTATTTTGACTGGCGCTGGTCTCCTGTCTCGCTGATGCCGCCGCGAGCGCACTCCGAGAACGTGATCGGCCGCGCGCCGGCGGCCGTGGAGCCCGGCCAAGACCCGGGGCCGCGCAGAAAGAAGTTGATCCTGATGGCGCACTACGACACGGCGCCCGTATCGCTGCTCTACCTGCCGTCCCAGGTGGCAGGCCTGCGGCGGGGACTGCTGATCACGTTGGGTCTGATGGTCCTGGCCATGGTCGTCGCACTTGCGACTGCGCTGGGCGGCGCTTCGCCGCTGCTCGGTTGGCTGCGCTGGCTACTGGTCATCTACTTCGTCGCACAGGGTGTCGTCGTCAGTTTCGACTACCTCCGCTACGGATTCACGAATGGGGCCGCCGACAACGCAAGCGGTACAGCGGCCGCGATTGGAACCTTCGAGCGTCTGTTGAAGCGTCCCATCCCCGGCTGGGATGTCGAGGTCGTCCTGACTGGCGCGGAAGAGGTCATCATGGTGGGGGCCCGTGTCTACAAGCAGGCGATCGAGAAGACGCTGGACCGTGAGAACACCCATCTGCTCAATTTCGATAATCTCGGCGCCGGCCAGATCAAGATCGTGATGCGGACGGGTAGCCTCACTTCCGTCGTCTACGACAATTTCCTGGTTCGGGCTGCGCTCGACACGGCGACCCAGGAACCACGTTTCCAGGGCGTGGAGCCGGGCGAGTGGCACACCGGTGACTTCGACAGCCTCTGGTTCGCTCGCGATTCGGTCTCGAGCCTCACGCTGGCCGCCCTGGATGCACAAGGTCGCATCCCTCACCTGCACCGCCCCAGCGACACACTGGAGAACGTGGACCCGGAAGTCGTCGGGCAGGCCGTAGACTTCGCCGAAGCAACCGTTCGGCGCCTGGCGGCCAGCCCGGTAGACAGATAGGGCCAGTTGGACGCGGCCACCACCGAGCCCGCAGATGGGTTCTGAACACTGCGCGGACTCATCCCCAGCGACCCGATGCGTACGTGCGTCATCTCGGAGGGCATTGGCTAGCATCCGGCCATGCCCATCTCCTCTGGAATCGTTGGACGTCGCGGCGAGCCTGTCACGCATGGGATCGATGCGCGCTGGACCATGGCCTACGCAGCGTGCATGGGAGACATGGCAGCCGGGTACCTCGATACGCGGGTGCGACCGGACGTATTGGCCCATCCCCTCTTCCCGGTCTGCTTCGAGTGGCCACTCTTCCTGGACCCTCGCTGCATGCCGACGGACCTCGACGCTGGAGACCGCATTCGCGGCGTCCATGCCAGCCACGATCTCGAATTGCACCAGCCGGTGCGTGCCGGCATGGAGCTGACGACGCAGGCCACCATCGCCAAGGTCGAAGCACGGCGCTCGGGCGCCTACCAGCTGGTAAAACTCGACACCGTCGCCTCGGACGGCCAGCCGGTCGCGACCACGTGGTACGGCATGCTGTACCGCGGTGTCGAGGTCCTGGGCGGGGACCGCTCGCTCGAGGGCGCACCGGAGACGCTCGAGCCTGCACCCATGGGCGACGAAGCAAAGGAATACTCGATTCCCATCGCGGCGAACGCAGCTCTCGTCTACAC
>JAAELW010000264.1 GCA_024226235.1 bacterium
CCATCAAGCCGGAGAGGGTCTCGGGCCTGGTGAGCTCGCCGACGAAGATCTCGTCCACGTCGTCCTTCGAGATGGCCGGTGCGGTGAAAGGGCCCGGCTTGGCGAGGCGTTCTTCGCTGCGCGTCAGGGCTCGAACGGAGTAGCCCCGTTCCTTGAAAGCCTTCACCGCAAACTTGCCGAGATAGCCCGTCGCTCCCGCGACCAGGACTCGCTTCTTCTTCTCGTCCAGCATGATGTTGTCACCCCTTACTAGGTGGAAGAGTCAATCCCAGTCGGGACGGCCCAGAGCCGGGGGGCGGCCGTCGCGGAGGGTGCCCGCGGCAAACGCATCCTTGAGGAAAGGCGGATCAGCGTGGGGGACCGACCATCCCCAGGTGCTCGAGATACGGATACGAACGATCTGCCAGGCTTCGAGCCGTGGCTGGAGCTGGACCTCGTAGATGCCACCGGTGAGCGCGTACTCGAGGGTCGTGTGGAAGTAGGCGGTCAGCTCCACGAGATCGATTGCTTCGCTCGGAACGACCGAGACGTTCGCGGAATGATGTCGCGCCCCCTCACCCACGAAGGCCTTGTAGAGCCCCCGAATCTCGTCGGGTCCCGTGAAGCGGAGATCGCCGCCGGAACCAGGGGGGAAGTTCTGCAGCTCGAGTCGCGCGTCGTCGGCAAAGAGGCCGATCAGGTCATCGAGATGGCCTGCGTCCAAGTAGTAGAGATACTCGTTGAAACGAACTCGGCAGGCCTCGATTGCCTCGATGCGTCGGACTCGTTTGCGAAGATCTTCGATCTCGTCGATCGTAGGATCAGCCATCTGATACGCCTCCTTCCTTCATTGTTTCTCTTGGGCCGCCAGTCGGCGCAGGTGCGCCAGGGTCTGGCCGCACCAGGCCAGCTCCGCCTCACGGATCGCCCGACCATGGCTCAGGGTCATCAGCCAATAGGGCTGATCCTGATGCTGCGCGCCCGGGCCGCACAGGGCGGCCTCGATGCCGTCCAGATACCCAAGGTCTTGCTCGCATTGTTGGCGGTAGTCGCGAATCAGCTTCTGGCACGTCTCGAGGGAGACGCGATTCCCGAGGCTCAGCTTCAGCAGGAGCTCCGATCGCTGGGGCTGGGGCTCCGGGGGCATCGCCAGCCACTCGCGCAGCTCCTTGCGTCCAGAACGTGTGATCGAAAAAAGGTTGCGCATGGGCTTGCCCTTTCGTCTCTCCTCGGTGCAGGTTGCGAACCCCTCGTCCACGAGCTGGCGCAGGATGGGATAGATCTGCCCGTAGCTCTCGCTCCAGTAGTGCCCGAGATTGCCTTCGACGTATTTCTTCATCGCATAGCCCGTCTTCAAGCCCATGCTCAGCATGCCGAGCACTGCATATCGCGAGCCGCGACGACGTCTCTTGGGGGGGGGCACGGCAGGCTCTCCATCATTTCTGGCGCCTAGGGTCGATGAGATGGGCAGTGAGAGCTATCCACTAGATCTATATCAGTTAGATATAGACTGCGTCAACATCCCAGATCGGGGATCGAAGGGAGGGCCGACCGGTGGAGGGTTTCGAGGGGAGAGTGGCCGTGGTGACCGGTGCGGCCAGTGGGATCGGCCTGGCGACCGCCTTGCGATTCGCGCAAGAGGGAATGCGCGTAGTACTGGCCGATATCGAGCGCGAGCCGCTCGAGGCTGCGGTCAGGGCGCTGCGGGGCCGGGGCCACGAGGTGCTGGGCGTGCCGACGGATGTGAGCCAGCTGGACGCCATCCAGCACCTGGCCGACCGGACGATCGAAACCTTCGGGAAGGTCAACGTCGTGCATAACAACGCGGGCGTCGTTCGCGCCGGCCGCGTGGCGGAGCTGAGCGTCGCGGATTGGGAATGGGTGCTCGGCGTCGACCTGTGGAGTGTGATCTACGGAGTGAAGACCTTCCTGCCCTTGATTCGCGAAGCCGGGGAAGGGCATATCGTCAACACCGCCTCGAGCTCAGGGCTGCAATCGGCGCCCGATATCGCGCCCTACAACGTGGCCAAGTTCGGCGTCGTGGCGCTCACCGAGACGCTCCAGCTCGAGCTGATTGCCGAAGGCAGCCCCATCGGCGCCTCTGTCCTATGCCCTGGCGCCATCGCGACGCGCATCACCGAGAGTGAGCGAAACCGCCCCGAAGCGGTCGCCGAGACCGAGACCAACCAGCGATTCAAGGCCTTTGCCTCCCAGGTGGTCGGGGACGGGCTCCCTCCGGAGACGGTCGCAGAGCTGGTCGTCCACGCGATCCGGGCCCAGGAGTTCTGGATTCTCACGCACCCGGACTGGATCGACGTACTGCGAAAGCGCGTCGAGGGTATGGCGGACGGGTGCAAGCTCGTCATGGGATTCGGGGGTTAGACTGGGCGCCCGAGCCGCAGAACTCGGCGCACGGAGGAGAGTGAACGGTGGACGAGGAACTGCAGGAACTGCTCGACAAGCAGGCGATCAATGAAGTGATACAACGTATCAGCCGCACGATGGACTGGCTGGACGATGAGGGGCAGGCCTCCTGCTACTGGCCGGACGCTGCGATCGACTTCGGCTTCTTCGTCGGTCGTGCGGATGCTTTCGTGCCCTTCGTCATGGAGCATGAA
>JAAELW010000265.1 GCA_024226235.1 bacterium
ATGATGAAGGCGGATCTGCTGATCGCCAACGGTCTCGAGCTCGAGATCGGCTGGCTGCCGCTGCTGATCCAGGGCGCGCGCAATCCGGCGCTGCGGGAAGGCCATGACGGCCATCTCGATTTCGCGGACTTCATCGAGCCGATCGAGGTGCCTCAACACGTGGATCGCAGCCAGGGCGACGTGCATCCGGAGGGCAACCCCCACTACTCCGTGGATCCGGGCCTCTACCCCCTGCTCGCCGAGGTTCTCACTGCGAGACTGACAACTCTGGACCCGGAAGGCCGAACTCACTACGAGGCCGCCCTCGCGCGCTTCAGCCGGTCATGGTCGGCTCGTCTCGCCGACTGGGAGACGCGGCTCGCCCCTCTACGCGGCGCTCGGATCGTGGCCTACCACAAGCTCTGGGAGTACCTCGCGGCGCGCTACGGGTTCGAGATCGTGGACTACGTCGAGGACCGCCCCGGCATTCCCCCCTCTCCGCGCCATGTCGCGAAGCTCACTC
>JAAELW010000266.1 GCA_024226235.1 bacterium
AAGGCATCCTCGACCGGGCCAAGCCGAAGGCGGAGAGAATTGCCGAGGCCTTCCGCGGCCTCGAGGCGCTGCCGGCCGTGGCGCGCACTCGCTGTTGCGGCATGATCGGTGCCCTCGATCTGGCGGGTGATGAGGGATACCTGGCCCAGGCGGGTTGGCGCATCTATGACGAGGCGCGGCGCCGCGGCGCCTATCTGCGGCCGATGGGCAACGTGGTGTACGTGGCCCCCCCGCTGAACATCGATGACGACGCGCTGGGCGAACTCCTCGGCATCGTTGCGGATTCGATCGAGGCGGTATCGTGAGGCGGGCTGCCTGGCTCGGATTGGCACTCATATGTCTGGTTGGGGTCGGGTCCTCCGCTGAGCCAAAGCCCGCGACCCACGGTTTCGATCTCGGAGGAGTGGAAATCCCGACGGATCAGATCTTCGGTGGTGGTCCCGCAAAGGACGGGATTGTCTCTGTCGATCAGCCGACCTTCGTGGCCGCGTCGGAGGCAAAGTGGGTGAAGCCGGAGACCCCGGTGCTGTCCGTCAGCGTCGGTGGCACGACCCATGTCTATCCGGTCCACCTGATGGAATACCATCAGGTCGTAAATGACCGATTCGGCGAGACGCCGGTCGTCGTCTCCTACGATCCGCTGACCGGAGTGCCGCGAGCCTTTCGGGCCACGGTGGCCGGCGAGGCGCTCGGCTTCGGTGTCTCGGGTCTGATTCACAATCACGGCTTCTTGCTCTATGACAGGCAGACCGAGAGCCTCTGGCAGCAGTTCACCGGTCGGGCGATGAGCGGCCCCCGGATGGGGACCACCCTTCAGCCACTTCCGATCCGGCAGGAGACCCAGGGCGGGATTCTGGCTCGCCATCCGCAAGCTTTCGTACTGGCCCTTCCGTCGCCGGACAAGCACGACTATTCGTCGAGCCCGTTTCAACGCTACTGGAGCATGGACGGACTCTTGTTCCCCGTCGCCGCGGAGGACCGCAACTATCATCTGAAAGAGATGGTCCTCGGCGTGATCTTCGAAGGAAAGCAGCGAGCCTACCTGGGCTCGCTGGCCACGGCCGCCGGAGGAAAGGTGGAAGACCAATTTTCCGGGAATCGGATTCGCTTCACCTATGACACGGGCAGCGCAACCTTCAGCTACGAGGTACCCGAAGGTGTCGAGGTGATCGAGTCCTATTGGCTGGCGTGGAAGGCCTTCTATCCGGCCACCGAGGTCTGGCAGCCATAGCGGGGCGGAACCTCTCTCCTAGTCCAGGAGCTCTGCGGTGGAGAGGGATTCTGGGCCGGCATGTTCATCGGTAGCATGCAGCAGGGCGTCGAGGATGCGGTGGTTCATCGGTGTGAGAACGCCGTATCGATCGCCAAGGGTGCAGATTCGGCGATGGTAGGCGTCGGCTCCGGTGGGCATGTGTCGGGTGAGAGCGGTCCAGACTTGGTTGTAGAGGGGAATTGGCCTCGCGCTCGTACCCTTTTCGAGAGCGACCCGTTGGAAGGCGATCTCTTCGTCGAGAGACCTGTCGAAGCCATCGCAGGATCCCGTCTCGATCGATGCGGCGGCCAGGGCCGCACGGGCCTCTTCGAGCAAGCTGACCTTGATCTGCACGAAATCGCGGTGCCCGTGGTCCTCCCGGCGGATCAGGGCGTTGGGTGTGCTCATCAGGTTGATGCAGAGCTTCAGCCATTTATCCAGAGCAATGCAATCGGAGATCCCGGTCTTGATGCCACCGCGTTCGAGGAGGCTCGCGATATCGCGAGCCTCCCGGCTTTGGCCACTCGGATGCAGGCCCAGGATGGCGCGGGAAGGGCGGTCGTGAAGGAAGCGCACGCAGGCGTCGTCTGTGCGCGTACAGGTTTCCCGCCAAACGCCGCCCAGGACCCGAGGGTGGAATCGGGCTGCGGCCGCTTCGTGAACCACATCGTTCTGGAAGGTGACGAGTGGTGCGCCCGATGCGCGCAGGGCCACCAACTGCGCGGCTGCTTCGACACTGTCACCCCGTGTGCACAGGAGCACGGGGTGGTCGGGCCAGGGTTCCGGTGAGGTCGAGCAGCGCGCCTCGATCTCGACTTCGAAGGTCGTGCCGTCTGCAGGGTGTTCGACGATCAAACCCTTGGCCAGGGCGCGGGCTGCCGCCTCGCGACGCGTGAGCACCAGCACGCGTACGCCTCCACGCGCAAGCCGCGCGGCCAGTGTGAGCCCGACCGAGCCTGCTCCCAGGATGGTGATGCTCATCGTCGTGCGCCGAGAACCGCTCGTATCGTGATGCGCTCGTCTGCACGCTGGACCACGATCTCGACCTGATTGCCGGCTTCCTCTGCAAAGAGCAGGGCAGCGAATTCGGCCAGGTCGCGGATGCTGACACCAGCGAAGGAGACCACTACGTCATCGGCTTGGAGACCGGACCGCTCGGCCGGGCTTCCGGGTCTCACTCCGGCAATCCGGACGCCCACCACAGGATCCCCGCCGAAGGCGGGGATCGTGCCGAGATCGGGCCCGTAGCCGGGGCCCGCGCCCGGGGTGCGGTGCGCGGTGGCAGGCTGGCCGCGGAACGCCATGCGCGGGCCGTTCGCGGTTTCGCGCGCGACACGGGTGACCAACTCGCTCACTCGGGCCAACCCGGCGACGTCGATGTCGGCAACCACATCGTCCGGTGTGTGATAGGCAGAGTGGGCGCCGGTGAAGAAGTGCAGGACGGGCACCTTCTTCAGATAGAAGCTGGTCTGATCGGAGGGTCCGGTACCGTGGCCCTCGTAGGCCAGAACCAGCCCCAATGCATCTGCTTGGTCGGCAAGCAGCGGTTTCCACTCTTCGGCACTCTCGCTGCCAAACAGGACGATTCGGTCGTTCCGAAGCTTTCCCACCATGTCCATGTTGAGCATCGCGACCGGCGCGGGCAGCCCAGAAGGACGATGATCGACGAAGTAGGCGGAGCCCAGGAGCCCGATCTCTTCCGCGGTGAAGGCGACGAAGACGACACTTCGCCGGGGCGCCGGCCCCCGCGCCAGGCTCCGCGCCACGACGAGCAGAGCAGCACTTCCCGAGGCGTTGTCATCGGCCCCGGGGTGGACCTGACCGCGGCGAGAGGGAGCCAGGGAGCCATGGCCGCCGAGCCCGAGATGATCGTAGTGTGCACCGATCACCACCGCTTCGTCCGCCAGTGCAGGATCGCTCCCGGTGAGGACGCCGACCACGTTCGATACATGGTCGCGGGTGCGCTCGATCGTGACTTCGCCTTGCAGCTCGAGTGCCAGAGCTTCGGAAACGTGCTGGCCCAGGCGGGCCGACTCGCCCAGGCCTTCGAGCTCAAAGCCGGCACTGCGGAACAGTCGCTCTGCGGCCGGCCGGCCAATACGCAAAGCGAACACTCCGGCGGGCTGTACGCTGGGGTCTCCGGAATGTGAACCGGCATGAAGTACCGGCTCTTCCGTTTCGGGCACGAATACGACACCGATCGCACCGCGGCTCCGTGCGGCCACGATCTTCGAGCGCCGTCGCAGGAAGGGTACGCCTTGGGACCCTCCCAGAGACCCCTCGCTGGGTCGGCCCTCGAGCACCAGCACGATCCGGCCCTCGACATCGAGATCGGCGTAGTCGTCGTGCCCCTGATCCGGCGCGGCAATGCCGTAGCCGACAAAGGTGACGGGCCCCTCGAACGTCCCGGAATCGCTGATCATCAGTGGCGCCAGCGAATCTCCGGCTTCGATCACCATCTCGCCTGTCTGGAGTCGCGCCCCGGCCGCTCGAATCTTGACGACCGTCTCGAAGGATTGGAGGAAGCTGCCGTCATTGGCCCCAGGCGCCAGGCCTGCTCCGGCGAACCTGTCGGCCATCCACTGCGCTGATGCAGCCAACCCGTCCGTTCCGAGCCCGCGGCCCTCGCGCTCGGATGCAGCAAGCCATTCGATGTCTGCAGCCAGACGTCCCGAATCGAGGCTGCGCGGGGCGACACCGGGCGCGGCGCAGCCGAGGGCAGGAAGCAGCAGGAGCAAAGCGAGCCAAGTACGCGACATGGCTGGGCACCATAGCTCCTGGGTCCGGCGAGGTGCAGCCGGCGGGCTCGAGTCAGAGATGAGCGCTAGAGGCCACGCTTCGCATCAAGGTCGGCAGTGGGCGCTGTGTCGCCTCACCCCGTTCGCACCAGTCACGCACCGCCTGGAGATACGTGGAGGCGAGATCGGTGGCGAAGCGTCGCACCGCAAAACGGTCCAGACATCCCCCCACCAGCGGCATCTGGTTGTCGGTTGCGACATGCATCACCAGGCGCGTACCGGGGCGGTTTTCGGAAGAGCGGCTGAGCGTGAAGGTCTGGGAAAAATGGAAGAGCCCAAGGGCGACGTCCGACTCGAGGCGTGAAGGCGGCTGCACCTGGACGGGCGTCTCGACCAACTCGACCGGAAGTTCATGCAGACGACACGACCACCTGAAACGACGTCCTGCCGTTGGATAGGAAGCCTCGGGCGTGCGCGGGGCGATGACGCCCGGGCGCCAGTTGGCAATCTGCTGCGGGTCCGAAAGAGCTTCCCAGACAGAAGCCCGTTCGGCCTGGATCTCCGTACCCATCACCAGCTTGATCACGCGATTTCGACCAACCTTGTTTCGGCCTCTCTTGTCTCGAGCCTCACCCGGGTTCCGAGATCCGGGTCCATCATTGGTCGCAACGACAAGCGGCCATTAGAAGAGGGGTCGGCCACATATCACCAGAAAGCGTAACTGGGAGACAGCCGGGATCAAGCTCGGAAAAGCACCTTTTTTGGATGAGGGCTTTCCCTATGTCGCCGGCGAGACAATGAGCCTCGACACCGAACGTCAGGATGTTCGTTTGGGGCTGCCACGATGTTCCCGTAGCTCGCTGAGAAACTTCATGGCCGTCTCCAGTACCGCCATCGGCTGGTCCACGTGAGCGTGATGCCCCGCGTCAGCGATTTCGATCAGCTTGCAGTCGGGGATCTTTGCGGTGATGTCGGCGGCGCCCTCGGGTGTCAGCAGGTTGCTGTCGGTTCCTCGCAACAGCAGGGTCGGGCAGCTCACGGATGAAAGGTCCGGGGGTCGGCGCCCGGGTACGCCGAACCAGTGAGGATCGAATTTGAAGCCAAACCGTCCGCTGGAATCGATGCAGACGGATTTTCCGGCGATCGCCCGCTGCAGTTCGGGTGTGGCGTGGGCAGCACCTGGCAGGAACCGAAACTTGTCGATCGCCTGTTCCCGCGATGTGTAGGTTCGGCGCAGCGTCAATGCCAACCGGGTAGCGCGCTGACGGCTCGCCGAGGCCCCACGTGTGAGTTCGATCAGCACCAGCGCCGGGGTGTTGCGAGGCTGTGCGGCGTGCCAAAGCGCCACATGAGCTCCCATGGAGTGCCCCATCAGGATCGCTTCTGGCTCATCCAGATGCTCCAATAGGGCCTCCAGATCGTCGGAAAACGCACCCGGGACGTGTTCCGACGGGTAGTCCGAGTCGCCATGCCCGCGGAAATCGAGTGCGATCACGTGGAATTGCCTGGCCAGGGTCGGCGCCAGATGGTCCCACCAGTGGGCATTGGCGCCCGCACCGTGCAGGAGCACCAGCGAAGGAGCGGCCTCGTCTCCGCGGTGGATCGCACGCAGATGGACACCGTCCAATCCGTCCGTGGTGAACCGTTCTTCTCTCGCTTCGGCTTCGATCCGGGTCCGGCTTTTGGTACTCGACATGGCCAACGCAACGTATCGCAGTAGGCGCCAGCGGAAAGACCCCCGGGATCAGCCCAGAGAGCCCGATTCAGGCAGTTTTTTCTTTGACTCCGTCGGCGGAACGCTTACCATTCCCAGCCTCGAACCGGGCGTGCAGTACGTCGCGGGGGGGAAAACGACCGAGCGGCGGCTCTCTCTCGCTCGGCAAGGGAGGTTTATTCAGATGGCAGTACGTAAGAGGAAGAAGGTGGCCCGCAAGCCGGTCGAGTTGATCATTTCCAAGGCCCGCACCAAGGCGGCCTCGAAGAAGTGCAACGTCGGAGCCGAGTTCTACGGAGCCCTCGACACGAAGGTGCGTGAGCTGATCAAGCAGGCCGAGGCCCGCGCGGTTGGCAACAAGCGCAAGACGCTGAAGGCCGTCGACCTCTAGGACTGGCTGAGCGAAATGGAGCCCGCGGAGCTTTGCTCCGCGGGCTCTTTCGTTTCTAGGCTTCAGCGTCCTCGTCGTCGGTGGGCTCGCCCTCGAGGTGAAGAGGGGGCTCTGCACGACCGGCCGCGCGCTCCCGGTTGAAACCGATGCGAAACAGTCGATCCTGGGTCACGCGTCGCAGCACATCGGGTGCAGCCAATGCGTTTTCCGTGCAAACGAAATCCAATCCGAAGCTCGCAAAGCGTGCGGCCTTGGCGAGGGATTTGGGTAGGGTCTCCGCGTTTCCGAGCGGCAGGTCATCCGCCACGGCCACACGATTCGCCAGCGAGAGGAACTCGAGAAGCCGCGTCCGGCGCTCTGCGTCGGGCAGATGCGTGAAGGCTCGGAACAGGCTGTAGTCGGCTTCGGCGTGGACAGGGAAGTTCGGCATCCAGACCGGCATCGGCCAGTCCTCGAGTTCGAAGCTGCGCGTCTCTTCCGGAATCTGGCCGGCGCTCTCTTCGCCCAGGAACGAGTAGATTCCTTTCGCCTCGTCGGGGCGCGGGAAGCCCAGATCCTCGAGCCGTCCGATGCGCCAACGCCGTGCCCATTCTTCCGTCTCGGTAGGGAGTTCCCAGATCACCGCCTGCAACAGGCGGAAGTAGAGCCAGTAGCTCTGCTGGAAGAGCACGCGCAGGAAATCGAGCAGTTCCGCCAGATCGTCGCTGCCACGACGCGAGACCAGGTAGAACTGGCCGTCGATGGTCTGGCCGCCCGCAGGGGGCTCCCAGCTGTCGTCGCCGGAAGGCTTCAGGATCACCTGGGCCTGGTCCATCAAGAGCAGCGCCCAGGCTTCGGCATCGATCGCTCCGGAAGCTTTCAACAGTGTGTCGTCGCCTCCATCCGCGAAGGCCTCGAGCCACTGCCCGAGGCGTCCGCGATCCGGAAGCCCTGCGTGCCAGGCATCGAGATCCACACAGGTCGTGACCTGCTCGGCAGTGGCGTGCTCGAGCAGCCAGCCGGCGTCGGCCAGGCCGATCGCGTGGGCAGTGAAGCAGAGTTCCGCCGGCGGTAGTCGGGGAATAAGACGCGCGGGCTCGGCTGCAAGGCCCAGCAGTTCGTTCCGTCGGCCGACGGGCGTCTCACAGATCAGCGCCACCTGGGCATCCAAGCTGTGTTCAGCCATGGCCTGACGGGCGGCCTGGCGATCTGTGCGCGCCAGCTCCAGGATGCGACGGGCCTGGGGCGGGGGAAGCTCGAGAGTTCCCATTACTTCCGATCGTAGCCCGGGGTCGCCGTGAGGGAAGTCTCTCGAAACCCAGCGCCGAATGCTATCTTCGGAGAGTTCTCGATGGCGCCCGCGCAGGGTTCACTTTGGCGCGGGCTCAAGCTCTCTGGATCGGCCGCAGCTATCCTGTACGGATGCCTGGTCTGACCCACATTCGCTCCGCTTTCGAGGGCCATGAGCCCGAGTTGATCGACGGGCCACCGGCTCGCCGTGCCGCGGTAGCGGTGGTGCTGCGCGAGCACGACGGGAGGCCCGAGGTGCTGTTCATCGAACGAGCGACCCGGCCGGGCGACCCGTGGTCAGGGCACATGGCGTTTCCTGGGGGTCGCGTCGAAGACGTGGATGCGAGCACCCGGATTGCCGCAGAGCGCGAGACCCTCGAGGAAGTGGGTGTCTCCCTGGAAGGCGCCGAGCTGATCGGTCGTCTCGACGATCTCCAGGGTCGGCATGCCGGGCGAACCAGTTCTCTCGTGATCTCGGGCTTCGTCTTCCATCATCCATCGCCGGATGATCTGGTGCCGAACTACGAGGTCAACGAGACGTTCTGGTTCCCGGTCCGAGAGCTGCGGCAGCCAGACCGCCATATCGAGAAGGCGTTTCGCGAGACTGGCAGCCTGAAGTTCCCAGGAATCGTCGTCGGGGATCCGGGGCGCCACGTCGTCTGGGGTCTCACCTACCGCTTTCTCGAGATCTTCTTCGAGGTGGTGGGTCACCCTTTGCGCAATCGGTGGGGCGAGCTTCCGATGATCGAACGGACGCCCTGACCGCCAGGTCTGGCAGCTACTCCTGTCGCTCGCGGGCGATATCCACGTCGATGACGAGCCGGTCGCCCTCGCCTTCGAGGGCGACGCGCAGGCGTTCCTCACCCAGGGAATCCGGGACTTCGACGAGAATGGTCATCTGATAATGAGGTGAGCCGCCGGGTCCTGGCTGACTGCGGGTAGAGAGATCGACGATGTTCGCGCCGTGGTCGGCAAGGGCACCGCAGATGCCTGCCACGATACCCGCCTTGTCTTCTCCAGCAGCGACGACCCGATACAGCTGACTGCCCACCGAGGGAACCGCGGGCCGGTTCCCGCCTTCCAGATGGCGAAGCAGGATCGTGAGCCCGTGATCGCGCTCGAGTTGCTTGGCACCGACCGCCAACCGGTCGCCAGCATCGGTTCGGCTGGAGGAGCACAGCAGGATCACCGCGAAATCGGTCCCCAGAATGGTCATCCGCGAGTCCTCGACGTTCGCGTCGCTATCGAGCACCAGCCGTGCCAGCTCGGCTACCAGGCCGGGCCGATCGCGACCGATGGCGGAGAGGATGAACCACCGCTGCATGTCAGGTCTCCTTGAAACGCACGCCCCCCAGGGTAGCGCCCTGCCGAGCCTCCGGACGAGGGATCTCCGCCCCTACCGGAAGTACCTCGGCTGGAGCATCGAGGCCCTCTACACTCCCGGCTCGTGAGCCCCGCAACCTCGAACTCTTCCACTTCCCGGCGAGGTGGCCTGCGCGCCCGTCTGGAGCGGGTGCTCGAGCTGGCCGAGTGTTGGCTGCGGAGCGAACTCGGAGCGTCGGCGGATCCGGAGGCCGTAGCCCGGGGCCGTGCCTTTCGCTTCGAGCGAGCGCGGGGGCGCGGCCAGCTGATTCCGGTTCCCGATCCGGACGCCTTCGCGTTGCAGGATCTCCTCGGCGTGGAGAGCGCAGTCTCGCGTCTGGTGCGGAACACGGAGCAATTCCTGGCCGGCCATCCCTTCAACCACGTGCTTCTCTACGGCGAACGGGGCACCGGCAAATCCTCGGCGGTGCGGGGTTTGTTGACTCGTTTTGGTGGCGACGGGCTGCGGGTGGTGGAGGTCCGCAAGGCAGATCTCGCCCACCTCCCCGATGTCCTCGCTCTCGTGCGAGGCCGTCCCCAGTCCTTCCTCGTGTTCTGTGACGATCTTTCCTTTGCCGACGGCGATCCGGGCTACCGAGAGCTCAAGGCGGCGCTGGAAGGCAGCCTCGATGCACCGCCTCGCAACGTCTGCTTGATCGCGACCAGCAATCGTCGGCATCTCCTGCCCGAACGTCGTTCCGAGAATCAAGAGGTACGCCTCGACGACGATGGCGATCTGCATCTGGGCGAGACCATCGATGAGAAGCTCGCGCTCTCGGATCGCTTTGGTTTGATGTTGGGCTTCTTCGGCTTCGACCAGAAGACCTATCTCCGCATCGTCGAACACCACGCGAAAGCAGCAGGGATCCGCCTCGATCCGGGGCTGCTTCGCGATGAGGCGCTCCGCTGGGCACTCGACCGCTCCTCCCGTTCCGGTCGCACTGCACGCCAGTTCGTGAACGATCTGGCCGGACGTCAGGCCCTGGAGGATGCAGGCGAATGATCCGAGTGTTTCTCATGGCAACACTACTGTGTGTAAGCATGCCGAGCTCTGCCAAGGAGCCCGTGACTCCTCCTCCGACTCCCGATTGGGACGAGGTCGACGAGCTGCTTCTGGAAGACGATTGGCTCCAAGCAGATCCGGCCGAACGCGATCCTCTCGAGAGCATGAA
>JAAELW010000267.1 GCA_024226235.1 bacterium
GCGCATCCCCGCTGGTGGCGACCTTCCGGTCGGGCGAGCCCGCATGCTCCCGGTCCCAGTGCTCGTCCAGCAGCACGACGTAGTCTGGCAGCCCCGAAGTGTGATTGAGGAGATGCCGGATCGTGATGTCGTCGTAGGGGAACTCGGGTAGGTGAGTCTTGACCTCATCCTCGAAAGTCAGGCACCCCTCTTCCGCGAGGATCATGATGCTCATGGCGGTGAAGGCCTTGCCGACCGAAGCGAGCCGGAAGGCGTGGTCCGGGCCGATCGCCTCCTCCGAGCCGATACCCGCGCTGCCGAAGGATCTCAGATAGACCGGCCGACCCTGCTCCGCGACCAGCACCGAACCGGAGAACAGACCCTTCTCCGCACAGGCCGCCAGCAGCTGGTCGAGATCGCTTTCGATATCGCCCCAGGCGATGGCGGGGCCGAGCGCGATGATGAGCAACAGGGCGTGGACCACGATTGCGACTGTACGGGCTGGACCGGTCACGCTTTCGATCTCCTTCTGCGACCGCCGTCGCATGCGTCAGGGGGCGCCGGGTTCGCGGAAACGCACCACCTGCTGCTCCAGGGTGCCGTCGGGCTGGGCATCGACGATGATGTAGTGGTGGACGCTCCCATCCCTGCCGAAGCGATCGTGCAATCCCGCGCCGCCGCCGCCGCTGACCGTGTAGTCCACCCCCGCGAAGGTGGCCGTCGAGTAAGCGTGGATATGGCCCAGGAAGACATGCCCCACCTCGTGGCGGCTCAGCAGCGCGGTGATCGCCTCGGACGACTCCAGGTCGAGCGAGTGGTAGGCCCACTGTTCGATGTTCCTGAAGGGCTTGTGGGTGACGGCGACGACATGGCGCTCCGCGGGAGTGGCGGCGAGCAGTTCGCCCAACCAGGCGATGGTGTCCGCCATCGGAATCAGGCGCGTGACGGTGTCGATGAAGATGAAGCGATACGCGCCGTGATCGAAGTGGAAGTTCAGCGAGTTCTCGCCGAAGAGGGAGCGGTACTCCGTCGCCAGACCCTCGTAGCCGCAGTCGTGATTGCCGAGGGCGGTGAAGTAGAAATACTCCTTGTCCAGCAAGGGCGTCACGAAGTAGTCGCGAAACTCGTCGACGAATCCCCGGGGAACGAGATCCCCCGTGTTGATCACGAAGCGGGGCGGGTGCTCGAGGGAAGCGATGTGATCCAGGATCAGCGGCCAGAACGCGGGATTCGAGCGGCTGTCGCCCATGACCACGAAGCGAAACGGCTTTGCGGGGCCGCGGTCGACCTGTCCCAGGGCGGCGATCTGCCTACCGTAGTCGAATCTCTCGCGATGCGCCGCGAGATGGATCTCCGCCTCGTCCCGGATCGCGGTGATGGTCGCGTTCCGGTCGCCGCCGCGGGGGTAGTTCTCCTCCAGCGCCCCTTCCGCGATCCTCCGCGCCGACTGGATCTGGCCGTCCGCCCGGGCGTAGAAAGCGGATTCCCCGGCGACGATCACGTAGCGGGGTCCGGCTGTCGTCTCGGCGTGCCAGGCTTGGGTCACCTCCGCGTCCGGGGCGAGCTCGGCGAGGGTCGCGAGGCTCCGGGCGGGCAATTCGTCCAGCGCCACGGGCCTCTTCTTGCCCCTCAGGATCATTGCGTAGGCCTTCTCCCTGATGCCGGCGGAGTCGTCGTTATACTCTATCTCGATGATCTCCCCCGCGGGAGTCAGGGTTATGTTGTAGCGCTCGGTCTCGGCCCGCGCCACGAAACCGTAAGCTCCATCGCGTCGGGGGTACCACTCGCCGACCTGCATGTGTGCGGGCGTGAGGACCCGCACGATATCGAATAGCCTGTCGGGCGGGGGCGCCATCTCCTGCGACGCGGAGCTCTCTCGTACCTGGACGATCTCGTTTCCCGCCGGGCCGATCTCCACCTGCCAGTCACCCAGATTCCTCTGCGATGGCGCGCAGCCGAGGGCCGTCAGGGCGCCCAGCAGCAGGATGGACTTGAGTATTGGATGCCTGGACATGGCGATCACTCTCCTCGTGTCGGTTCAGCGCCCGCTTCGAAGCGGACCAGGTGGAGGCCGCCGCCGCGGTTGCGATCGGCGGGAATCGTGCAGCGATATGAGGCGAGCTCCTCGACGGTCACGCGCCGGGCCGCCAGCTCCGTGGGCCAGAGTTCGGTCGCCCAGAGCGCGGTTCCTTCGCTGGTCAGGCCAAGACCTTCGAGGGTCAACTCCAGTGATGCCGTAGCTGTCTCGCCGCTTGGATTGCCGACGACCAGAAGCGCCCGCCTCCCGTCCGAAAGCAGGTAGGGAACCGGAAGCTCCGCATCGCTCTCAATCGATACGGCGATCAGATCGACGTCGGCGTTCCCCGGGCTGATGGCGTGGATGAGGTCTCGGTGTTCACGGCGAATCGCCAGCATCCGTTTGACGTCCGCGAGCATGTCGCGATGCCGGTCCTGGGCGAGCTGATCCCACTGGAGCCAGGAGCCGTACAGCCAGGACCCGGTTCCGGGTTCGCCCTTGCCGTAGAGATCGGGAGTCAATCCCGGCAGGGGCCGATACTCGGCATCGAACTCCTCGCCGCTCATGAAGATCGGAATGGCCGGCGCGAAGAGGACGCCATAGCCGAAGACGGCGCGGCTGCCCTGCACCGAGTAGGGATTCTCGCCTCCGGGGAAGCCGTCCCAGCCACAGTCGTGGCAGCTCGGCGAGATGACCCTCAGCTTCGGTCCGGGCAGCGGATTCCCACCGTTCACCTGCAAGGTGCCGCCCTCCCGCGTGACGGCGAGCTGCCAACCACCCCCAACCGATCGCCAGCTCCAGCTCCGGTCCGGGCAGGTCACGGTGAGCTTTTCGATCTCGCGATCCGCCGCCACGCCCGCGATGGACCAGGTCCAGTCCGCCCGGCCGTCGGGCGGCCTCTCCCAGGTGCCGATCAGGTCCTCGCCGATACCCAGGAAGCTGATTTGCAGCGGGCCGCCGCGCTCCGCATCCAGCGCTTCTTCGCCGTCGGCGAACCGGATCTCGCAGTGAAAGTCGAAGTCGCCCGGCCCGGGCCGGGGCCGGAAGAGATCCCGCATGGAAGCCAGATCGGTCAGGGCCGCATGGTTCTTCTTCAGGCCGCGCCGCTGGTTGAACAGCATGATATCCCGCTGGCAGGCGTCGCTGACCTCCTCGGCGCCGCTCTCGCCGAGGATGAAGATCGGCTTGCCCGCCGCCTGGCAGCGACGCTTGATCTCGAGCCAGAGATCGGGGCGGTGCAGGCCGCAGTCGCAGCGGAAACCGTCGATGCCCCAGTCGAGCACGGCCTTGGTCCAGAGCTGCACCCACCATTCGTCGAGATCGGGGTGGTCTCCCTCCCAATCGTAGTCGGTCATGCCCCAGGAGCCGCCCTCGAACCAGTCGGGGTGCTCGGCGACGAGCCGGCTTTCGCTCATCACCCCATGTTCGATGGTATCGAGGAGGACGCGGATGCCATGCCGATGG
This sequence comes from bacterium, assembly GCA_024226235.1. Taxonomy (GTDB): domain Bacteria; phylum Myxococcota_A; class UBA9160; order UBA9160; family UBA6930. The sequence continues at coordinate 3,461 of JAAELW010000267.1, forward strand.
GCCGAGGCGATCATCTCCCTGAACTCGGCTTCCGTTCCGAGCGAGGGATCGATGCGGCCCGGCTCGATGCAGGCGTACTGGGTCCAGATTCCATAGAAGTGATCCGGATCGGCGAGGGAGTGTCCCGTCAGCCAGATCGCGTTGATGCCGAGTTCCTCGAGATAGGGGAGTTTGTCGCTGATGCCGCGAAACGTTCCGCTCTCGGGGCCGGCCGGTGAACTGAAGCCTTTGGTGGCGATTTCGTAGATGACCAGATCCTGAGCCCAGTCCGGCGTGAGGTCCAGATCCTGCTCACCGGCGCAGGACAAGCTGAGAAAGCAGAGGGCCAGCGCGGCTGTGGCCAGCGGGGGCAAGGACCGCGTATGCCGGTTCGAATCTTGGCGCATCGTTCTCCTCCGAAAATGGAATCCAGAGAATCGCCGAGAGCCACCGGGTTCGGGGGCGTCAGGCGGCTGCCGGATCATCGTCTGGATTCGATGTAGTCTCTGATCACATCCCCATGACAAGGCTTCGGTTTGCAGTAGCAACCGAGCCGTTTCCCTCTCAGGTCGAGAACGGCTCTCCTGAATGCAGCATCATCGGCCAGCTTGATGTGGAAATCGGCGCGGAAGGCCTCGATGCACTCGTCTCGCGTGTGGTCCTCGGCGCAGAGTTCGCACCTGCCGATCGGGTGCGGATTGCCGAGCCAGCCATCCTCCCCGGTCCGAAGACCCTCGCTGAGCATGTGGGCCCTGGGCACCGACCGGCGGCCGATGTAGACATCGTAGTCTTCCGTCGCGAGGTTTACGATGTGAGTTTCGGGATGGGGGGAGTTCTCGGGCCCGCGCTTCTTCCCCGCCACGCAGCTCGAGAGCATCGCCACCGCGAGCAAGACCAGCAGGAAACGCCAATTGATCCGCGAAACGCTCATTTTCCCGAGCCTCCACTCCGAGAGTCCCACTACATCTACTATAACGGGGAAGCCGAAGCAATCGAGATGGGGTGATCGACCGGCAGGCCGGGCTGTCGGCAGGGTGAGCTGCAGGGCATCCTTTCACCGGCAAGAGGTCACCGGTTCGCCTCCCGTATCGCCCACCCGGGAATTCTACCCTCTCAATGATTCGCGGGAGGGCTTCCTCTTCTCGATTCGCCTGAGGGCCCGACACCGCTCGATCCGGCCCCCTTTCCCCGCCGCTATGCAATCTTGAGTATCCCCCACAGACCCGACGATATCCTCCGCTGCCCGAAGCTTCCTTCCCCGAAGGCATGCGCCTTGCCATTCCGATCATCGCTGTTTGTAGTGAAGTTCAGGGAGCCAACCAGGAGCGTGAGTCATGGGGAGCAATCGCGACGACAAGGTCTGGGTAATCGACCAGACGAAACATGGCGAGGTGATCGAGCCCGAGCCGGGCTTGAAGGCCGCCCCGCTGGTGCGTCCGGTTCGCCCGATGCGACGCTTCGAACCGGAACC
>JAAELW010000268.1 GCA_024226235.1 bacterium
AGCTCCTGGTCGGACGAGGTGGCTGCTCCAGGCCTGGGCGGGTGTGGCTCTGGCCTGATCACATCGCATCCCCTCCGCTGCTGGCGTTTCGATGCGCCCCTTTTCAACCGCAAAGGTGGCAGAGGTACGCAGAGGGGTGGTTGGCGAACGCCTATGAAGCCCCGTCCTCGTGCCTCTCGATGAACAGCGGCGTTGTTGCACGGCTCGAGACCAGCCCAGATCCGCCTTCGCCGAGTGGTCCTCAAACGACGACCGCCACCGAATCGGGCACTCCGAGTTCCGTCATCCGGTTCAGCACGCTGACCGCGATCATCGCCTCCCTCATCTGCGCCTCGGGTCTCTTCGCCCGAAGCCTGTCCCCGATGATTCGTTTGTACCTGTATACGGCGTTCTCGGCACGTGCCTGCCTGTGGGCGCCGGACTCCTTTCGCCACTGACGTCGCCCGACCTGCCCGATCCTCTCGAGCGCTTCGTTGCGTTGCTGCCATGCTCCCACGGCTCGAGGTTCC
>JAAELW010000269.1 GCA_024226235.1 bacterium
GTGACCGCCTGTTACATCTTCTATCCGGATCCCTGGCCCAAGAAGCGGCATCACAAGCGCCGATTCGTCCAGGCCGAGACTCTGGATCAGCTCGCCCGGACCTTGCTGCCCGGCGGCACGCTGCACATCGCCACCGACCATGGAGATTACTGGGGCTCCATCGAACCGCTGGTCGATGGCCACCGGGAATTCGAGCGGCTGCCCGGGTTCGGCGGAGCCGATTTTCCCGCGCCGATCGATGAACCGTTGACCAACTTCGAGGCCAAGTACCTCACCCAGGGGCGGAGCCGATTTCGCGGGAGCTGGCGCCGGGTCTGTTGAATTCCCAGGGTGCCGAGAGTACACTTTCGCCGGCTTGGCCTTGCTCGGGGCGTCCACAGGGGAGTAGCTCAATTGGCAGAGCACCGGTCTCCAAAACCGGGGGTTGCAGGTTCGATTCCTGTCTCCCCTGCCACGACCCGATCAAGTATGAGGACATGGATGTCATGAACCATGAGGGCGCAGGCCCCTTGCTGGAGGCGCTTCCCTACGGAGCGCTGGTCGTCGATCGCCGCGGAAACGTGATCGCCGCGAACCAGCTGTTGCTGCGGTCGACGAAACGAAGCCTGAAGCAGATCGAGAGAAGATCGTTCTTCGAGGCATTTGATGCCATCGAAGATGCGAGCTCGATCGAAGCGGCGTTTTTCCAGAACGTCAACCGGGGAGGCCTGGCCGAAAGCTTCGCCACACGACTTCCCGTCACGGCGGACGCGGAACCCCTCCGAATCACGGTTCACCTTCGATCAATCCGGCGAGGCGACGACGCGACGGCCTTGATCCTGATCGAACCGATCGTCGGTGACGAAGAGCTGGCTCGAGCCGCCCACGAGCTCGATCGGGTCGGAGTCGAGCTTGCCAGGATCAAACACGAGATCAGCAATCCGCTGATGGGGCTGATCGGAAGCGCGTTGCTGCTCGAGGAGTACCCCGATCTTTCGGAGAACTCTCGGCACAGGATCGCCTGCATCCTCGACGAAGGACGCCGAATCGAGGTCACGCTACGCGATCTGGGTAAGCTCGCAGGCTCCTAGCGCATCCCACCGCCGCGGCGTTCATCCGGGGCGGGCTCTCTCATACTCCGAATGAGACGGACGGCCTCGGCGGATTCCTCGTTGCGACCGGCGGCCTGCTGGACCCGTGCGTAGAACTCGAGCAGGGTCCGGTCGTCGGGGTTCAGCCGCAGCGCCTCGAGGCCTTCGCGAGCCGCTTCGTCGAATCGTCCCTGAGATGCCAGCAACATCCCGACGTTGTGATGCAAGTGGGCGTGCCATGGTTCCTTGCTCAACGCTTGGCGGTAGAACCCGATGGCCTCGTCGATCCGGTTCATCTCGGTCACGGTGCGCCCCGCTTCCGACAACGCCATCACGTTGGTCGGATCGCGCTCGATCAGGTCGCGGAAGATCGACAGCGCCCGATCGAACTGCTTCGCGCCCAGCATCGCCTGGCCCAAGGCGAACGTACCGTCATGGTACGACGGGTCCAGCTCGTACGAACGTTCGAGGGACTGGATCGCCGGAGCGAACTTGCCCATCTCGCCCTGGATCTGGCCCAGCGTGTGCCACACCCGGGCCTCATCCATCCCCTCGTCGACGGCCTTCTGCAAACTCTCCTCCGCCCAGGCCAGCATCGTGGGCCTGACCTTCGGGGGAATCTCCGGCAACAGCGAGTAGGCCATGCCCTCATAGTAGGCCTGCTCCGCCGGTGTCAGCGCCGCAAACTGCTCGGGATACATCGGTTCGATCCGGAATTGCTGGCGGCGATCGCGCTCTTTCAGGTCGATGTTGCGTCGGATCCAATGATCGGTGAAATCGGCGTAGCGCTGGTCGTCGGCCTCCGCCCGTCTCATGTGACACGCGACACAGTCGTCGGCCAATGGTGATGTCGCATCGCGCTCTGCCTGTGGCGCCGGACATGAATCGACCTGATGGCAGCCGAGACACGCCTGCCTGAACGTGTCGGGCGCCCGGTCCTCGTGGTAGACCGTGATGTGCGGATTGTGGCAAGTCAGGCAGTCCATTCCGTTGTCGCTTTCGGTGAAGCAGCGGCTGAGCATCAGCCGGTCGCCCTGGGAAAGCAGCCCGAAATCCCACTGCAGGTGCTCGGTGTAGTGGAGCGGAACGTTGATCTCCGTCAGGGCCTGCCCGGGATAGAACTTGACGCCCGAGGCGTCGCGTTGCACCACTCGTTCGGTCGCCTTGGAATCCCCCAGGTGACACTGGAGACAGACCGACATCCGCTCCAGA
>JAAELW010000270.1 GCA_024226235.1 bacterium
GGTCGGTAGCTCTGGGTATCGACCCGCTCGGGTTCGAGCCGGTCGAGTTCGGCGTAGACGGTCTCGAGTTGTTCGCGGTCCAGCGCCAGGAAGGATCGCCCCCCGGTGGCCTTGCTGACGGCCTCGAGGACATCCGTGTCGAGCGCTTTCTCACCGACCGTGGCCGGATCGCCCATCGCGATGGTGTGGATCGTGATCCCTTCTTCTCCCGCGATCTCCGCGGCGCGTTGCACCGGCATCTTGCTGCCGGTGTCGTTGCCGTCGGTCAGCAGGATCACGACCTTGTTCTGCTTCTCGCTGGCCTCGAACAGGCGAACCGCCAGACCGATGGCATCGCCGATCATCGTCTGGGCCCCGGCCATTCGGGGCTGCAACTCCTCCAGCAGCGCGCCGACGACCTCGCGGTCTTCGGTGAACGGCGCCTGGAGGAACGCCGACTGGCCGAACACGGCCAGGCCCAATCGGTCGGTCTCACGTCGGGCGATGAAGGCAGCCACCACCTGCTTCACGGCCTCCAGCCGGCTGATGCGCGAGCCGTCGGTTCCGGTGAAATCCTTCTCTTCCATCGATCCGGAGAGGTCGACGATCAGCAGCAGGTCCCGAGCGGGGAGGTTCTTCACGATCGGGTCGTCTACCCAGACTGGCCGGGCCAGCGCGGTCACCACGAGAAACCAGCCGATGATGTGATAGAGCTTCTGCCAGTTGCGCTTGCGGATGACCACTGCGCCCTCGGTTGGAAGCTTGCCGGTCAGCTCGACGAGTCGCTTGAAGAAGGGCGCGCGCACGGCCTCGCTCTCGTCGCGAAACTCCGGTGCCAACCATGCGACGAGCAGCGGCAACGCCAACAACGCAAAAGCCCAGGGCAGCTCAAAGGCGAGCATGATGCCCCTTCACCCAGGCGCGACTCGTCGCGACGAGACGAGCCGCGGCATGAGGCGCCAGCTCGCGAGCTGCATTCGGGTCGTACGGCAGCAGGTCGAGGTACTCGGCGTCCGAGGCGTCGAAACGACCACCATTCTCGTTGAGCCATTCCACCCAGATCGCTCCGCGCAGGCTCGCGACCTCAGCGCGTGGGAAAGCGACCAGGGCGGTCGCCCGCAGCACGAGCGGCAGCTCGGCCAACCCTTCGGTACCCGCCCCGATGGCGTCGATCCGGGCAAGTGCCTCTCGCCGGTAGCGCTGTCGCTGCCAAGCGCACCAACGCGACCACGCGAACGCGGCCAGGATCGCCAGCAGGATCGCGCCCACGACCAGCCAACCCGGAGCTGCCGGGAACCAGGAGATCGGCTCCGGAAGGGGGAGCTCCTTCAACCCCCACATCCGGTTGCTGCCGAACTCGGCCACGCTCAGGGCCTCTTCCCGAGCAGCGTGCGGAGTTGCCCGGCTACGGGCTCCGCCGTGCTGATCGGCAGCATCGGGATGTTCCGCTTGTGCAGTTCCTTCCTGCCGCTATCGACCGTGTCCTGGAAGGCCTGCGCGAATCCACTTCGCAACCGACGATCTCTTGCATCGAACTCGAGCTGCAAGTCCCCATCACTGACCACGAGTAGCGATGCATCGGGCAGCTCGCGCTCGAGCGGGTCATAGACCAGCAGCACCAGCACGTCGTTGTGCCGGGTGAGGCGCATCAGGAGGCGAGACGTTTCCTCGTCCGCCCCGTCCAGGTCGCTGACGAGTACCACCAGATGGTCATGGCTCGCGAGCCGCACGGCGCGTTCGAGCACCCGGTTCAATTGCGCTGGCTCGGAGCGCTGTCCACCCTCCGCACGCAGCAACCGATTCATGCGTTCGAGCTCATGCAGGATGGCCATCACCCGCGCCTTGCTGCGATGGGGTGGAACCTCCACCTGTTCCGAATCATTGAACACGATCGCGCCCGGACGATCGCCCTGTGAAAACACCCGCCACACACCGAGAGCCGCCGCATGGGCGGCGGTCACGGATTTCATCTGGATCTGGCTGCCGAAGAACATGTTCACGCGCTGATCCACCAACAACAGGGTCCTGCGATCGCGCTCCTCCGTGTAGACACGGGTATGCGGCTTGCGCATGCGCGCGGTGACCTTCCAATCGATGTCGCGAACGTCGTCGCCTGGCAGGTAGGCGCGCAGTTCGTCGAATTCGAGGCCGCGCCCTCGAATCCGCGATGCGCGCAGACCGGCGAGCTGGCTGGTGAGGGGCTGGCGGGGCAAGAAGCTGAACCCCCTGCCTTGGTACCGGAGCTTCACCAGCTCGCGAACCCCTACGTAGGCGCCGTCTTCCATCTCGCGCCTCAGGGCACAGCCACCAGCTTCGCGATCTCATCGATCACCTGGTTGGCGGTGATGCCATCTGCGCTGGCCTCGTAGGAGAGAGAGATGCGATGCCGCAAGACGCCGTGCAGAACGGCACGAACGTCCTCCGGCGTCGTGTAGTCCCGACCCTCGAGCCAGGCCCGGGTGCGTGAGCCCCGGTCCAGATGGATGCCGGCGCGAGGGCTTGCACCGAGAGAGAGCCAACCCGCCAGCTGCTCGGAATAGCGGTCCGGGTAGCGGGTCGCGAAGACCAGATCGACGATGTACTGCAAGATCGGATCGGCGATCTGTACCTGATCGATCTCGGCGCGGGCCTCGAAGACTGCGCGCTGGGCGACCGGAGCGGATCGCTCCACATCGTCGGATTGCCGGGTCTCCTTTCGCACCAGCTCGATCACCTTCGCCTCGGCGGTCTCGTCCGGATACCCGACCTCGACGTGCATCATGAAGCGGTCCATCTGCGCCTCGGGCAGGGGATACGTCCCCTCCTGCTCGATGGGGTTCTGGGTCGCCATCACCATGAAGAGTTCGGGCAGGGGATGTGTCGTGCCAGCGACCGTGACCTGCCGCTCCTCCATCGCCTCGAGTAGCGCAGCCTGCACCTTGGCCGGGGCACGGTTCACCTCGTCGGCCAACACGATGTTCGCGAAGATCGGCCCTGGCTGATACCGGAACTCGCCTCCGCCTCCTTCACTGGCGTAGTACACCTCGGTCCCGGTCACATCGCCGGGCAGAAGGTCTGGTGTGAACTGGATGCGCGAGAGGTCGGCCTCCAGATTCTCCGCTAGCGCCTTCACCGCTCGGGTCTTCGCGAGGCCCGGTAGGCCCTCGACCAGCAGGTTTCCGTTCGCGAGCAGGCCGATGATCAACCGCTCGACCATTTCGAATTGGCCGATGATGGACCGGCCTACCTGCTCCCTGAGCCGAAGGATTTCGTCGTGTGCGGTCACCGGACTCCTCGCCAGCTACTGCGCCAACTGCCGCATGACTTTCTCGAAGATCTGGTCGATGGTGAAGGATGCGGGGCGTTGGCTCGGCGGAAACTGACGCAGCGAACCCAGGAACTGCATCACCACGGTCTGCGCCTCGAAGATCCGGGGCACCCGATCTGTCCACCACTCGTTGTACGAATTCGAGTCCGTATCGGCCTTCTCGTAGGGGTCACGCCGCAGATGGAAGATCTTTGGAATCCGCAGGAAGACGAAGGGCTCCCTCCAGACATCGAAGCGTTTCGCACGCTGCTCGGCGAAGACCAGTTTCCAGTCCCCGACCCTCGTCCCTACCAGGAGCCCGTCGTCGTTGAAGTAGAGGAACTCGTTCCGCGGGCCCTTCTTGGCCTTGCCGGTCAAATGCGGCAGGAGATCGTAGCCGTCGAGGTGCGCCCTGAACTGCTTGGTGCCGGCCTTATGACCCGTCAGCAACTTGGTCTTGATGTCCGGGATGCCCGCCGCCCCAATCAGGGTCGGAGCCCAGTCGAGGTGGGACACGATTTCATTCGAGACCGAGCCCGCCGCGATCTTGCCGGGCCAGCGCACCATGCCCGGCACGCGGTAGCCGCCCTCCCAGTTCGTATTCTTCTCGCCACGGAAGGGCGAGTTCGCCCCGTCGGGCCAGGTGTTGTAGTGCGGTCCATTGTCCGTCGAGTAGATGACGATCGTGTTCTCTGCGATGCCCAGCTCGTCGAGCTTCGCGAGCAGGTCTCCAACCTGGCGGTCGTGATCCACCATGGCGTCCGAGTAGAAATCCTGTCCGGAGATGCCACGGATGCTCTCGGGGATGTGGGTCCGGTAATGCATCCGCGTCGAGTTGAACCAGACGAAGAAAGGCTTGTCCGCCGCATGGGCGCGGTCGATGAAGCCGATCGCTGCATCGAGGAACTCCTGGTCCACCGTCTCCATGCGTTTGCGTGTGAGGGGGCCGGTGTCTTCGATCTTCCCATCCGCGAAGGAACGGATCACTCCGCGCGGGCCGTTCCGCTCGCGAAAGCCAGGGCTATCCGGGTAGTCCTCGTGCTCCGGCTCTTCCTCCGCATTCAGGTGGTAGAGGTTGCCGTAGAACTCGTCGAAGCCATGGTTGGTCGGGAGGTACTCATCCTTGTCACCCAGATGATTCTTGCCGAACTGGCCGGTGGCGTAGCCAGCCGGTTTCAACAACTCCGCGATCGTCGGATCCTTGGCCTGAATGCCGAGCTCGGCCCCGGGCACGCCTACCTTGGTGAGGCCCGTACGAAAAGGGCTCTGGCCGGTGATGAAGGAGGATCGCCCGGCAGTGCAGCTCTGATCGCCGTAATAGTCGGTGAAGAGCATGCCTTCATTGGCGATGCGATCGATATTGGGCGTTTGGTATCCCATCATGCCGCGGGTATTCACCGAAAGGTTGCTGAGGCCGATATCGTCGCCCCAGATCACGAGAAAGTTCGGCTTGTCTGCAGCCTGAGCGGCTCCCGACAACAGAACTCCGAGCAGCACAAGACAGAGGACTCTCTTCATCGCGTTCCCTCCAGTTCCGATCACTTCGGGAGGGTATCGCAGAAGGATCCCAGCACCGCCGGATTCCCGCGGCTCGGGCTCCTCGAACCGGAACACCTGGCGACCGGATGGCAAGCGCCGGCGGGAACGCGATACTGGCCCTGGTCCGGGAGCATGACTTCTAGCCGCGGCCTCGAGGTCGGTGTAGGTTGGGAAGGCCGGCGGGGCTCATGTGCGGCCCTGCATCCGCAGGCCGTGAAAGGGTGGTTCGTGAGATGGCGAAGAACGAGACGGGTACAACATCTTCCGACGAGCTGATCGCACGGTTGCGGGAACAGATCATCGAACTCGATGAAGCCGGAGTAGAAGCGACGACGCTGGCAGCGCTCGACGCTGGCGCACCCGCCAAGCAGATCATTGCCGAAGGTCTGGGGCCGGGTATGGAGTCTGTGGGGAAAAGCTTCGAGGAGGGCGAGTACTTCGTGCCCGAGCTGCTGCTCAGCGCGAGAGCCATGGGGAAGGCCCTCGATCTACTGCGCCCGCATCTCGAGGGCACAGAAGGCACGTCACCCGGGACTGTAGTGCTGGGTACGGTGCAAGGCGACGTCCACGAGATCGGCAAGAGCATCGTCGGTATCGTGTTGGCGGCGGATGGTTTCGAAGTACACGACCTGGGCGAGGACGTGCCACCGCAGGACTTCGTCCGCAAGGCCATGGAACACGGCGCCGATGTCGTCGGGATGTCGGCCCTGATCTCGCTCGCAGTTTCGAAGATGGCCGAGACCGTGATGATGCTGAAGGAGAGTGACTTCGGGGGGCAAGTCATCGTGGGGGGCGCGGCGCTCACGCACGAGAGCGCCGAAGGGATCGGAGCGGATGCTTTCGCCGCAGACGCCTGGGAGGCCCTGCGAAAGGTGCGATCCCTCGTGGGGGGTCTGGCAACATGAAGCACGACTGGCGAGCATCCGTAGAACGGATGGTACTGACCATGGCGGGGGAGCAGCCCGATCGCGTACCGCTCACCTTCCTTGCATCCGAGGACATCGGCAGTCGCATCTCTGGCCTGACGGTTCGCGAGATGATGAGTAGCCCAGAGAAGCTGGCAGACATCAGCATCGACACATGTGAGATCCTGGGTGCGGATGTTGCCTCTGTCGTAGCCAATCCCTACTGCGGACCCTGGGAAGGGTTGGCGTTCGCCAAGGCGAATGGCCTGGGGGACCAGTTCGAGTGGAAGGACTATTCGTCGCCTTTCATTCGCGAAGGCGCGGTTTGCAGCGCCATCCCGGACGTAGAGCAGCTCGAGATTCCCGACCACAGCAGGGTCGAGCCCTGGCCGACCATCTTGAAGGCGAGCGCCATCGTGGCCGAGCGGACGGGAGTTCCCGCGAACTTCGCCCCTAGCCTCACGTGGTCGAGCATCCAGATGCTGCGTGGAAGCCAGGCCTACCTGGATGTGATCGAAAACCCGGAGTTCCTGCTGGCGCTCTGCGAGAAGATCTATGCATCACAGTGGGACTACTACGAGGCATTCTGCAGTGCCGTCGGCAAGCCGTTCTTCATGTTCAATTGCCAATACGGCTTCAATCGCACGATGTTGCGCTTCGAGGATGCCTGGCGCTTCGAGGGCCAGTTCGTCAATCGCTTCTGCAAGCAGGCCGGGCTCAAGCTCGCCATCCACAACTGCGGCTTCGATCCCTACTGGAACGAAATGGTCGATCGCCATACGGCGGAAGGCGTCGACGTCATCATGGTCAACGGAAGTCACCCACTGGAGCTGGATGACTGGGTGGCCTTTCGCGAGAAGTACCCGAAGATCACGATCATGGGCGCCTCGCTCTTCGTCAACGGCGAACTCGAGAACGGCAGGCCGGGCGACGTGAAGAAGCGAGCGAAAGAGAACATCGAACGGCTCGGCCCGTACGGACGCTTCGTCTTGTCACCCGTCTGCTGCATGCCCTGGCGTGTCTCGCTGGCCAACATCCTGGCCCTTCGCGAAGCCGTAGAGGAGTATGGCCGCTACCCCATCGCGCGGTCGTGAAATGACAGACTCAGCTTGAACCCTCTATCTTCCGGCGAGTGCGATATTTCAGATCCAGTCGGACACCCTGTCATGATGATGACAGAGGATGACCGAGGGGATCTGCGGTTTCACGCACCATGCCGTCACTGGCGGGCCCAGTGCAATCGACATACCCGCCTCAGCCAAGCCGATTATTGGCTTGGCCCCGGAAAGAAGATGTTCGTCCTTCGCTGGTAGTCAGCGTATTCCGGCCGCTTTCGGACTGAGTAGAACTCCGATGGCTTCGCGCCGGTCAAGTAGACGAGCGTCACGTACATGATTCGCGAAATGAAAAGGAGTCCCGCAGTGACCAGGATTGCGACGGGCATGGACTCCGTTCGATAGAGAGAACCAAGCGAGGGAACC
>JAAELW010000271.1 GCA_024226235.1 bacterium
GGCCGCCTCTCGCAGGACGGCCTCGTCCTCCATCTCGTCGGTGTGCCCCTCGTCCAGGAACTCGAGCTTCTGGCGCAGGCGGAGGACGACCGCCGGGTTGTCGCTGGCAAGGCCACGCCGCAGGGCCTCGCGGTAGAGGATCTCCTCCTCGACGAAGCGATCGACCAGCACGCGCACGGTCGCCGGATCGGCGCTCTGGCCGACGCGCCGCTCGTGCTGGGCCACGAGCGCCCGCACCTTCCGATCGGTCACCTCGATTCGCAGGCGCTCGTCGACCGCCGGAGGCTCATCGACCGAGAGGGGCTCGCCCACGCGGAGTGCCGACTCGCCCGCGAAGAGCAGCGCACCGACCAGGGCGAAGTGCAGCGGCGGCCAGCGCAGGGCGTGGCGGACTCGCAAGTGCGTGCTCTCCCACATGTTACCCAGGGCCTCTTCCATTCCCTCTAGACAGCGCTGCCCCTCGTCCGCCGACGGAGCCACAACAGACCCGGCAGCACGAGCACCAGCTCGAAGCCGACCCCACAGGCCGGCGGGACAGTACGGGTGGTGTCGCAGCCCTCGAACGGCGTACCGTCGAGCAGCTCGCCCGTGAGACATGCCTCCGTGTCACCGATGGCGATTCCGGTCTCGTCCGTGCGGAACGGAGGCACAAGGTCCACGAAGCCATCCTGGTTCGCGTCGAACGTGCTCAGCAGATACACGAGCCAGTGCGTCAGATCGAAGATGGGCTCTGCGCCGGCAGGGCCGAAGGCCAGCGTGGTCACATCCACGTCGGCCACGTCGAAGGTGTCCGAGCCGAGGATGGCCACCGGGATGGGGGCGTGGCTCATCGGGTTGACGGGGTTGGTGGTGCTCAGCGGCTTGATGTCGATTTCGATAGCCGACACCGGCACCGGCGCGTACCAGATCGGCGAACTCCAGGCGCGCTCCTGGACCGTCGTCGGTGTGTCCACGTAGTTCCCCGCGCAGCACGACGCCTCGAGGTCGGGATTCATGCCCGGGTCACCGCAGCTCAAGCCCTGTTGGGCCGCATCGTCGAGCGCGTTGGTGCACCACGCCTGGTGGCCGGCCGTGCTGTCGCAGCACCAATCGACGCCATACGCCTGCGGGGTACCCGCGTCGCATGCCTGGCCCACGTCCCCGAAGGTGTCGGCGCAGTACTGCTGGTTCCAGCGGCACGTGGGGTTCTCCACGGTGCGGCTGTAGTAGAAGGCGCGCTGGTCCGGATCGAAGTCCGGATCCTCCCAGACGCTGCAGAGTGAGCCGAAGCCCGCGCCCTGGGGCGTGCAGGTATTCACGTCGACACTCGCGCCGTTGTTCGGGTCGCCCGCGACCTCGTAGACCGCCTCCTGGGCCTCGCCGTTCTCGTCGAGCCAACCCTTCACGATCTGGATGCGCTGGAGCGGCGCGCCCAGCGGGTCCTGCTGGGACGAGACCAGGAACCGGGGCTTATCGTTGCCACTCGGGCCCCCGGGACTCGCCGGGAGATCGGCGCCCATCGGGACGCCTTGCCCGTCGGCGATCTCGATCGCGTCCGGCGATTCACAGAGGTCGAGCGGCGCCTCCCAGCTGCCGAAGAAGCGCACGATCGGGCGCCCCCCGCTGGTGGCGTAGACCTCCTTGCGATCGATCGCATCGAAGAGCGCCTCGCGGGTGTTCTCCTCGGCCCAGACGACGGCCAGTCCGCCGGCGTTCCTCTGCTTAGCGACGCTGGTGATTCCCCCTCGCAAGGAAAGAAGGCCGTCGTTGATTCCAATGTGACCGGTGACGGCGAACTCCCGTTCGCTGGTCTGCCCCGGCGTCGCGTTGTGGGTGTCGGTCGAGGCCAGCATGCCGAGCTTGAACGGGTTCGCTCCGAGCGCCTCTTCCTGCACGAGGCCTTCCTTGAGGCCCTCGCGCACGTAGGAGAGCCGGGGCAACGGCTGGTTCGGGATTGCGGGGGAGCGGTTCCCGTTTGTGTCCGACGATTCGAAGTCGCACAGCTCGTCGCTGCCCAGGAACGGGACGCCGCCCTCGGACAACATGGAGATACGGCACTCCGAGGCGCTCTTGTGCTGAATCACCTCGACGACGGGCTCGAAGGCCGCGCGGACCTCGGCGTCCTCCGCAGTGAGCGGTCGCTCCGCGAAGAAGGGAGACGTGGGCAGGGGGTCGGCGGAGTAGACCGGCTTGAACGCCCGGCCCGCGCTCTGGTTCGTGCTGTGCGGGATCGTGAGCACGTCGCAGCTCGAGTCGGCGTCGAGGCATTCCAGCTGGAGCTGGTCCCAGAGCAGCTCCACCTTCGGCGCCTCGAAGACGGAGATCGGGGCCGGCGGGACCGAGTCGCCCCGGAAGATGACGTTGCGGTGCAGGATGGCGGCACCCGCTGTGAGGGAGGGGTCGGCCTCGACCTTGGTCCACTCGTAGGCGTTGAACGCCGAGAACGCGCACGGGTCGTTGGCGAGCTGGGCCGCGTCCTGGGTTTCCTGCCAGAGGAGGTTCGTCCTCGCGAGGCAGTCGACGTCGCCCGGGCCGCAGATGGGATTGCGCGTCGGGACCGGGGCGAGGAGCGGCGCCGTGAAAGCCCGGAAGACTTCCACCGAGATTTCGGGTCCCGGGGTGGTGGTGATGATGCGGTTGCCGATCGCGACGGCCCGGTAGTTCACGCAGAACTCCGTGTTGTAGGCCGCTGCGGGGTCTGACGGGTCGGCGGGCGGGACCATGCAGAGGTGGAACTCGCCAAAGAACTCCGCGTGGTCGGTGACCGCGGCGAAGTCGAGGGGGCGCTCCAGTTGTGCCTCAAGAGCAGACCTGAAGAAAGGCCGACCTATGGGGGCAAGCGGGATGGGGGCTCCCTTGGCGAACGCGTAGGCGTCGCTCGGCTCGGTCTCGACTCCGACCAGCACGGCGTCCATCGAGAACGCCGTGTGGACGTGCAGGTCGCCGAAGTAGGGGTTCCGCGTGGGGCTGTAGTCCGGACATTCCTGCGCCGCGGCCGGCCCGGCGATCCACATCAGGGCTGCGGCGAAGGCTGCGATCCTGGCTCGATTCTTCATGAGAAGATCCTCCGGACTTGACTATCAAAACGATAGGAATTACTATCATGTTGTTGAAAGTTACTAATATTGCGTTAGTTCTGCCGATTCAAGTATGAATCATGGCGACGCGGTTCGCAATCAGAACCTGAGATGTCGAGGGGATCCATGACGACCACGACAAGACGGAATCGGGCTGAAACCGAGCGTCGACTCGTCGACGTTGCCCTCGACCTCATCCAGAGCAACGGCGTGTTGGCCGGCCTCAACCTTCGCGAGGTCGCCGAAGGTGCCGGGGTCAATCGCGCCAACATCTACCACTACTTCGGTTCGAGACGAGAGTTGCTGCGCGCAGGGATTACTCGTCGCTTCGAAGCGATGGCCGAGTATGTGGCGGCCGACAGGCGGGGCCTCTCCTTCGTCGAGCGGAGGCTCCGCGCCTTCCAGTCGAGCGCCACGATCCACGATAGCCATCTGCGCGCTTTGCTCGTCATCGACGGTGACGACACCATCGACCCGATGCCGCGATACGAGGAGCTGCTCAGCCGCCTGCGCCAGGACGTCATCGACGGGGATATCGATCGTGCCCACGATCTCGAGGCGCTGCAGGTGGCGCTCTCAGCGCTGCTCCGTGGCTATCGCATCTTCCGCGAGCAGTACGCGAAGCGCATCGATACCGACGCGGACGACCTCGACCAGCGGGTTGCCGAGATCGTACGCACCTGGCTCGAAGCGATGGCAGGGCCGCCGGCTGCCAGCCAGCGCGACGAGGGGTCATGACGAACGAGCAGCGGTAGCGTCGCTTTGGATTTCCTAGAGGTCCGTTCAGGCTTCGAACCTGAGGGTCGGAGGTTCGGTTCGGTTGGCCACGAGAGCTCTCGATCTGACGGGCATGCCTATCGACCGATGGAGTTCTGGCGCAGGAATACCGCAACCTCCGCCTTGTCGACCGAGCCTGCAGCAGCGCCGTCGACCAATCCGTACAGGGCCTCCGTGTCGGCTTCGAGCCGCCAATCGTTCAGCCCCAGGAAGACGAGCGCGCACATGAGGGCAGTCCGCTTGTTTCCGTCGATGAATGGGTGGTTGCGGGCGATGTGGAACAGGTAGGCGGCCGCCATCTCGAAGAGGGTTCCGTGAAGGAACTCGCCCTCGAAGGTCGTCTCGGGCATGCCCAGCGCCGACTGCAGCAAGGCGGGATCCCGCAGGCCTGGATGACCGCCGTAGCGTCGGATCTGGTCGGCGTGGATTCCCAGGGCCTCATCGAGGGTCAGGAAGAGCGGTTCGGTCACTCGGCGAGGAGTCGGAACACGCCGCCGTACTGCTCGTGTGCCTCGGCGGTGAGCTCCCTGACCCGGCGCCTCCGCTTCGGATCACGTAGCGGAGTCACGACGAGGACATCACCGTCGGTCGAGAGCTCGAGCTCCGTGTCCGCATCGATCTCCAGCGCATCGAGGAGCGGTCGGTCGATCACGAGGGCCAGGCTGTTTCCAGAGCGTGTGAGCCTCTTCGTCATGTACGTACGCTAGTGGGTAGACGTCATGACGGCAAGAACCGCTGTCTGTTCTCAGTATTCATCCGCGACGTCTAGTTCAGCCGATCGCAGCGGTGGAAGCTGCTGATCAGGACGCTTTGCGCCAGCGATATCGGTGGCGGAGGCCTCCGACACGTGGGAATCCGATGATATTGGAGCGTTTTGAGAGTCGAGATTCCACTGGCCGACCGACTGGTGAAGCGCCACCCGCGTTGCGTCTGTCAGCCGTTCCGCGGGGGTTCTGGAGATGTGGACTGTTGTTGGCCTCAGGGATTCCGGCGCTGCCGGAGCCACAGCAGAACCGGGAGCAGGCAGGCGAGTTCCGCGCCGAGACCACAGGTGAGGGAGATGTTTTCCCGGGGGTGCCAGGGGTCGCTCCAGCAGCTCAGATCGGCGGATGCGAGTGCGATGCCTCCGTTTCGAGCGGCGCCTCCGTCGAAGTCGATGGTCCCATCGAGATCATTGTCGATGCCGTCGCTGCAGGCCGGCTTGTCGGGTGCATAGTCGATGATCCAGTCGAACCAGTTGCCGATCTGGCCGGGGAGGGTGTCGCTTCCACCGTACGCGATGCCGCGGTGCGACAGAATCTCCGCCTCCCCAAAGAGCGTCAGGTTGGCGCCGTAGCCTACGTTGAACCCTTCCATCAGCACGTTGGCGATCACGCCCTGCACGGTGGTGTTCGGGTGGATGCCGTCGTGCACGAATCCGGCGGTCGGGATGCCGCCGCCCGAGGTGTCC
The DNA here is from genome assembly GCA_024226235.1 of bacterium. Lineage (GTDB taxonomy): Bacteria > Myxococcota_A > UBA9160 > UBA9160 > UBA6930. The sequence goes on from JAAELW010000271.1 coordinate 5,284, forward strand.
TCCTGGGTCAGATCGATCGGGACATTGCCGATGGTGAGATAGGTGTTCGGGCTGGAGTGCGCGCCGAAGATGGTCGTCGAGGCCCCGAACAGGTCGACCAAGGTCAGCTGGCGCGCCTGGGCGATCGCCAGGAGGTCGGTGTTGAGGCCTTCGATCACGTCAGCCACTGCCTGCCGGCCGGTCGCGCTGGGATAGAAACCCTGGACGGTAGGCGTGACGCCATAGTCCGGGACGTTGACCAACACCAGGTTCACACCGGTCGGCAGGACCTCGTCGAGCGCCGTCTCGATGTTGTCGAGCACGCCGCTCACGTAGTTGTCGATCTGGGTGCCCGACCAGACGCCCATGTAGATCATCTGGTAGGCAGTGCTGCCGGGGGAGAAGTCGTTGGCGCCGATCATCAGGACCGCGTAGTCGATCCCCTCGGGTGCGATTTGAGCCGACAGGCCGGTGTGTTGGCCCTCAGAGAGCATGCTGCTGCTGTCGGCGCCCGATCGTGCCCAGTTGTGGGAGTACTGGGTCCGTCGCGGTTCACCCCAGCTTCCCGGTGAAGCCAGACTGCCGAGGTCGAGTCCTGCGTGGGCTGCGAGTTGCTCCACCCAGTTCTGTGCGTAGCTGCCGTAGCTTTCCTCACCGTACTCGTCGCTCAGGCTGTCCCCCATGACGCCGAGGGTCTGGGCTTGTGTCTCGTCAGCAAACGGAAGGCCCATCAGCAGCAGGCTCGCCAACACCACGCGCAGCAGAGTCCAAGACCTCTCCCGCGTCGGGGTCGGAGGCGAGTAGGTGGGAGGCGAGTGGGTGGGCGGCGGTATCGAGCAGAGCATCATCGGCTCCTTCCCGGGTGGCATGTGGCCGGCATGCTACCAGAGATGCGCCTGATCGTTGTCGTGGATGAGAAAGCGATGCGAAGGATCGCCCGGAAACGTGTCGCACAGCCACCAGACTGCCGGGGCGGGTTGGGCGTGCGATAGGCTCTCCGGTTCTGGCTCAGCCACGGCGGGAGCGGCCGATCCGATATTGAGAACGCACA
>JAAELW010000272.1 GCA_024226235.1 bacterium
GAAACCTCGTGACCAGCATGGGCCTGCTGGCCACGTTGGTCTTCACCCGTCGCGTATTCCGGCCGGACGACCCGATCGCCATCGCAGCGGTATGGATCCTGGGCTCCCTGATGTTCATCGGTCTCGCGATCTACGGGCTGACCGGAGGCTTCCCGACCGCCCGCTACGACAACCTGGGCGGCGCTGTCCTCCTGCTGGGCATCTTCGGCTCCAATGTCTGGGTCTCCTACGAGCCGCTTCGCTATCACCGCCTGATGAAGCGCCGCCTGGAGTTCGGCCTGGCGGACCCGGCTGTGGTGGATCGTTTTCTGCTCTGGGGCTTGGGCTCCGCCTCGCGGCTGCTTCTGTCGGGCCTCGGCGTGGGCGCTGCCCTGACAGTGCGCCACTTCGAGCCAGCTGCTGCCCTCACCGTCTCGAAGATCACGCTGATCGGCACCTCGATCTGCGGAATCGTGACCAGCCTCGCCTACTGGCAGGCCTTCCACCCGAGCCAGGCCTACCTACGCTGGATCGAGCGCCGCCAGAGCCGCTCTCCGCGGTAGACTTCCACGGACAGGTTTGGATCCTGGCTCCTGGAGGCACCGATGGAACCCCTCGCGGTCGTCACGCTCATCGTGGCCGTTCTGATCATCATGGTCCGAGGTCCGCTCATCATCGCACCCGCCGCCACGCTGAACGCATACCGGCGATGGATTTCGACGACGAGTCGCATTCGACTCATCGGAGGCCTGATGGTGCTGCTGACCCCGCATTTGATCTGGACGGGACGCGAAGGCCACGCCCAACATGGCGGCATCGCGATGGGGATCGAAGGCTTGGGATGGTTTCTGGCTGCCATCGCACTCTGGCTGATCATTGCACCCGGGCACTACCAACGGCTCGCCTACGCGATGCTCGGCGCCTTCTTGGATCCGACGGTGGCGCGCGCCATTGGCGTATTCGCGGTGGCGATCGGCCTCGGTCTCGGCTGGATCGCTCTCTTCGTCTTGTAGGGCCCCGGTCGGGGCGCACCCGCCACCTGCTCGAATCCCCCGCCGGTCCGGAGACCGGCGGGGTACTCGAGCCCAAGGTGGTCACACGCTGGGGAGCTCAGCTCACGAGCCCAGCTTGCTCGTATTTGGCTTGGGTGCGATCGGTGATCAGGCCGACTCGCTGGAGCTGCGGGTAGGCGTAGTCGCGGAACGGATTCGGCTGGGCCTTCACGAACTCCGGGTCGGAGAATCTCGAGATCATCTCGGATTCCACCTTCTTCGGGTCGATCCCGAGATCCTTGTAGACCTCGTCCATTGGATCGCCCTGCCCATCTTCGCGCAGCTGCGGAGTGGTCGCGAGCAGGGTCATCGCGGTCCAGGCGAAGTCCTCCAAGCGATTGCGGTCGGGCTCGTTCATCTTCGGAATCTCATCCTTCATGTAGATCAGTCCGTAGGACACGTGCCGCGCTTCGTCCTGCGAGGTGAGCTCGACCACCCGGCGGAAGACCTCATCGTTGGTGATCTTCATCATTGTCTTGAATGAACCCATTGCGATGCTCTCGGCGATGATCTGCATTCCGACGCACTTCATCTGCCAGAGATCCGCTTGCAGCACGGCGTTGAGCAACGCCTTCAGCCCGGGCAGGATCGGGTAGACGTGATCCAGCCGCTTGATGTAGCGGTTGAAGACCTCGACGTGACGGGCCTCGTCGATCACCTGGGTGGAGGCGTAGAGCTTGCCGTCCATGTCCGGCACCACCTCGACGAGCTGCCCGCAGATCATCATCGCTCCCTGCTCGCCGTGCAGGAAGTTCGAAAGCAAATGGGCCGACTTCCGTTGCGCGAGTTCGATCTGCTTCTCCTTCGGAAGGGCCTTCACGAAGTCGAAGGGCTCGCCGCCCGAAGAGGTCATGTCGCCGACCTCGGCCGGATCGGTCTTCATCTCCCAGGGGATGTCCGTGGCCGCGTTCCACTGCTCTTTCTTGGCGACCTCGTAGAGGTCTCGGAGCGGCTTGATGTTCGTATCGTAGTCGAAGCGCCAGAGCGCCTTCACGGTGGTATCAATGGTCTCGAAGTTCATGTTTCAGCTCTCCATTCTCGAGGAAGCGGTATTGACCGGCGTGGTTTTTCCAGCCGGAAGGAAATCGGGTTCGGGTTTGCCAGCACGGAGCGCGCCGAGCGGGCAGTAGTCGCAAGCATCCAGACAGGCCTGCTCTTCCTCGGCCGTATCGGGTTGCTTGTGGAGCCTGACCAGGCCGGTGCCGGCGGGTATTTCGAAGTTCTCGGGGGCTCGTTCAGAGCACAGCCCGCAGCCGATGCAATCCTCATCGACCACTTCGAAACGTTGCGGCATGAAAGCAGGTTTTCTCGTCTAGATGGCGTGCAGGCCCACCGGGGTTCGATCGTCTAGAGCTATATATCATGCCAATTCGAGAGTCGCAACCAATTTTAGATAGGACTCCAAAACATCTGCTGTATCAACAATTATCCAGTAAAATCAACTAGTTGGATGGCATCAGCCCTTCGACCTGGAAATTGGAGTGGTCGAACCGGGTGTCCCGATGTACTAGGATGGCCAGATGGAGACGGGTCCAATGGCAGAGTTGCAGCCAACGGGGCGGCTGGAGAGGCGGAAGCGCGAGCGGCGGCTGCGCATCTACGACGTGGCCGTGGATCTCTTCCGTACCCAGGGGTTCGAGCGCACTACGGTGAGCCAAATCGCCGAAGCGGCGGACATCGTCCCCGCGACCTTCTTCAACCACTTCCAGAGCAAGAACGCGCTGCTCGGGCAGATGACCAGCGAGGTCCTGGGTGTCCTCGGGCTGATGCTCGAACACGAGTTCAGGGCCGCCGAAACGACGCGCGACCGCCTGATGGGTTTCACTGCCCAGGCGGCGGACCAGATCGCCGAGACCCGGGGCCTCGCCCGGGACGTGTTGCTGGAGCTGGTGCGTTCCGATTCCGAGCCCGGGCAGCAGCCTCCATACATGCGGCGTATCCACGAACCCTTCGCAGCCATGTTGCGGGAGGGACAGGAGAGTGGAGAAGTGCGTTGCGATCAGGACGCGGCCTTCCTCGCGGAGATGGTCGTCGGCATCCTGAACGCCACGATCACCAACTGGCTTGCCAACCCCGGCTACCCGATCGAGCAGCGCCTGCGGCAAGCGACGCAGTTTGCATGGGAGGGGATCAGTCTGGAGCCGGAGCGGCAGGAGCCGGCGGACGTGGATCCGGGCCCGACGGAGAGTTCCGGCTCATCATGAATCCTCGATCGTGATCAGGTGGTTGGGGCAGTAGCGGGCTGCCAACTCGGCCTTCTTGCGTAGCTCCTTCCGCGGTGTTTCGTCCTTGACGTGCACGCGCTCGTCTTCGCCCAGCTCGAAGATCTCGGGCGCTTCGCCGGTGCAGACAGCGTGGCCCTGACAGAGCTCCGCGTCCACGCGGACCCGGAAGGGCAGCGCTGCCGCCTGTTGCTGCTCGTGCTGCTCGATCCGCTTTCGCGTGGCGCCGCTGATGGCGCCAGTCTTGCGTGGGCGGTAGAGCACGCGGCACGGCTGTTTCAGGTGCACGACCATCTTCGAGTGGTCGTTGACGTAGCTCTCCGAGGGCTGGCCGAGAGAGAATTCGAAGCGTCGAAGCAGGATGCTGAAGATGCCCTTCAACTGCATCAACGCGAAGGCCGAGCCGATGCACTTGTGCCGGCCCCCACCGAAGGAGATCCAGGACCACGGGTTTCGAGCGTCCTCGCGACGATCTTCCTGGTAGCGTTCGGGAACGAACCGGTCCGGGTCGGGAAAGCAGGCCGGATCCCGGTTGGATACAGCCGGCGAGACCGCAACCAGGTCGCCGGCTTTGACCGTGTAGTTCTTGAAGTGGAAGTCGTGCATGACCTTTCGCATCAGGACGATCAGCGGCGGGTGTATCCGCAGCGTCTCCTTCAGGACTCCTTCCAGTAACGGGATCTCGCGCAGCGATTGGAAGCTCACCTGACGTCCGTCGGCATAGATGGCGTCGAGCTCTTCGACCACGCGCGCCATCACGTCCGGGTTTCGAAGCAACTCGATCAGCGCCCAGGATGCTGCGCCCTGACTGGTGTGGTGGCCGGCCAGCATCATCCCGATGATCATCCCGGTGATCTCGGAGCGGCTGTACCTCTTGTCGCCGTTGTCGAGGATCAGGGAGTCCATCACCTGCAGGAGATCCCGGCATCTCCGGCCTTGCGTCTCGCGCAGGTCGAGGATCTCGGTGATCAGATCGACGAGCTTCGTGCGCGCAGCGTCGCGTGCGCGAAAGGACGGGATGTCCATGTAGGGGTCCACGTAGGCGTAGGCATCCGTGCCGCGTTCGAGATCCTGGAACGCGGCAGCGAACTCACCGCCCTTTTCGGCAAGGTCGTCGCGAAATTCCTGCCCGATCAGCGTGGCGGTCGAGGTGTGGGTGGTGAGTTCCCCGAAGAACTCGAGCAGATCGAAATCGCCCGAGCCCTGCAGGCGCTCGCACATCGCCTCTGTCTCGGCGGAGATCACCTCGGCATGACGGCGCATGTAGTCGTCGCGAAGGGCGCGTGAGCGGATCGCCTGCTTGCGCTGCTCCACCGGCAGATCGAAGATCACGCCGGCCCCGAAGATCGGCTTCATGAAGGGATACGCTTCGCCCTGGTTGAGCTGCTCGTCCGGTGCGCGGAAGAACATCTGCTGAGCCTCTGGCCCGAAGAGCAGCGTGACGTGACTGCCCGCGAGGTTGATTTCGCCAACCTCGCCGCACTCGTTGCGGACCCGCCAGAACAGCTCGATCGGCGCCCTGCGGAGCTCCTCCAGATGGCCTCCGTCGGGCTCTTCGCCCGAGAGCCGCGGCGGGGCCTCGCCACCGGGGTGGTCGTTGGTCGTAGAGTCCATCGGGTTGTCGTTGGCCACGAAATCTCCTCCGCAATGGAAATCATGCTATACCATTCGTTTGAATTGTAAATTGGAATTCATGGATTGCGGGGTCCTTTCAGGTTGAGCGAGCAGTTGGAGGTTCCCCGAGCCCAGCGAAAGCGGCGTACCCATGCCGAGCGCACCGCATCGACCCGCAGCCGGATCAAGTCCGCCGTGGTGGAGGCCGTTTCCGAGTGCGGATTCCACCGCACGACTGCGGCCGAGATCAGCCGCCGGGCCGGCGTCAGCTGGGGAGCCGCGCAGCACCACTTCGGTGACAAGGACGGGATCCTGGTCGCGGTGCTCGTCGACTCATTCAACCGGTTCGCCGAGCGGCTCGCGGCAGTCCCTGTCGAGGGCAAGACTCTCGAAGAACGCGTCGCTGCGTTCGTGGCCGTCGCCTGGGAGCACTTCGGGAGCCGCGACTACCGCTGCACGTTGGAGATCCTGCTCAACATGCCGCCTCATGATGGGGCATCGCGGGAGCATCCGCTCCGGGGTGCGACACTCGAGGCATGGAGTGGCATCTGGGATCGCTTCTTTGGCCACGCGGAGCTGTCACGCCGTCAGGAGATCGCGGTCCAGCACTACACGGTCTCCGTGTTGTCGGGCCTGGCTTCGATGATGAGATTCGAAGGCCCTACGGGCGAGCACCGTCAGATCGAACTCGGCTTTCTCGAGGACACGCTGGTCCGGACACTGGGTCGCGCAAGAAACTGAATGCATGCTTTTGAAAGAAGGAGACCGGAATGGAACTCTTCGCGATCCTGATCGTGGGCTATGCGGCCACCGGGATCATTTTTCAGTCGTTGAAGCGGGCCTTCCATTCCGACTCGATGAAGGAGTGCATCATCAGCGCCGATCCAGACCGTGACGTCGATTCCGCCACACTACATCGCTCGGTCAGGCTCAACTCCCTGGTCTCGGTGGCTTTCATGTTCGGATGCGCACTGACCTTCTCGAATTTCCTCGTCTACACCGGCGACGTCGCGTTGTGGCGCATCCCGCTGGAGATCGCGCTGGTGATCATCATCTACGACTTCGGCTACTACGCGATCCACCGCTACCCGTTTCACGAGTGGAAGATGCTGCGCAGTGTCCATGCAATCCATCATCAGACCAGGCACCCTCGCGGAATCGATAGCCTCCTCCTTCACCCGGCGGAGACCTGCATCGGGCTCGGGGCGTTCCTCGCCTCCGTCGCACTGATCGGCGGTGTTCACTATTCGAGCTTTGCAGTGCTGTTCATCGGCTACACCACGCTCAACGTCATCAACCACGCCGGGCTCGACTTCCAGAGCCTCCCTCTCCGTCCTCTGGGAATGCTGGCGGTGAAGCACGACAAGCACCACCACACCTTGTACTCGGGGAACTACGCATTCCTCACCACGATTCCCGACACGATCTTTGGAACGGTCGAATAGCGACTGAAGGTGGCTCTCAAGAAGTGCAGTATTTATCTCACCAAAGTGCACCCCCCGGGGGGATCTTTCGCAGCCGCACTTTGGCCTCCACCCGGAGGTTCGCAGCGGAGCACGCGGCAAATTGCCACATTTGGTGGCGGATTCTGGCTCGGTTCAGACCCGGGGCCGTGGGGCACATGCCAGGCTTGGAGCGTGGCCCTATGGGTGTGTCCAAAAGCAAGCTATCGTGATCAGCGTGTCAGCCCGCCAGCTTGTCGGGGTGACCGCTAGCGCCCCTCGGAAGGAAAGCCAAATGGCTTCTGCAATCCCTGCTGTCGTCGTCGCCCGAAAGGACGGAAAACTGATCTGTCAGAATGCCCCCGCTCGTCGAATGATGGGCCCGGGGGCGGGCAAGTCGTGCTGGGATGTGGTGGGTGGATTGAAAGGGGCCGAAGGGCTTCCCTGCGAGACGAACTGTGTGAGGCGGCTATTGGCTCAAGGGCTGGAGCACACACAACAGGTCGATCCCAGGATCGAAGGAAGAGAGCATCGTCTCACCTGTGTGCCGGTGGGCGAAGCCGTTGTCTGCGTACTCGAGTCGAGCGCGGAGAACGAACCCGACCAGTGGGAGGTCTTGACCGCTCGCGAGCGGGACGTGCTCTCGCTGCTCGCTGACGGTGACGAGACTCCTGCTGTCGCAAGGAAGTTAGGCGTCAGTGAGTCCACGGTGCGCACACACGTAGAGAAGATGCGGGCCAAGCTCGGCGTCAAGACACGCGCCGCTCTGGTCGCCCTGGGCTTTCGCTTCGGCTACCTGAGCTGAGCGATCCAGATCGCCCCGGTTCTCCACACCACAGAGTGAGACCCCTGGATGTCGAAGTACTATGTGTTGATGTTCCTGATCATGGGGATCGCTCTCCTCTATGCTTTTCTCGAGGATCCCTGCAATCGGCAGTTGAGGGCTGACTTCTCGAGAGAGCATCCGAGCTTCGAGATCCTGGACTCCGGTGCTTCGGAAGGTTCTCCCGAGAGCGTCCGATGCCACATCTCCTACCGGGAGCCCGAAAACGAACAGGTCTACAAGGACGTCTGGGTGTATCAGAACACAGGTGATGGTTGGACGTTCTTCAAGGTCGCCGAGGCCCGCCAGACCGATCAGACGGACGGGGTCGAGGGCCAACCTTCTCGCAGTGGTGATCCGGAGGCGTCCAGCGAGGGCGCGGATCTCTTCCGCCGTCTGGAGCGCGAGGATCGCTATGCGAGCCTCGATCTCCTGAAGACGGAATGGGCCTACTGAGGGCACCGCCCTCCCGGGATCCTGCCCCGCCACCGCAGAGAACCTCTGGCACTCTGCGGCCCCTCGATGGAAACTCCGCAGGGTTCGACAGGAGACACGAATCAGTGTATGGGCAACAGTCCATTCGCTTTGGACCGCCGGAGACTCCGAAGATCATCAAGCAGCTGATGATCGCGAACCTGGTGGTGTTCACCGCGCAACAGATCGCACCGGCTCTCTCCGATCTGGTTTCCGTGCAACCTCGCGCGGTCTGGAACGAGGGCTACATCTGGCAGCCGTTCACCTACATGTGGTTGCACGGTGGCATCGCGCATATCGCGGTGAACTGCTTCGCGTTGTGGATGTTTGGCTCGGATCTGGCGATCGCCTGGGAGAGGAAGCGTTTCCTGCGCTACTACCTGCTCTGCGGCATCGGTGCCGGATTCATCATCGCCACCTGGCCCTACGTGACGCTGTTCTTCTCCGGTGCGGATCCCGAGGTGCTGGATACCTATACGTTGGGTTCGTCCGGCGCAATCTATGGCGTCGTGTTGGCCTACTCGATGATGTGGCCCGATCGTCGGATCATGCTGATCTTTCCGCCGGTGAGCTTCCGAGCGGTCTGGTTGATCCCGGGGCTCTTCGTGTTGACGATGCTGATGAGTGGGTCCGACGGTGGCATCAGTCATGCAGGTCACCTGGGCGGTGTTCTGGTGGGCTGGCTCTACCTTCGCCGCAAGACCGTGACCAGCGAATTCGCCCCGCAGAGAGTTCCGCCTTCGAACTTCTTCAAGCGGCGCTGGCGGCGCTGGCGAATGCGCAAGACGCTCCGTGCAGTCCGCTCGGACGATGCCGGTCACGACACCGACTGACACCCCGGAACGAGCTGCCCTTTCGCAGAACACCGGACTTCCCCTAGCATGCAGCGGGTATCGCATCCGCGATCCGATCGACGCCTGCCTCATGCATTTCCTGAAGTTCGAGTTCCGCTACGTGATCTACACGCCGTACGCCGCACCGGGATGTCGCGAGCGCACCGCCCCGGCCTCCAGCCGCAAGGGTCGGGGTGTTCGAGAACCTGGCTCGCGAAGGGGCCTCCCGCGTGAATGATCGGAACGTCGTTGCACTCCGTCCGGGTCGACGCCCGCGAGGTGCATTTCTGAAGCAGGGCATCGTCTCGATGCTCATCTTCTTGATCTTCGACGCGATGATCCTCGCCGGAATGGTGGGCGCCTTCATGCTCACGCGATTGGCCACGGGTGATGCCTGGCCCCCGGTCGGCCAGCCCTGGTTCCCGCCGGTGCTGATGGTCTCGACGACTGTGGTCCTGCTGGCCAGCGGGGTCCTGGTCTTCCTCGCGGCTCGTGCGTGGGAGAACCGAGAGCCCCGAACCGGCCCCCTGCTGCTCTCCGCCATCGCGCTGGGCGTGTCGTTCTTGCTCTGCCAGGGCGCTGCATGGGTCACCCTGTTCCGACGCGGCCTGGTTCTCAGTTCGGTTCCGCAGGCCGATCTCTTCTACCTGGTCGCGGCGACCCACGCTGTCCATGTCATCGGCGGTCTGATCTTCCTGGCTGTCGCCTGGCGGCGCCTTCGCCCCCCTCGCGAGGGCCAGCAGCCGCGCGGACTCCTGAGCACCAGCGGCTTCCTGGCGGTCCGAATCCTCTGGTACTTCGTGGTGGGCGTCTGGCCCGCCCTCTACCTCTGCCTCTATATCTGAGATCCCTGGCAGTCTCGGGCTGTCGCTCGAGCGGGCTCTACCAGGACGCCGTACATCCTTCTGCCGGAAGCCCGATCCGGGCGCGCAGATCGACCAGCGGTTCTTCCATCAACTCCTCGTAGGGCAAGCGGAACAGGTTCGGCATTGCCCGCGCGGTCTTGACCAGTTTGCGGCTGTCGGCCCAGATCCGGTCCAGCCTCAAATAGCGGGCCGCAAGGTAGGGCATGCCCAATACGAACATGCTGGCGACCGGATCCCGTGAGTTGATGAACATGAACAGGTGGAGTGCGAGTTCCTGCTGGGGAGTCACACCAATGCCCAGCAACACGTGGTGCAGATCGTGCAGTCGCGCGAAGCGTGCGAAGACCCAATCGCGTTCCAGGTCTTCGAGGCAGTCCGGATAGACTTTGGCGTGGAACTGGGGGTCGAAGCCATGGGTCGTGTAGAAACGTTCGTAGGCCCCTCCGAGGGTGGTCTCCGGCAGTTGGGCCAACGCTTCGAGGTCGATCGGTGAGCGCGTCAACGATTCCAGGAATCCGCGCTCCGATGCACTCGCACCGTGGAGCATCTGGCGGAATGCCGACCTCATCGGAGGGGTGTCGATGATGCCGTGCAGGAATTCGATACCCAGCTCGAGGGCAAATGGGTCCCTCAGCAATCCGGGCAGGGCTCGGAGGACGGGTTGAAGGTGAGCGGCCACTGCGGATCAGCCCAGCAGCCCGAAAGCAATTCGGAGAGCGCCGAACGCAGCGAGAAAAGGCGGGCCGTAGTTGCTGAACGCGGGATACCGGTCGCGCCACGCTGCCCAGTACTCCAAGCCCGCCTCGGTTCGACTGAACCTGCCATGGATCAGCGCGTGAGAGAAAATGCCACCCAGGATATTGGCGGCCCCGATGACGTAGTCCGACATCTGACGTTGCCCCGTATCGATGGACAGGTGGTTCAGGCGTCCTCGAGTTCGGCCAGGTTTCGAGCCGGGCTCCCCAGCATCGGGACCCATCGTACCCACCATTTGGGGCTCTTGGACACCCGATGGTGAGAGGTCTTGGCCGAGAGCGTCAGCGGCCGGCCGGAATCGCCGTGGTTCCGCTTGGCTCGCTCGAACAGCACCGCTTCGGTCTCCGCGTGGTTGGGATCCCGGACGATACACAGGTCGATTGGGCAGACTTCGGCACACTGCAAGCTGGAATTGAAGCCCACGCATTCCGTGCAGAGATCCGCGCTCAGCACCACCCTCTCGTGACCTCTGCTGATGCCGCCGTTGGGGCAGATGGTCAGGCAAGCGCCGCAGTTGACGCATGCGTCCGTGATCAAGATCGACATCCGGGAGTCTCCTCTCCTGACGTCACCACAGTGGGCCCTCTGCCACATCGGTCATACGGCGGATCAGGCCCAACTTGTGCCATTTTGAGACACCCTATCGCCTTGCTGGGGAAGAAATGCCCTGGTATCCGTCATATGACGGACGCCGGCTCGCTTGGGCCGGGGGTAGGCTGCGAAAATCGACACCAAGGTCCATCAATCGCCCATCGTGCGAGGAGCCCCGGATGAGTAACTCGAACCGAAATATTGCTCAGATTCTCCAGGATAAGAACACCTGGTGGGTCCATTTCCTCATCGTTGCGGCGATCTGTGCGACGGGATTGATCTATCTCGGCACCCAGACGTATTCGGGCTCCCCTCCGCTGGAGTCGTTCAAGTCGGCCAGTGGCGAGACGGTGATCTCGCGTGAGCAGATCAAGCATGGCCAGGAGGTGTTCCACCTTCGGGGCCTGATGAGCTACGGCTCGTTCTGGGGCGACGGAGCGGAGCGCGGGCCGGACTTCACGGCCGATGCGCTGCACCGCATGGTCGTGTCGATGCGGGGATTCTACGAGGCCGAGATCGGCAGCGATGTCAGCCAGTACGACAAGGATGCGATCGCGGCGAGGGTGCGCCGGGAGATCCATACGAATACCTGGGACGAGGGTGGTGGGCACATCCTCATCAACGGTGCACAGACCAAGGCCTTCGAGGATCTGGTCGTCCACTACACGGCAATGTTCAACGATCCCGGATACGAAGAGGCCTTCGAGCCGTCCGGATACATCTCCGATCCGAAGGATCTGCGGTCTCTGACGGCCTTCTTCTACTGGGGCGCCTGGGTTTCCGGGGCGAATCGCCCGGGTCAGGTCTACAGCTACACGCATAACTGGCCGTACGATCCCGATGCGGGAAACACGGCGACGAGCCAGACGTGGATCTGGAGCTTCATTTCGATCTTCGGTCTGTTCCTCGGAATCCTGGTCGTGCTCTACATCTACGGTCAGTTCAAGGAGCAGGGCGATCCCTTTACGGGCAATGGGACGTCGCTGACGACGAACGACCTCGAGGAGGGCCGCGTACGAGCGACCCAGAGGGCCACGTACAAGTTCTTCGTCTTCTCGATCATCTTGTTCGGTGCCCAGGTGCTGGCGGGTGTGTTCGCGTCGATGGACTTCGTCCGGCCCTTCGGTTTCTCGCTGGGCGACATCATTCCGTTCACGGTGCTGCGGAGCTATCACACGCTGTTCCAGATCTACTGGTTCTTCATGGCGTGGGTCGGCTACACGATCTTCTTCCTGCCCCGGATCTCGAAGGTTCCGGCCGGTCAGTTGACGCTGATCAACGGGCTGTTTGCGCTGTGCATGGTCACGGGCGTAGGCGCGCTGGTGGGCATCTACGCCGGTCAGACGGGAATGATCACGGGTTCGACGGCGTACTGGTTCGGTAGCCAGGGCTGGGAGTTCATGGAGATCGGTCGAGCGTTCCAGTACACGCTGCTGACCTCGTTCGCGCTCTGGATCTACATCATCTTCCGCGCCGTGCGGCCGTGGCTGACGGCCAAGAACATCTGGTCGGTTCCCGCCTGGTTGCTCTATGGCAGCGGCATCATGGTCGGATTCCTGTTCTTCGGGCTGATGATCTCGCCGGAGCAGAACTTCGCGGTATCGGACTACTGGCGCTGGATGGTCGTTCACATGTGGGTCGAGGTCACCTTCGAGGTGTTCACGACCGTGATCGTCGGATACATCCTCGTGCAGATGGGCCTGATCTCGCGGATGATGTGCGAGCGGGTGATCTTCCTGGCCGTGATGATGTTCCTGGTCACTGCGACCCTCGGGATTTCGCACAACTTCTACTGGATCGCGAAACCGACGGGGATCATTGCGGTGGGGGGTGTCTTCTCCACTCTCCAGGTGCTGCCCCTGCTGTTGCTGACGCTGGATGCGTGGCACGGGAAGTCGGAAGCGGGCCGTGCGCAGAAGCACGTCGTAGCGGGCCGGCAGGCGTTCATGATGGAAGGGGTCTGGATGTTCATGCTTGCGGTGAACTTCTGGAACATCTTCGGAGCCGGCGTCTTCGGTTCGTTGATCAACCTTCCCATCGTCAACTACTACGAGCACGCCACCTACATGACGGGCAACCACGCACATGCGGCGATGTTCGGAGTGAAGGGCAACATCGCGCTGGGCGGGATGCTGTTCTGCATCCAGCATCTGATCCACAAGGACGCTTGGAACGAGAAGCTGGTCAAGACGGCCTTCTGGTCGCTGCAGGGTGGACTCGCTCTGATGATGTTCCTCGACCTGTTCCCGGTCGGGCTGTACCAGATCATGATCGTGGTGCAGGAAGGCCTGTGGTACGCACGTTCCCAGGAGATCCTGACGGGTACCGTCTGGAAGACCCTGACCTACTTCCGTTCGATCGGTGGAACGTTGTTCATCGTCGGTGGTGTCCTGCCGCTGATCTGGTTCTTCGTGAAGAGCGCAGGCCAGCTCAAGGCCGAAGCTGATTCCGATGAGGGCGAATGGACCGTCTACGAAAAGGACTGGGCCGCCTGATCCCAGGTCTGGGCTGCTCGATCCCAATTATTCTGGCATGGGCCGGCGTAGTGCTCCCAAGCTGTATGGCGAACCCGAACGGGAGCGGAAATGTTGGTTCAGTTGCGGAGGCGCAAGCGCTTTCTGCGGAGCAACGCATCAGCTCTCTGGTTCACGATTGGTTTGGAGCACTCGAAAAGGAGACCGCTCCGGCGAGGGTTCTGGATGGCTTCATGGGCGCGCCCTCATTCGAGCTCTCGCTGCTCGCTGGAACCATCCGCAACCTGGCTGAACTCGAGTCATGGCGCGCCCAGCTCCACGCCAGCCACCACGAAGTCAGCTACCAGATCGACCCGATTGACGTCGATCCCGTCGGCGAAGGCCTTCATCGAGTCCGATTCGAGTTCGGAAGGGAATTCCTGGACGACGCCGGAATTCCTCACATCGCCCGCCGAGAGCACACCTGGCTGGTTCGGGACGTCTCGGGTCGAGGGCCGGCGATCCTTCGAATCGACGAAGGGCCTCTCGTGGCCTTTCCGGGGATGGGGCCTCAGATCATCTGCTACTGAAACGAGCCCGGCCGCGTCCGTGAGAGCCGCTCTGTTGCTGAGCGTGTTCTTGTTCCTGCTGGTTCCGGGCACGGCATGGACGGACTCCGACGGGACGCTGCCCATCCACGACGGCGTCGGAGGCCAGTTCGGCGCGCAGAGCAGCCTCGGGCGCGAGGTCCTCCTGTCCGAGTTCGCGGGCAAGGCCGTATTGCTGTTCTTTGGGTACACGAGTTGCCAGGACGTCTGCCCCGCGACGCTGTCCCATCTCCAATCGCTGACACGGAAGCTCGGGCCAAAGGCGGACGACGTGCAGGTCTTGCTGGTCACGGTCGATCCGGAGAACGACACGGCTGAACACCTTCAGGAGTATCTCGCGCGTTTCGACGCCCGGTTCATCGGTCTGACCGGCAGCCAGCAGGAGATGGATCGGATCGCTGCGCTCTATCTGGTGAGGCACGATGCGAGCCATGGCATGAAGGTGACCACGAAGCACAACCGATCGAAGCCGCTCGTCGAGGAAGCCTTTCTGTACGCGCACTCCCAGCAGATCTACCTGCTCGACAAGGTCGGCCGAACCCGGGCGATCTTCTTCAACGGCTCGCCGCTCGACGAGATGGCGGAGGCAGTGTTCGCGGTGTTGCAGGAAAAAGCTCCGACGCCGGCATCCGAGTCCAAACCACATCAACATCATATGGAGGATTGAGTCGTGAAGATGAAGGTCTACGCAGTACTGATGGCATTCGTTGTGATGGCAGCGTTTCCCGCGCAGGCGGACAAGCCGTCGAAGGCAGAGGGTCTCGAACGCGTAACACAGGAGCTCGTGAAGCCTCCGTTCCTCCCGAAGCATTCGATCGTCGCCAAGGGTGGCCCGAAGATCGTCGAAGTGCGGCTCGTCGTGGAAGAGCGGAAGCTGGTGATCGACAATCTCGGGACCGAGATCAATGCACTGACCTTCCAGGGAAGCGTTCCGGCACCGATGATCGTCGTGCACGAAGGCGACTACGTGGAACTCACGGTGGTCAATCCGAGGGACCGCAGCGACAGCGTCGCCGACACCGCGAATTGGGATGGTTCGACGAAATCGAACCTCATGGGCCACAATATCGATCTCCACGCGGTGACCGGCGCGCTAGGCGGAGCCGGGATGACGCTGGTCAACCCCGGTCAGGAGGCGACGATCCGTTTCAAGGCGACGAAACCGGGCGTGTTCGTCTACCACTGCGCCCCGGGTGGAGTGATGATTCCCTACCACGTGGTCGCGGGAATGAACGGCGCCATCATGGTGTTGCCACGCGACGGCCTGAAGGACCGTGATGGGAATCCGCTCAAGTACGACAAGGCCTACTACATCGGCGAGCAGGACTTCTACGTCCCGAAAGGTCCCGGTGGAGGCTACATGAAGTACGATTCCGCCGTGGTCGCGATGTCCGACACCCTCGAAGTCATGAAGACCAACGAGCCTAGCCACGTCGTGTTCAACGGCGCGGTGGGCGCATTGACGGGCGACAACTCACTGACCGCGAAAGTGGGCGAGACCGTGCTCTTCCTCCACTCGCAGGCGAACCGCGACACCCGGCCGCACCTGATCGGTGGTCACGGCGACCATGTCTGGCAGGCCGGTTCGTTCGCGGATCCGCCGGACACCAACCTGGAAACCTGGTTCATTCCGGGGGGCGCCGCCGGCGCCGCGCTCTACACCTTCAGGCAGCCGGGTCTCTACGTATACCTGAACCACAACCTGATCGATGCGGTCCTCAAGGGGGCCGCCGCGCACGTCCAGGTCGAAGGCGAGTGGGACAACGATCTGCTCGAGCAGATCAAGAAGGCCGGGCCGATCGAGAATTAGCGATACGGAACCCGAGCGCCCGAGCTTTGCGGCGTCGCGAGGAGGGATGACCTCAGCGCTTCGCTGCAAAGCTCCGGGCGCGACCGGTTCCGCAAGGCTCCAATAGACGCGAGCGCTCCCCCTCCGGGGGACGCCGGTGAGTACCCCATTGGACGTACACGCCTGGCTCCGTCACCCTCACCCGGAGCGGTGCCCCATATCTGGGGTTGACTTACGGGTACTGTTGCACCTAAAATGGGCAACCGATCAGTAGATCTATTTGTCTACTATTCAACTCGACCCCGGGTGTCCGTGAATCTGTTCGTGAATCGAAGGGACAACGCCGTGGCGAGTGACATGTCGAGGGGCTCCGTCGGCCTCTCGGAAGCGCGCGCTGCACGGAAGTGGCTCGGCTTGGCGGTCGGTGTCCTGGTCCTTGCCGGCCTGTTCTCGCTCGTCGTCGTGGTCGGACGCATGCCTCCGTTCGACCGCCTCGTCACCGATCCGCTCTTCTTCAAGCGTGGTCTGGTAGTTCACGTCAACCTGGCGCTGGTAGCCTGGTTCTACTCCTTCATCGCCGCGATGCTCTTCCTGGTTCCGGGACGACGTGCGCCGAGCTGGGCTGCGCGGTACTCGGCCCACATCAGTGCCGTGGGTGTGGTGATGCTCCTGACGGCTGCGGCGATGTCTCGCGGCGAGCCCATCCTCTCGAACTACATCCCGATGATCGATCATTGGCTGTTCGGCGCGGGCCAGATCGTCTTCGGGGTCGGTGTGCTCACGAGCTTCGCCGGCCGCCGGCTGCTTCCGACGAGTGAACCCCGGCCGGCTTTCATCGAGGTTCCGCCCGCCGCGCGCGTCGGCATTCGCGCAACGGCACTCGGACTGCTGTTGGCGGCCCTTACCTTCGCAGTTTCATGGTGGCAGGTCGCTCCGGGGCTCCCGACCGAAGTCTACTACGAGCAGCTCGTCTGGGGTGGCGGGCACGTGCTGCAGCTCACCTGCAGCATCGCGATGGTGACCGTGTGGTTGATCCTGCTGAACTCCGTGCTCGGCCGATCGCCCGTCGACGAGCGCACCGCCAGATTCCTCTTGCTCGCGATGGTGCTGCCCTGGCTGTTCTCGCCCTTTCTGGCGATGCAGGGCACAGCGAGCAGTGCCTATCGCGCCGGATTCACCGATCTGATGCGCTGGTCGATTTTTCCGGTCGTCACGGTCTTCCTCGTGCTCTGCAGCCGGGCACTGCTGCAAGCCCGACGGGAGGGTCGCATCGACGCTTCGTCTCTTCGGGACCCCCGGATCCCCGGCTTTCTGGTCAGTGTGGTCCTGACATTGCTCGGCTTCTCGCTCGGCGCGCTGATCCAAGGCTCCAATACGATGGTCCCCGCCCACTATCACGCGTCGATCGGAGGCATCACTGCCGCGTTCATGACGTTCTGCTACCTGGTGCTGGACGGTCTGGGGCTAGGGGTCGATACCCCCAGGATCAAGCGCGCCGCCAGCTTGCAGCCCGTTGTGTACGGTATCGGGCAGATGGTGTTCGCTGCCGGCTTCGCGATGGCTGGGGCCTATGGAATGTCTCGCAAGGCATATGGTGCCGAGCAGGCGACTCGCGGCCTGGCAGAGAGTATTGGATTGGGCGTGATGGGTTTTGGCGGGCTCATTGCGGTACTCGGCGGGGTGCTCTTCCTCGTCGTCGTCGCCATCGTCTGGGGGCGAGGTGCCGGAATAGGATTACGAACCGCCAACCAAGGCTCCGAGGGAGCATGGAGGAAGAGATGGCTTCACGAGATGCGGACGGAAAGCACCCGATTCAGAAGTTGATGGACAACACCTGGCTCCTGCTCGTGTTGGGAGTCGTGCTTCCAACGGTTTCCTATACGGTCTGGGGCTGGATCGAGGTCTTGCTGGTCCCCGCGGCCACCCTGCCTTGACACGTCATCGAAATGAACGGGAGGAACAGGAATGAGTATCCACACCCCGGCCGCGGGTTGGTTCAAAGCGCCGTCCGGAGCCGAACGACTCTGGGTGGGCCTGGCGATCTGTTGGTGCATCGTCCTGTCGCTGGCCATGCCCTATTGGCACTTCTACGGCAAACAGAATTCTGCGGGTGAGTCCTACAAAGTCACGGCCGCGGAATTCTCGACACGCGTCGGGCAGTTCGTCGGTGCCAATACGGTCGGCAAGGAAAACGGGATCCCGATCGTTGAGATCCCGCCTGGCGGCGACGGATATCTGCTGGCGCGCATGTGGGCCTACTACCCGATCATCAAGCTCAAGAAGGGGCAGGAGTATCGCCTGCACCTTTCGTCGCTCGATCTGCAGCACGGCTTCTCATTGCAGCCCCTGAACATGAATTTCCAGGTGCTGCCGGGCTATGACCACGTGCTGACGATCCGGCCGACCAGTTCCGGAGTGTTCCCCATCATTTGCAACGAATTCTGCGGTATCGGCCATCACACCATGACCGGCCGGATCATCGTCGAGGATTAGGAGAGACCCATGACCAGCGCAGTAGAAGGTCTTCCCGTCGTCGGAAACCACCCGGAAAACGAGGTTCGTTCCTGCGATACCACTTCACTTCCGGTCTGTCTGACCGGCCAGCAATTCATCCGTTGGCACGCCGTCGTTGCCGTCGTCTTCTTGTTGATCGGCGGCATCGGCGCGTTGCTCCTAGCGCTTACGAGATGGCCCGCCGTCCATCTGCTGGATGCCCAGTGGTACTACCGCATCTTGACCCTGCATGGTCTCAACATGCTGGTCTTCTGGATCCTGAACTTCGAGATCGCGGTGCTCTATTTCGCGGGCACCGTCCTTCTGAATACGAGGTTGGCGTCGAAGAAGGCAGCCTACGCCTGCCTGGCCCTGATGGTGATCGGCGGGATCATGGTCGATGTCGCGATCTTCAGCGGGAAGAGCGACGTTCTGATGACCTCCTACGTGCCGCTCCGGGCGAGTTGGGATTTCTACCTCGGGATCATCCTGTTCGCGGTAGGCACGCTGATCGGCGTCTTCAACTACCTCGCGACGGTCTATATCGCGAAACGTGATCGCACCTACGAGGGCTCGGTGCCTCTCGTCGTGTTCGGTGCAAACGCGGCAGCGATCATCGGTGTCGTCACGGTGCTGCACGGCGCCGCTGCGATCATCCCGGCTTTCCTGTGGTCTCTCGACCTGATTGGAACCCCCGACCCGGCGTGGTACCGCATTACCTGGTGGGGTTTCGGACACATGTCCCAGCAGGTCAATGTCTGCGCAATGGTGTCGATCTGGTACCTGCTAGGCACCCTGACGGTCGGCTCGAAGCCGCTCA
>JAAELW010000273.1 GCA_024226235.1 bacterium
CGAGGTCCTCGTCGGCACCAGCTCGCCGAGAATCCTGGCCTCGCGATCGAACCCCTGTTCGGGCTCGTGGGTGAAAGCCGCCTCGATCGCCTCGATCGCACGATGGGGCGCAGGGTAGTTCTCGGGATCCGCCTTGGCCGCAGTCCGCTTGCGCGCCTGCCCCAGCACGTAGCGCCGCAGCGGCCCGAACTCCTCCATCATGCGATCGACCATTCCACGCTTGGAGCGAATGGAACGCACCGTCGCGGCGATGCCCCGATCGGATGCTTGCTTCAGGAGCCGCACCGCCTCCCGTTCGAGATAGGAGGCCGGGACGATCAGGTCGATCAGGCCGATCTTTCTTGCTTTGCGGGCATCGAGCTGCCGGCCGGTCAAGATCAGTCCCAGCGATTGCTGCAATCCGATCAGGCGGGGCATCCGCTGGGTGCCGCCGAACCCCGGAATAATCCCCAGCTGGACCTCCGGGAGACCGATCTTGACCTTCCGGTCATCCGAGGCGATCCGAAACGAGCAGGCCAAAGCCAGCTCCGTCCCTCCGCCCAGGCAGACCCCGTTGATCGCGCAAACGCTGGGCACCTTCAGCTCCGCAATCCTGGCGAACACCGCCTGGCCAAGGCGCGCGCC
>JAAELW010000274.1 GCA_024226235.1 bacterium
CTTGCGGTTCTTGGCCTGCTCGCTGCCCGAGAGAAGGGGATCGAGGCGTTCGAGGCTGGCGCAAAGGTTCGCCTGCTCATCCAGCTGCTCCTGCAATCGAGCGCAGCCTTCGAGGGCGCGGATGTCTTCTGGGCTTGCCTGGGAGAGGTGCACCAGCCACTCGAGGGCGAGGGCCGGCTCTTCCCGGGCCTCGTAGATCCGCGCCAGCTCCCAGACCAGGAAGCCGAGCCGTTCGCGATCGCTCGTCACCCGGGCTTCGCGCTCGAACGCGGCAAGCAGCGAATCGTCGTCACCGCGCGTCAGGGCAACGCGTTCGAGGCCTTCGCGCGCCTCGGTGCATCCGGCGTCCAGGTCGAGGCCGCGCTGGAATGCGTCTGCGGCAGCGTCGAGATCGAGGGATTGCCCGAGAAGCAGGTTGCCAAGCGCACAGGCTGCCTGACTGCGGCGGGCGGTGGGGGTCGAGCCGGTGTCCAAGACATGTCGGTGGAGCTGCTCGAGTTCGCGCCAGGCCTCTTGCTCCGTGAGCGCGCGGATCAGTGCGCTGCTCGCGGCTTCGGATCCGGGGTCGATTTCGAAGGCGCGTTGGTAGTCCTGCTGCGCTGCTTCCGCATCTCCCAGCCGCTCCTCGCGATGGGTTCCGACGCGCAACCATGCGGCTGCCTGTTCGTCGGATTCCGGTTCTGCTTGTTCAGCGTCGGCGATCAGCAGATCGAGCAGCTCTCCGTGTCGGCCAAGTCGATCCAGCACCGAGATCAGATCTGCACGCAGGATCGCGTCGCCCGGCTGGCGAGCAAGCGCGCGTTGCAGTTGCTCGGCCGCGAATTCGTCGTCGCCCTGATCGGTGGCCAGCTGGGCGCTCTCGTGCAGGACATCGACCGGGGCCGCTTCGTCTGCGAGCGCCGAGGCCTGGCGTAGATGGTCCGCCACGGCCTCCTGATCGCCGGAGAGCCTTGCCACGTCGGCCAGGTATAGATGCACGACCGGGTCGTCCGGGAATAGCGCGAGTGCGCGCTCGAACCAGAGGCGCGCGCCTTCGGCGCTGCGTCTTTCCTCCAGTTGTATGCGGCCCGCATCGTGAGCGATGGCCAGACGGCGCAGATCGTCCTGGGTCGCCTGGTAGCGGCGCTCCATCAGATCCTCGAACTTGTCCCAATCGTTCTCGGCCGAGGCGTTCTCTGCCAGGGCCTCGAGGGCGGCCTCGTTTCCGGGATCGTCGGTGAGAGCGCGTTTGATGGCCTGCAGCGCCCGTTCCGGATTGTTCAGATCGCGGCGCAGCAGAAGGCCCAGCGAAACCAGGACCGGGGCGCGTTCGGTGCCGCGCAGGCGCTCGATCGCGCGTTCCAATGCCACGACGGCCAGTTCTGGCGCGCGAAGGCGCTTCTGGGCGTCGGCCAGGCCCAGCAAGGCGCTCACGTAGTCGCCATCGGCTTCGAGGGCGGTCTCGAAATGGGTCACGGCCTGCTGCGGATCCCCGAGCTTGTGCAACCAGACCTCGCCGAGCTCGGTCGCGAAGGCTGCCTGCTCGCTCGGGCGCATCGGCAGATTGGCTTCCTGCTGGGTGAGCTGGAGATAGCGATCCCACTGCTCCCGTTGGGAGAAGATCCGACGCAGCTGGGCCAGCGCGGGGCGGTGCCCCGGATCGAGCTTCACGGCCTCTTCGAACAGGGCCATCGCCCGCTCGGGGTCCATGCAGCGCTCCTCCTGGACCTGGGCCAGCCGAAGCACCAGGCGGGCGCGGACCGGGGCGTGGGCCGCCGCGTCCAGTTCATCGGCCTCCAGCCGGTGTTCGTACAGAGCGACCAATGCGCTCCATTCGCCCGCCAGGAAATGCGCTTCTTCCAGCGCTTCGAAAGCGAGGCTGTCGCCCGGATTCGCATCGAACCGGGCGCGAAGTCCCTCCAGATTCGCGTCCACTGTCTACCCCCCAGGGGAGGGCCGAGTCGGCTCTCCCGGCGGTCTCATCGGCCCATAGAGGACTGGGCTTGACCCCGATCCGCTTGCTGCGAAATTTCACATTGATTAAGTTTTTCCAGGGCTTACGGAGCTGCCATGCCGACCTCTTCGCCCGCCGGGCCGGATCCCATGGGTTCGGACGGCGAACACCAGGTTTCGCACCAGTACTTGCCTGACGCTGAGCAGCGTCGGAGGCGGCGGGATCTATTGATCACCGCCGGGGTACTGGCCGCGATCGGGGCCGTGGTGCTGGTCGAGCAGAGGGTGGCCAGCCTCCCTGAGGCACTGCCTTTTGGCGACAGCCTGCTCTTCCTGTTCCTGAACGTCTTCAACGTCGTGCTGATCGTCGGCCTGGTCTATCTGATCGGCCGCGCCTTCGTGAAGCTGATCTTCGAACGGCGCTCGGGGACACTCGGCTCGCACCTGAACCTGAAGTTCGTGTTGGCGCTGTTCGTGATGGCCGCAGTGCCGATGGGCGTGCAGTACGTGGTGTCGTCCTCGTTCATCACCGCGTCGATCAATGCCTGGTTCGGTCTCCAGATGGACCGGGCCATTGATGACAGCCGGGAGGTGGCCGACGCCTACTACGACGCCTGGGCGCGCAATGCGCTGCACTTCGGCGAGCGCATCGCGCTGCAGATCACCCAGGAGAGGTTGTTGCGCGAGGACCAGCGCACCGAGCTCGAGGCCTTCGTTCAGCGAAAGCAACGAGAGTACAACCTGGGTGTGGTGCAGATCTTTCCGTTCGCCGAGGCCGAGCCGATCGCGACGCTGGTGAACCCGGAGATCCCCGCCGATGCGTTCGTCAAACGGGAGAGCGCGATCGTCGCATCGGCCCTGGCCGGAGAGAGCACCACGCTGGTCGAGGGCACCGGGTCCGATCTCGGCGACGTGATTCGCGGTGCCGTGCCGATCCGTTCTTCCAACCCCATTCGCGCCGATGAAATCGTCGGTGCGGTCGTCGTCAACCACCTCGTCCCGCATGCGCTCGTCTACAAAGTGGACACGATCCGCAATGCAGTGGATGAGTACCGGGCGATCAAACCGCTGACGGGCCGCATCGCCGGGGTCTACAAGCTGGTGCTGCTGCTCTTCTCGCTGGTCATCGTACTGTTCGCCACCTGGTGGGGGCTGCGGATTGCCAAAGGTGTGACGACGCCCATTCGTCTGCTTGCCGAGGGCACGGAGCTCGTGGCCAAGGGCGACCTCAGCGTCGTGATTCCCCAGGAATCCGAGGATGAGATCGGTTTCCTCGTGAATTCGTTCAACCAGATGACGAAGGATCTTCGAGAGGCGCTCTCGGGCCTCGAGCTCAGCAATGCGGAGCTCGACCAACGCCGGGCCTACATGGAGATCGTGCTGCGCAATGTCGATGCCGGAGTCGTCTCGCTGGATGCGGACGGACGGATCGGAACGATCAATCCGGCGGCGGAGCGGCTGCTCGCGTTGGCACCCGGCACGCCGATGATCGGAAGCAAACTCGACGACGTGCTCGAACAGCCGGAGATCCTCGACGTGATTCGGGAACTCCAGGCACAGACGCGGGCCGGCATCCGGGAGAGCGTCCGCCGTCAGGCCTTGGTTCCGAGCGGTGAAGACGTGCATACGCTGGCGGTCACGCTCTCCCTGCTGCAGGACGATGAGGGTCGGCCGCTCGGCTCTGTGATCGTCTTCGACGACTACACCCAGGAGGTTCGCGCCCAGCGGATGGCGGCCTGGCGTGAGGTCGCGCGGCGCATCGCCCATGAGATCAAGAACCCGTTGACGCCGATCCAGCTCTCCGCCCAGCGCATCCGTCGCCGCCTCCGCGGCCGGCTCGCTGATGCTCCTGAAGATGCCCAGGTGCTCGACGAGTGCGTGGATACCATCACCAGCCAGGTCGAAGGCTTGAAGGTGCTGGTGAACGAGTTCTCCAACTTTGCGCGCTTGCCCGCGGCGAAGCCACTTCCCGATGATCTCAATCAACTCGTCCAGGAAGCTGTTTCGAGCTACGCCGGAACCGAAGGCGTGGTCTTCGAAATGGAGCTGGATGGGAGCCTTCCCAAAGTCGATTTCGATCGGGAGCAGCTGCGACGCGTGCTGACCAACCTGATCGACAATGGCTGTGCGGCCATCGGGGATGCAGGCCGTCCGGGAGCGGTGACCGTGCGGACATTCCACGACACGCCACTCCAGACGGTTCGGCTCGAGATCGAGGACGACGGAGTCGGGGTTCGTGCCGAGGACAGGCGCCGGGTCTTCGAACCCTACTATTCGACCAAGGACCACGGTACCGGGCTCGGGCTCGCGATCGTGTCGCGCATCGTCGCCGACCATCACGGCTACATCCGCGTGCACGAGCGCAAGCCCACGGGTACGCGTTTCATCGTCGAGCTGCCCGTCAAGAGCACCTGAATGCGCGGGGAACGCCACCCGTTCCCCTCTAGAATCCAACGGGAGCCCCCCGACCCCCCCCCAAATGGGCGATGCCTGGCCAGGGAGCCCATGCGACCTTCGCCGATGCCAGATGGGCAATCAGGCACCGAAGGGGCCGCGGGATTTTGCTCCGACAATGAGCCGATCGCTGGCGGGGGGCGCGCACCCACTTCCTGCGAACGGGCCAGGGTCATATCGAGCGTTGTCGCGGTCCCTTCACGGCCGCCGCCTCGGCGGCCGTTGACAGTGGCGGCGCCAGACCGGACGCTCCCTCCGCCGTGAGTCGTATCCTGATCGTCGACGACGAGGAGAGCATCCGCCGCTCGCTGGCGGGGATCCTCTCTGATGAAGGCTTCTCCACCGATGGGGTTGGGGATGGCGAGAAGGCCCTCGCCGCGATCCGTGAGGATCTGCCGGATCTGGTGCTGCTCGACATCGCGATGCCGGGCCGGGACGGGATCGAAATCCTGGAAGAGCTTCGTCAGAGCTGGCCGGACCTGCCGGTGGTGATGATGAGTGGCCACGGCACGATCGAGACCGCGGTACGCGCTACCCAGCTCGGTGCCTTCGATTTCGCCGAGAAACCGCTCTCCGTCGAGAAGCTGCTGCTGATCATCCGGAACGCCCTGGAGCGATCGAAGCTCAGGACCGAGAACGTGCGGCTGCGCGCCGAGTCGATACGGGCCCACGAGATCCTGGGCGATGCGCCACCGATCCGGAAGCTCAAGGAGCAGATCCAGGTCGCTGCACCGACGAATGGCTGGGTGTTGATCACCGGCGAGAACGGTACCGGCAAGGAGATGGTCGCGAAGCAGATCCACGTGCAGAGCAAGCGCGCGGATCATCCCTTCGTCGAAGTGAATTGCGCGGCGATTCCGGAGGAGCTGATCGAGTCTGAGCTCTTCGGGCACGAGAAGGGCGCATTCACCGGCGCCATCGCGCGAAAACACGGGAAGTTCGAGCTGGCGAATCAGGGAACGATCTTCCTCGACGAGATTGCCGATATGAGCCTGCGCACCCAGGCGAAGATCCTGCGCATTCTGCAGGAGCACAAATTCGAACGCGTGGGCGGTACGGAAACCCTCGATGTCGACGTGCGGGTGATCGCCGCCACGAACAAGAACCTCGAGAAGGAGATCCAGGACGGCACGTTCCGGGAGGATCTCTACTACCGCTTGAACGTGATCCCGTTCCACGTGCCTCCACTGCGCGAGCGCAAAGGGGACATCCCGACCCTGGCGAGCGCCTTTGCCGAGGATTTCTGCAGCGAGTCCGGATCGGCCCCGAAGGAGATTGCTGCGCGGGCGATGAATCTGCTCCAGGCCTACCCGTGGCCCGGCAACGTACGCGAGCTGCGGAACCTGATCGAACGCCTCGTGCTGATGACTCCGGGCCCCCGGATCCGCGATCGCGACTTGCCCGAAGAGATCCGCGCGGGCGGGCGTTCTGAGGCCAACGATGAACTGACCCTCGAAGAGGCGCGCAAGGAGTTCGAGCGGCGTTTCCTCGTGGAGCGGCTGGAAGAGAACGATTGGAACATCTCTCGCACCGCGGAGTCGATCGGTATGGCGCGCGAGAGCCTCTCTCGGAAGCTCCGGACCTTCAAGATCAAGGCGCCACGTGGTTGATGCGCGGTGCGCGGAGGGCCCCGGATTTCGTGTTGCGGCGGGGCCGGAGAGCGGATCTCCCGGCGGTCGAAGAGTTGGCGGCGAAGGTGCTTCCCGCGGCTGGAGATGCCTCTGGTCTCGCCCGCTATCTGGACGCCGCACCGGGCCGGCTCTGGGTGGCTTCGGCCGGCGCCTCGCTCATGGGTTTCCTGCTGGCACAGCGGGTGGAGGATGAAGTCGAGATCCTCTGGATGGGCGTGGCCGCTGCGGCGCGACGTACGGGCATGGGCCGGGCTCTGATCGAGGCGGCTGCAACCGAGACACCTCTCCCTACGGTCATCGTTCTCGAGGTCCGTGCAGGAAATGCCGGAGCCAGGGCCTTCTACGCCGCGCTCGGATTCCGCGAGGATGGCGTCCGGGGCCGCTATTACCCAGGGGGAGAGGACGCGATTCGGATGTCACGTCGTGTGGACGTGTAGCCCCGTTTGGGGTTTGCCTGCGAGGGTTCATTCTCGCTCCGTAGGCCTCCATGGCCCGGCGGCTGGTCTGGCCGATGCGATCCTGCCCGAACTGAATATGGATCGAAATTGCCCTTGTCCCCGAGGGAACCCAAAGGCCCGTCAAGAGACAGGCATTTGGTTGCCAAACCTCAATGGTTTGGATAGGTTACGCCAGCTTAGGTCGCGTGGAAGAGGTGGGCGCTCGGTCCACTTTTTTTGTTTGTGGAGCTGGTTTCGAGCTTCCAGGCAAGGGGATCGCTATCGCCTGAGCGCACTTCTTGGGTCGGGCGGGTTTCATCTAGCGCGGGAGCCGGCAGAACAGGGGCAGCATGTACCGGGACATCCCGGAAGGGTACCGAGTGTTGATCGAACCGATCGTCATAGATCACGGCCTGGAATTGGTCGATGTCGAATTGCGGCAGGGGCGCGCGCCCTGGACCGTGCGTGTCGTCGTGGATACGGCCGAGGCCGACGGCAAGGTTCCGATCGAGCACTGCGCTGCCGTTTCGCGTGAGATCGCGGTGGGTCTCGATGCCGCCGATCTGGTGCCGGGCCGCTATCAGCTGGAGGTCTCTTCGCCCGGGCTCGATCGCACACTTTCCCGGGAGAAGGACTTCCACAATGCCTGCGGTCAAGAGGTGAAGATCGAGACCCATCAGCAGGTCGAGGGACGCCGCCGTTTCAAAGGCAAGCTACTGGCCTTCGACGGAAGGGTGGTCGAGGTCGAGGTCGACGGCGAGCCCCGCGAGGTTCCGTTCGAGGCCGTGGCCCGCGCCCGCACGCTCTATCAGTTTACCAGAGACGACTTCGCGTCCGGTGCCAAGCGCACCGAGCGGGCGTCCTGAAGCCATCGAGGAGACGTCATGAACCTCGAACCGCTCAAACGAGAGATCGATCAGATCGCCAAGGACAAAGGCATCGATCGCGCCTCGATCATCAGCGCCCTCGAAGAGGCGATGAAGCAGGCCGCACGCAAGAAGTACGGTCAGGACAAGGAAATCGAGGCCCGTTTCAACGAGGAAACGGCCGAGATCGAGCTCTTCGAATTCCGAGAGGTGGTCGACGTCGTCACCAATCGGGATACCCACATCACCATGGCCGAGGCCCGGGAGTTCGATCCGGAAGCCGAGATGGGTGACGAGATCGGCATCAAGCTCAATACCGAGGGCTTCGGACGCATTCTCGCCCAGACTGCGAAGCAGGTGATCATCCAGCGGGTTCGCGATGCCGAGCGGGAGATCGTCTTCGACGAGTTCAAGGATCGGCTTGGCGACGTCGTGAACGGGATCGTGCGCCGTTTCGAGAAGGGCTCGATCATCGTCGATCTGGGCCGCTCGGAGGCGATTCTTCCGGCCAAGGAGCAGGTGCCTCGGGAGAACTACCGCCCGGGCGACCGCATTCGCGCCTACGTGCTCGATGTGAACAACCAGACCAAGGGCGCGCAGGTCGTACTCTCTCGGGCCAGCATCAAGCTGCTGACCAAGCTTTTCGAACAGGAAGTCCCCGAGATTTACGAAGGCATCGTCCAGATCGCATCGGCGGCCCGCGAGCCGGGTGGCCGCTCGAAGGTGGCCGTCGCTTCTCGTGACGGCGATGTCGATCCGGTAGGCGCCTGCGTCGGCATGAAGGGCAGCCGCGTGCAATCGGTGGTGCAGGAGCTGCGCGGCGAGCGCATCGATATCGTGCCCTGGAGTGGCGATCCGGCTCGTTATGTCTGTAGCGCTCTCTCGCCTGCCCAGGTTTCGAAAGTCATCATAGACGAGCCGGCGCAGACCATGGATGTGATCGTTCCGGATGACCAGCTCTCCCTGGCGATTGGCCGCAAGGGCCAGAATGTGCGCCTGGCCGTGCAGCTGACGGGCTGGAAGATCGACATCAAGAGCGAATCACGGATGCGAGAGGTTGCCGCGTGGTTGGCAGAGGCGGTTTCGGTGATCGAGGGCTGCGGCGAGGCCGAGGCCGAGCAGCTGCTCCAGCAAGGGGTTGCATCTCTCGAGGGCCTGGTCGAGAGCGATACCGAGTTCCTGATGACACTGCCCGGAGTCGACGAAGCTGGAGCCCAGCGGATCCGGGAGAAGGCAGCAGAATTGGCCGTCGTGAAGGCGGAAGAGGCGGAGCGCGCTGCGGTCGAGGCCGCAGAGCGCGAGGCTGCCGAGGCCGCTGAGGCGGCGGTGGCGGCGAAGGCAGCGGCGGAGGCCGCGGCGGCGGAGGCCGCGGCTCCGACGGAAGAGGGCGAGTCCGGGGACGAGAACGAAGGCTGATCCGGGCGAAGCCGGACCCTATCTCCAAGGTTGGCGCGGGAGTACATGGCGAACGTAAGGGCCTACAAAATCGCGGAAGAGCTCGGCATCGAGCGGAACGAGTTCGTCGAGAAGGCGGGCGCGGTCGGTATCGAGCTGAAGAACGCCATGGCCTCGGTCGATCCCGAGCAGGCGGACCTGCTGCGCGAGAAGCTCGGTGCCAAGAAATCCGATCGTGTCACCGAGGCACGGGTCCAGGCACGGGGCGGGACCGCGGTGATCCGCCGGCGCAAGAAGAAGGCGCCGGAGCCGGAGTTGCCCGCGGCAGAGGTCGCACCCGAGGCACCGGTCGAAGTCGCCCCGTCTGCAGAACCGGTCGAGTTGGAGCCGGCGTCCGATGCCGCCCCGCTGGAGGAAGCCGGCGAAGTTGCGGAGCCGACCGCCCCGGAAGCGGCCACGCCCGAAACCACGCTCGAAGTCGCGCCCGAGCCGGCAGCCCAGCCCGCACCCCAGTCGGCGGCCCAGCCCGCTGCGAGGCCTGCGCCCGCCCGCCCGGCTTCAGAGGGTGCTCCGCGACGCCCCGCCCAGACCGGTCCGGAGACCGGCCCCGCGGCCGCCCGGACTGCACGTCAGCGCAAGCAGGCCAAGGAAGTCGTGAACCTCCGCGAGCAGGAGCAGATCGCCCGCCAGGTGACGAGCCGGACCACCGGTCGTCAGGCACCGGTGGATAGCCGCGCGATTTCGAATCCGCGTCGCCGGCGCCGCGATGCTCCCTCGAGCGCGCCGAAGGTCGCCCAGGCTGCGACGCAGGAGAGCAAGGTGGTTCGCGTTCAGGGCGAGATCAGTGTGGGCGAGCTGGCCAAACAGCTCGGCGCCAAGGCTGCCCTGGTCCAGGGCAAGCTGATGGCACTCGGCACCATGGTCGCAGTCAACCAGACGGTCGATGTGTCGACGGCCGAGCAGGTGGCCAAGGAGTTCGGCTTCGAGGTCCAGGATGTGGGCTTCCAGGAGCACGAATTCCTGGACGCCACCAGTGAAGGCACCGGGGGGAACCTCCAGCCGCGTCCGGTGGTGGTGACCGTGATGGGCCACGTCGACCACGGCAAGACGTCGCTGCTCGACGCTCTTCGCGAGACCGATGTCGTTGGGGGCGAAGCTGGCGGCATCACCCAGCACATCGGCGCCTACCAGGTCACGTTGCCTCAGGGCACGTTGACCTTCATCGATACCCCCGGCCACGCCGCCTTTACCGCGATGCGCGCCCGTGGCGCTCAGGCGACCGACCTGGTGATCCTCGTGATCGCGGCCGGCGAAGGCATCATGCCGCAGACCATCGAGGCCATCGATCACTCCCACGCGGCGGGTGTGCCGATCGTCGTGGCGGTGAACAAATGCGACCTGCCGGATGCGAACCCGCAGGTGGCCCGCCAGCGTTTGATGGAGCACAACGTCGTCGTCGAAGACTTTGGCGGCGAGGTACTGGCCATCGACATCTCGGCCACGAAGAAGACGAACCTCGACAAGTTGCTCGAGGCCGTGCTGCTCCAGACCGAGCTGATCGATCCGAAAGCCGATCCGACAGTGCGGGCCAAGGGCGTGGTACTCGAGTCCGAGCTCGACAAGGGCCGCGGGCCGGTGGCCACAGTGCTTGTCCAGGAAGGCACGCTCCAGTGCGGCGATGTGCTCGTCGTGGGTACCCATTCGGGCAAGGTCCGCACGATGATGAATGACAGGGGCGATGTGCTGAAGGAAGCGCCGCCGTCCATGCCGGTCCAGGTCGTGGGTCTCTCTGGTGTCCCGAACGCGGGCGATGTCGCTCACGTCGTAGAGAGCGAGCGGGTAGCCAAGGAGATCGTGACGCATCGGGAAGACCAGGAGCGCAAGCGGGCCGGTGCTCCGAAGCGGCCCCGGGTCAGTCTGGAAGATCTCTTTGCGCAGTCCGAGGACGGTGGGCCGCGCGAGCTGCCGACGATCATCAAGGCCGATACCCAGGGCTCGGCCGAGGCGATTCGCGAATCCCTGTTGAAGCTTCCGACGGACAAGGTGAAGCTGAACGTGCTTCACGCCTCCGTCGGCGGCGTCACCGAAAAGGACGTGCAGCTGGCCGAGGCGAGCGGTGCGATCATCATCGGTTTCCACATTCGCCCGGATGCCAAGGCACGTCGGGCTGCCGAGAGTGCAGGCGTCGACGTTCGGATCTACAAGATCATCTACGAGGTCGTCGACGAGATCAAAGCCGCGATGGCGGGCCTGCTTCCGCCGACAATCAAGGAGAAGGTGCTGGGCCAGGCCGAGGTGCGAGAGACCTTCACGATCCCGAAGGTCGGCACGATCGCCGGCTCGTATGTCACCGATGGCCTGATGCGCCGCAATGCCAGCTGCAGGCTGGTGCGCGATGGTGTGCTCGTCTTCGAGGGCAAGTTCGCCTCGCTCAAGCGCTTCAAGGACGACACTCGCGAGGTTCAGACCGGTTTCGAATGCGGCATCGGGATCGAGGGCTTCAACGACGTGAAGATCGGCGATGTCATCGAGGCCTACGAGCTCGAAGAACACGCCGCCGAGCTCTAGCCCACGCCAATGTTCGTCGGGGCCGCCCGGGTCGAGCTTCACGTTCATGGGTCTCAGTCGCTCAAACAGAAGCGCGGAGTCGTCAAGTCGATTCTGCAGAGGGTGCGCAACCGTTTCAACGTGTCCGTTGCCGAGGTGGGCGGCCAGGACACCTGGCAGATCGCAGTGATCGGCTTGGCCACGGCCGCGAATGAAGGGCAGATCGCCCGCCAACGTCTGGAGAAGGCCGTCGACTTCATCGAGGGCCTGCATCTGGCCGAAGTGACTTCTCAGGAGATCGAGATTCTTTGACGCGTCGGACTGAAAGAGTGAGTGAGGAAATTCGCGGAGAACTCGCGCGGCTCCTGCACGAAGAGATCACCGACCCGCGCATCGAGTTGGTGACGATCACGCGCGTCGATCTCTCGCCGGACTTTCGCAATGCGCGCATCGATTGGAGCCGCATGGGCGTGGACGGCGACCATGGCGAAGCTGACCCGGAGGTGGATCAGGCCACGCAGGAGGGCCTGGAGAGCGCGTCCGGCTTTCTGCGCCGGCGCCTCGCCCACACCCTGCCGATCAAGCGCGTGCCGGAGTTGCGCTTTCATCACGATGGTTCCCTCGCACTCGGGGCACACACCCTCGGACTGATTGCGGAGGTTTCCGATGGCGAGGAATAGGCGGCGCCGCCGACCCGACCCGCCGGGGCCGATCGGCTTCCTGGTGGTGGACAAGCCGGTCGGCTGGACGTCCCATGACGTGGTGGATGCGGCCCGCCGTTGGCTCGGCATCCGCAAGGTCGGTCACCTGGGAACGCTCGACCCGTTGGCTACGGGCGTCCTGCCCCTGGCAATCCGGGGCGCCACCAAGCTCGTGCCGTTCCTGGCTGACGGCCAGAAGACCTACGTCGGAACGATCCGGCTGGGCGTGTCCACCGATACCTTCGATGCCGAGGGCCGCGTGACCCATGAGCACGACGGTCCGCTGCCGGAAGAGCCCGTCGTAAAGCAGGCTGTTCAGGCTTTCCGTGGTGAGATCCAGCAGCTTCCGCCGATGTACAGCTCGGTCAAGAAGGACGGAGTGCCCCTCTACCGCCTGGCGCGCAAGGGAGAGGAGGTCGAGCGCGAGCTGCGGTCGGTGACGATCCATCAGATCTCGATGCCGCACTATGAACCGCCGGAGATCGGCATCGAGGTGCACTGCACGCCCGGGACCTATGTGCGGACCCTGGCCGCAGATCTGGGCGAGAAGCTCGGTTGCGGCGCCCACCTCTCGGGACTGCGGCGTACCCGCAGCGGCCCCTTCACGCTCGAGCAGGCGCGGACCCCGGAGGCCTGGGAGGCCCTGGCCGAAGCTGGTGAGCTCGAAGCCGAGCTGACGCCGCCGGACCAGGCCCTCGAGTTGCCCCGGGTGCGTCTCACCGCAGTCCAAGCCAGGAAGGTCGGCCACGGGGCGGCGATCCCCGCGGCTGAGGCCTCCGGTGAGTTCGAAATGGGCCCCCCGCCCCGGCCGGGCGACCGGCTTTCGGCGCTGATCCCCAGCGGCGAAATGCTGGCCGTGATGGAGTTGCGGCCGGATCGTTGGCTCCATCCGCTTCGCCTGCTCGACGGAAGTTGATCTTCCCGCGGGGCGTTCCTTGCTGCTCGGATGCTGCTCTGATAAACCTTCGACCCAATCAAGCCGTTAGGAAAACGAGAATTTGATCGCCCAGCGAAAACTGGAAATCCTGAATGAGTACCGGACCCATGACTCGGACACGGGCTCACCGGAAGTACAGGTCGCGCTCCTGAGCGAACGCATCACGGAGCTGACCGAGCACTTCCAAACCCACAAGAAGGATCATCATTCCCGGCGCGGGCTGCTCAAGCTCGTGAGCCAACGGCGCCGGATGCTAGATTATCTTCGGGGTATCGACCCCGAGCGCTATCGGACCCTGATTTCGCGTCTGGGTCTGCGCCGCTAGAAAGAGAGAGCGGCACTCCGCCCGAGAGACGGGCGGGTCACAAACGAGGCGGCCCACCTTAGTGGTCTGGGCCAGGCACGGGCCGGAATGTGCGAATCCGTGATTGACGGAGCCCGGAGGGACTGAATCAGCCCCCTCCGTCCATCCCCGATTCCGCATTTCGACGCGAGCATGGCATCCCCCGCCGCCTCCTCAGGAATCCCGGTCCAACCCAAGACGGGTGGCCGGGTGGAGACGTATGTTATGTCTGGATATTGGTTCGAACCTTCGAGCGTGACGCTCGATCTGGCGGGTCGCCCGCTTACACTGGAGACGGGTCGTCTCGCGAAGCAGGCCGCAGGGGCCACGCTCGTCACCTACGGGGGCACAGTCGTCCTCGTTACGGCTTCTCACGGCGACCCTCGCCCGGGACAGAGCTTCTTCCCGCTGACGGTCGATTTCGTCGAGAAGACTTCCGCTGCCGGGAAGATCCCGGGCGGCTTCTTCAAGCGCGAAGCGCGGCTCTCGGATCGTGAGATCCTGGTCTGCCGGTTCATCGATCGCTCGATCCGGCCGCTCTGGCCGACGGGCTACGTGGACGAGGTCCACGTGGTCGCCACCGTGCTGGCCGTCGACAACGAAAACCCGCCGGACCTGCCGGCCTTCATCGGTGCCTCGACCGCACTGACGATTTCCGATCTTCCGTTCCAGGGCCCGATCGCGGCGCTGCGCATCGGGAAACTCGACGGGCAACTCACCATCAACCCCACCCATGAACAGCTGCAGACCAGTGCGATGGAATTGGTGGTCGCCGGCTCCGAAAAGGCGCTGGTGATGGTCGAAGGTGGCGCCCATGAGGCCACCGAGGCCGAGATCCTCGAGGCCCTGCAGTTCGGTCACGAGAACCTCCAGCCGCTGCTGAAGGCCCAGGACGAGCTTCGCGGGATGGCCGGCAAGCCGAAGCGCGAGTTCGCGGAGCCCGAAGAGGATGCGGCGCTCGGGGGTCGCATTCGCAAGCTGGCGGAGACGAAGCTGCGTGAGGCCGTGCGCATCCAGACCAAGAAGGAGCGCTACGACGCGATCAGCGACGTGGAGAAGGGGGTGATGAACGAGATCACCACCGAGTTCCGCCAGGAGAAGGTCAGCCTCGACACCCTCGATGCGGTGGAGGAGCGCCAGGCGGGCCTCCGATCGCTGACAGGCAAGAGCAAGGATCTGCTCCACGATCTGCGTTCCGATCTGATGCGCGAGCGGTTGCTCGACGACGGCGTGCGCATCGACGGTCGGGCACCGGCGGACGTGCGGCAGATCTTCAGTGAGGTGAGACCGCTGCCGCGGGCCCACGGTGTGGCGCTCTTCACGCGGGGAGAGACCCAGGCGCTCGTGTACACCACGCTCGGAAGTGGTGCTGACGCGCAGACGGTCGATTCCCTGCAAGGCCGTACGGACAAGCGATTCATGCTGCACTACAACTTCCCGCCCTTCTCGGTCGGGGAGGCGCGATTCCTGCGCGGGCCTTCGCGTCGCGACATCGGCCATGGCAACCTGGCGGAGCGGGCGCTCTCGTCCGTGATGCCTTCCGAGGACGACTTCCCGTACACGGTGCGGGTCGTTTCCGAGGTGCTGGAATCGAACGGCTCGTCCTCGATGGCCACCATCTGCGCCGGCACCCTGGCGCTGATGGATGCCGGTGTTCCGCTGAAGGCGCCGGTGGCGGGTATCGCGATGGGCCTGATCGAGTCCGGCGACAAGCACGCCGTGCTGTCCGACATCCTCGGCGACGAGGATCATCTGGGCGACATGGACTTCAAGGTCGCCGGCACCCGGGACGGCATCACCGCGCTCCAGATGGACATCAAGATCAAGAGCGTCGATTGGAAGGTCATGGAGGAGGCGTTGGCCCAGGCTCGGGACGGCCGGCTGCACATCCTCGAGACGATGGAGCGGGACACTGCGGAAGAGCTGCCTGGCTTCGGCCACCGGGAGGTCCTCTCGGATTGGGCACCGCGGATGGAGGTGATCCAGATCAAGCCGGATCGCATCCGCGACATCATCGGACCTGGAGGCCGGGTGATCCGCGGCATCCAGGAGATGAGCGGTTCCAAGGTCGAGGTGGACGACAGCGGTTCGGTTTCGGTCTTCGCGCCGGACCTGGCCTCTCTCGAACGCGCCCAGGCGATGGTCGAGGAGCTCACCCAGGAAGCCGAGATCGACAAGCTCTACACGGGCAAGGTCAAGCGCATCACCGATTTCGGCGCCTTCGTCGAGATCTTCCCGGGCACCGACGGGCTGGTGCACATCAGCCACCTGGCCGAAGGCCGGGTCGATTCGGTGACCGACGTGCTGGCCGAGGGCGATGAGGTGCTGGTCAAATGCATCGACATCGACCCGAGCGGGCGCATCAGGCTCTCGCGCAAGGAAGCGCTGGTCGGTGCGATCGCCGAAGGCACACCCGGCTCCTAGGGCATGACGGCAGGGGAGGTCGTCGTCCGGGTCGAACGGCTCGATGGATGCGATGACCTTCCCCTGCCGGCTTATGCCACCGCGGGCTCAGCAGGGATCGACCTGCGCGCAGCGGTCCGGGAGGACGTGCGCATCGAGCCCGGGGGTCGGGCTGCGATCCCGACTGGTCTACGTCTGGCGATTCCGGCCGGCTTCGAGGGCCAGGTGCGCCCTCGAAGCGGCCTGGCGCTCCGCCACGGCCTCACGCTCCCGAATGCCCCGGGTACGATAGACTCGGACTACCGGGGAGAGCTGCAGGTGCTGCTCTGGAACGGAGGAGAGGAGCCCTTCGTGGTGCAGCGCGGCGAACGTATCGCGCAGCTCGTCATCGCCCCGGTCGTCAGAGCAACTCTCGAACCGGTCAAACCGGGCGAGCCTCTGGACGAAACCGCAAGGGGCGACGGGGGCTTCGGCTCGACCGGCCGAGGGTGAGATGAGCGGCGCGACGCAGGACGAAATTCCGACGAGTTCCCCAGATTCCCCGGAGTCCCCGGCCAAGAAGGTCCGCAGCAACCTGACCCTGCGGTTGATCACGGCCGCGCTGCTGATCCCGCCGATCGTCCTGTTGATTCTCCAGGGCGGTCTCTGGATGCTCGCTGCCGTTCTCGTGATCATCATGTTTGGCGTGACCGAGTTCTACGACATGATCGAGGCCAAGGGCGCCGAGCCGCTCCGGACCCTCGGCATGACGGCGTCGGCAGCGCTTCCGGTGATCGCCTACGTCGGCAGCGAGTACCTTGCCACGCTGGTGCTCTCCGCGGTCCTGCTCGGTGTGATGGTGGCGCAGCTCGGCAAGGCCCGGATCGCAGAATCGCTGGCCAGCATCTCCGGCACCTTCTTCGGGGTCTTCTACGTGGGCTGGTTGTTCTCCCACGCGATCGTGCTGCGCAGCTTCGATGCGCAGGTGGCCCAGCGCTTCGGCCCCGATATCGCAGCCGGGATCCATCCCGATGCCGGCGCCTTCTTCCTGCTCTTCACGGCCTCCGTGGTGATCGGCGGGGACGCCGGCGCGTACTTCGTGGGCGGAGCCTACGGCAAGCACAAGCTCGCACCGTTCGTCAGCCCCAACAAGACCGTCGAAGGTGCGGCCGGGGCGCTGGGGGCGGGGATGATCGTGGCACTCTTCGGCAAGGCCCTGTTCGATACATTCTGGCCCGAGCTCTCGGATGATCTCAGCTATCTGGCCTGCGCCGTCCTTGCCGTCTTGCTCTCGGTGGCCGGCATCCTGGGTGATCTGGTCGAGTCTCTGCTCAAGCGCGATGCCCAGGTGAAGGACAGCGGTGGTATCCTGCCCGGAACGGGTGGCGTCCTCGATCGGATCGATTCGAATCTGCTGGCGATTCCCGTGATGTATTATCTGCTTCTCGCAAACATCTTCATCTCTCAGTCCGTCCCTGGCTGAACTGCGAGGCGTCCCCTCCCCATGACGTGCCGACCCCCCGACGAGTCCCTTTCTTGCCTGCTCGAGGGCCATGCTTCCGAAAAGCCTCGGGACGAGTGCGGCGTGTTCGGCATCCACGGTCATGCCGAGGCGGCCAACATCACCTACCTGGGGCTCTACGCTCTCCAGCACCGGGGCCAGGAGAGCGCCGGGATCTGCACCGCCCAGACTGGCGAGCAATTCGTTCACCGCGCGATGGGGCTGGTGTCCGATGTCTTCAGCGAGAAGGTGCTGGACAGGTTGCCGGGGCGCCACGCGATCGGGCACGTACGCTACTCGACGGCAGGTGAGAGCCTGGTACGCAACGCACAGCCCTTTTGTGCGAATACGGATGGCGGCCCGGTGGCGATCGCACACAATGGAAACCTGGTGAATGCAGGTGCCGTGCGCCGTGAGCTCGAAGGTCGGGGTGCGATCTTCAGCACCACGGCCGATAGCGAGGTGATCGTTCATCTGCTGGCCCGGTCGCGCGAATCTTCGCTGGAAGAGCGGCTGATCGACGCGCTGTCCCGTGTGAAGGGTGCCTTCAGCCTTGTGATGCTCACCCACGACGCGATGGTCGCCGTGCGCGATCCCTACGGCTTTCGTCCGTTGGTGTTGGGACGCTTGGACGGTGCCTGGGTCGTTGCGAGCGAGACTTGTGCCCTCGACCTGATTGGTGCCAGCGTCGAGCGCCACGTGGATCCGGGCGAGGTGGTCGTGATCCGGCGCGGACGCTTGCGCACGCTGCGTCCGTTTCCGAAGCCCGAGCGCGAGGCATTTTGCATCTTCGAGTACATCTACTTCGCCAGGCCGGATTCGAACCTGCGCGGCAGCAACGTCTACGCCTATCGCAAAGAGCTCGGCCGGGCGCTGGCGCGGGAGCATCCGGTGGAGGCGGATATGGTCGTTCCGCTCCTCGACTCCGGAAGTGTCGCGGCGTTGGGTTTCGCCGAGGAAGCGGGGATCCCGTACGAGACCGCGATCATCCGGAACCATTTCGTCGGACGGACATTCATCGAGCCGGCCCAGTCGATCCGGAATTTCGGTGTCAAGATCAAGCACAATCCGATTCGGGAGCTGCTGAAGGGCAAGCGCGTGGCCCTCGTCGACGATTCGATCGTGCGTGGCACGACGCTCAACAAGATGTCCACGTTGCTGCGCAACAACGGCGCCCGCGAGGTGCATGTGCGTATCTCGGCGCCGCCTACCATTGCACCCTGCTTCTATGGCATCGACATGCCGACTCGCGGCGAGCTGATGGCCTCCGGGCGCGAAGTGGACGAGATCTGTGAAGCCATCGGAGCGGATAGCCTGGGTTATGTCTCGGTAGATGGCCTGCGGAAGCTCTCCGAGTATCTGAAGCACGGTCATTGCGATGCTTGCTTCTCCGACGAGTATCCGGTGGCCATCCAGCGCGGTGACGATGCCCCCCAGCTTTCCCTCTTCAAGCCAGTTGGAGAGCGCAGCAGCGACGAGGCACCCGAATGACCAAGCGCAGCAGCCACGAGGCACCCGAATGACCAAGCGCAGCAGCGACGAGGCACCCGAATGACCGAGCGCGGACGTCTCGGTCTCGACGAGCTGCGCGATGAGATCGAATCCGGAGCCATCGAGACGGTCGTTACCGCGTTGCCGGATCTATATGGCCGGCTGGTCGGCAAGCGGATCCTCGGGGAGTTCTTCCTGGAAGAGGTGCTCGAGGGCGGCATGCACGTCTGCGACTACCTGCTGGCCTGCGACATGGAGATGGATCCGACGCCCGGATATTCCTTTACGAGTTGGGAGAAAGGCTACGGCGATCTGCATGCGGTGCCGGACCTCGGGAGCCTGCGCCGCGCAGCCTGGCTCGACCGGACCGCGTTCGTGCTCTGCGATGCGGTGGCTCCGGAAGGCGGGCCGGTTTCCGTTGCACCCCGCAGTATCCTGAAGCGGCAGCTGGAGCGGGCCGCGAAGATGGGCTTCGTCTCGATGATGGCCAGCGAGCTCGAGTTCTTCCTCTTCGACGAGGGATACCGCTCGGCTCGCAGCAAGGGCTATCGGGAGATCGACAAGAGCCAGGATTACATCGAAGACTATCACCTGCTCTCGGGCACGATGGCCGAGGACGTGATCGGCGCCATCCGCCGTGGGGTGCATGATTCGGCCGTGCCGGTCGAGTTCAGCAAGGGTGAGTGGGGACCCGGCCAGCACGAGATCAACCTTCGCTATGCGGAGGCGTTGGAGATGGCGGATCGACACGTCATCTACAAGCAGGCGGCCAAGGAGATCGCGCATCGCGCCGGCAAGTCGCTCACGTTCATGGCCAAATGGGATTCCGGGCTGGCCGGAAGCAGCTTGCACGTGCATACCAGCTTGTGGA
This sequence comes from bacterium, assembly GCA_024226235.1. Classification (GTDB taxonomy): domain Bacteria; phylum Myxococcota_A; class UBA9160; order UBA9160; family UBA6930. Next base: position 19,489 of record JAAELW010000274.1, read on the forward strand.
GCCCGGAGGGCACGTCGAGCTTCGTGGGCGACGAGCCGTTGGCCGGGACTCCCGCCACCTGCTCGCCGACCTTTCGCGCATTCCTGGGTGGATTGCTGGCCCATGCGCGCGAGCTGGCCTGGTTCTTCGCGCCCACCGTGAACAGCTACAAGCGCTTCCAGCCCGGAACCTTTGCGCCGACCGGGATTGCCTGGAGTTGGGACAACCGCACTTCCGGCTTCCGGCTGGTGGGGAAGGGCTCCGGCCTGCGTGTCGAGTGTCGGATCCCCGGTGCGGATGCGAACCCGTACCTGGTCTATGCGGCCTTGTTGGCGGCTGGCCTCGATGGGATCGAACGGGGCCTCGATCCGGGGCCGGTGTTCGAAGGCAACGTCTACGATGCGGAGGATCTTCCGCATGTGCCGGCGAGTCTGGAGGAGGCCATCGGGCTTCTCGCGGGCAGCGAATTCGCGCGCCGGAGCTTCGGCGACGAGGTGGTCGACCACCTGCTCCACTTTGCGCACACCGAGGCGGCCGGGTTCCGCAACGCCGTAACCGATTGGGAGCGCTCGCGATATTTCGAGCGGATCTGAATCGGCTGCAGCCAGCCGCGAATCGCTCTGTCCCCGCGGGGTAGAGGCTCTCTGTCGGTCATGCGCCGCGCCCGTCAGGCCGATACGGGCCGGGACACCGCCCGGCTGCGATCCGCAATCGGGTGCCGTCGAGGTGCGCGGTCGCGATGACCCACAGGCTCCGTCTCGTCTTCGAGGAACTCGAGAGGTTCCGGGAGGAATACGAGCGCAATATGAGCGCTGGGGGCGCTTTCGTGCATACCGAGCACGCCATCGAACTGCGCGAGCAGGTCGAGGTGGAGCTCTCGCTCGCGTTTTGTGGGCAGACCCTCGTGCTCGAGGCCGAGGTCGTGCATCAGATGCCCGGCGCGGTGGCGGTGCAATTCCTGGAGCATGCGTCGGATCTGCGGGCCCGATTGCGCGAGCATCTGGAGGGAGCGTCAGAAGA
>JAAELW010000275.1 GCA_024226235.1 bacterium
CAATGTCCCCGAGCTCGGAGCCTGGGCGACGACCGAGTCCGAGGCCTATGGATCTTGTCGCAGCCCTTGGAATCCGGATCACACGAGCGGCGGGTCGAGCGGCGGGGCGGCAGCCGCGGTGGCTTCTGGAATCGTACCCATCGCTCATGCCAGCGACGGAGGGGGATCGATCCGGAATCCGGCCAGCCAGTGCGGGCTGGTCGGCCTCAAACCCACCCGGGGCCGCATTTCCGCTGGACCCGATGTCGGCGAGGCCTGGGCCGGCATGACCTTCGAGTTCGCAGTGTCGCGAAGCGTTCGCGATACAGCAGCGCTGCTCGACTGCGTGCACGGGGGAATGCCTGGCGATCCCTACGGATCAGCACCGCCGCTTCGTCCCTATGCGGAGGAAGTTGGGGTCGATCCGGGCAGATTGCGCATCGGCGTGCTTGCCAGGCACGAGGACATGGAGATCCATCCCGATTGCACCTTGGCCGCGGAAAATGCGGGCCGCCTGCTCGAGAATCTCGGACATAAGGTCGATGAATCCCATCCGAGGGACGTGGCGACCTCACCGCTGCTGCCACATTCGTTGGTCATCATTTCCAGCGCGCAGGCTCGAGCGATCGAGAGCTTCGGCGAACTGCTCGGCCGAAAACTTGGCCCTGAGGACATGGATTGCGACAACTGGGCGGTCACACAGATGGGGCAGGGTGTGAGCGCGAGCCGCTACCTGGAGGCCGTCGAAGCCAACCACCGCTTTCAGCGCAGCGTCGCCGCCTGGTGGGAGGAGGGTCATGATCTGCTCGTCACGCCCACGATCTCGGGGCCGCCGCCGCGTGTGGGCGAGATGCGCCCGGACCCGGCCAAGCCTCTGGATGCCTTCATGCGCTCTGGCGGGCTGCTGCCCTACACCGTGCCCTTCAACGTCACCGGGCAGCCGGCCATCTC
>JAAELW010000276.1 GCA_024226235.1 bacterium
CGCGCCCCTTCGTCGTAGGCCACGGCGAGGAACAAGAAGCAGCTCGCGGCCCACGGATACCAGACGAACAGCGCCCTGCCGAACAGCAAGATCGCCGCCTGCCCGACAACCAGCGCCCAAGCTCCTCCGCTCGCAAGAAAACTCGTGCCCGATCTCCTGCTGAGCGCGAGACCGAGTGCAGCTGCCGTCCCCAGGATGACGAAGTTCGAGTACGACAGGAGCGATGACGGTTCCGGGATGAGCTTCCAGAGAACGTACCCACCGATCGGCCTGATTTGCTCGAAGCCGTAAAGCGCGTAGACGACCTGCTCGCGCCGCAGGATCAAGTAGGGCAGCAAAGGAACCAAGAAGACCGCCGCCCCCACCACCCCGGAGATCGTCACCGCACCGCGTCTCTGACGCCCCAGCCCCCACCCGAAGTAAATCAGAGCCGGGACGATCGCCGTCGTCTTGATCCCGAACGCGAGTCCCCAAAACAGTCCTGACCAGACCGGGTGACGACGTTCACCGGCCCAGATGCCCAGCAACACCAGCGCAATCATCACCGATTCGCTGTGCCCGTACCGGACGCTGGAAAGCCACAGCAACGGAGAGAAGAGCAAGCACGCAAACAACCCCAGGCGGCCCGGCTCGGCCAACCTCTTCGCGCCCTCCGAAAGCCGTACGACCGCAGCGCACAGGACCAGATCGAAAGGGACCGTTACCGCCAGCATCCACGCCTGGCCCCAGCTCACACCGGACTGATGGTGGAAATCGCTCAGCCCCAGCGCCTGACCCAGTGCGTACCACGGAGTCAGGTAGAAAAACCACACCGGTGGATACGAAAGCGGGATAGCCAGGTCGTCGCCGCCTGGCCGCAGCACGAACGAGTAGAGCTCCAGCGGCCGGCCGGCGAGGATCCGATCGATCGCCGTCGCATAGAACGCTCCGAAATCGACGTACGCGTAGAACGGCTTGATCGCCAGAGCCGCGACCACCCAGCAGAGCGCAACCGTGATGTATCGGACTCCGGGCGACGTGAGCATGGGCCCGATCTTACAGGAGAGCCCGAGCGATCCGCTATCGTTCCGGCGCCAGCGAATGCCTGTATTGAATCGCCTCGGCAACATGCAAGACCGAGATCGCTTCGGCCCCCTCGAGATCCGCAAGCGTCCGCGCCACACGCCGCACTCGGTCGTACCCTCGCGCCGTCAGCCCCAGCTTGTCGAAAGCGCTCCCCACCATCCGCCGCGCATCGTCCTGCAGCGACGCAAATCGTTTCAGCTCTGCCGGAGACATCCGCGCGTTGCAGCTCAGTCGCGTTCCGCCGAAACGCTCCTGCTGAATCCTGCGGGCGCCGAGCACCCGGCGGCGCACCGTTGCGGAGTCCTCCCCTGCCTTGGCGCCGGTCAAGGCGTCGAGATCGAGACGCGGTAGGTCGACGACGAGGTCGAACCGGTCGAGTAACGGTCCCGAGAGTTTCCCGCGATACCTTCGTATCTCCAGCGGCGTGCAGTCACAGCGCCCGTCGGGGCTGCCGTGGAACCCGCACTTGCACCATTGCGTTGCCTTTCTGTCACGCCAGATTGGCAGGACGAAAACCGAAACCGCCGGGGTATCCGCGGGAATTGCGGACTCTCGGCGATCACCTTCGAG
>JAAELW010000277.1 GCA_024226235.1 bacterium
CCTCGCGGCCTTCCGCGAGCAGGCCGACCGTGCGGGATCGGGCTACCAGACGATGATCAACCAGGCGCTGCGTGAGTACCTGGGTCAAGCGGCGACGCCGCTGGACGAGGAGACGCTGCGCAAGGTTCTTCGGGAGGAGCTCCAAGCCACCGGATAGACGGCCTCGCCACAAACGACGGCATGGGCCGAAAGCCCCCCGATCCGGCTGAAACACCAGCCGCACCTCCCCCGTCGGCCCATGCCGGTGCCTCACCGTCAGATCCAGCGCGCCTTCGCCGGCGCCTCCACCTTCCGCTCCAAAGACTCCGCGGATCACGCCTGTTCGGAAGGAGGAGACGCGGTACTTCTGAGGGTCGGTGGCTGCATGAATGTCGCCGTTATCGTGCACGAACGGCTGGTGTGAGTAGGCGGCTATCTGGGTATCCGGGTGGTCGGAGAGGCGGAGATTCGTAGTTTGGGCGTTCCCCCGCTACGCGGGGTCGGGCTCTCCGCTACATCTCCTCGCTCGCAAGCTCGCTGTGGGGATTCCGCTGCGATCCCTAACGCGCACGAGCGCG
>JAAELW010000278.1 GCA_024226235.1 bacterium
GAGATCATGACGTTTTCGGGCTGCCCGCCCGAGGACGACGACGCACTTCGACTTCCGGCCGACGATCCGCGCCGCGAGCACGTCCCGCTGCTGAATCCGATCCAAGCCGGCGACTCGGTGCTGCGGACGCATCTGCTGCCCTCGGTCCTTCGGGCCGTGCGCGGCAATCGAGCGCGGCAGGTCGAGCGGATCGCCGTGTTCGAGGTGAGCCGGGTCTTTCACGGCGGAACCGATCGCCCCGACGCCTGGCAGGAACGCGAACCGCTCCAGGCGGTGGCCGCGATCGCGGAGAGCGAAGCCGAAGACCTCTGGAGCCAGGCCAGCGTGCCGGTCTTCTTCCGCGCCAAGGGGGCTGGCGAGCGAATGCTCGCCGAACTCGGCTGGGCGCCGGATTTCCGGGCCAGCTCAGACGAGTCGTTCCTGCATCCCGGTGCTTCCGGCGAATTCTTCGTGCAGGGTCGGCGAGTGGCCTGTGTGGGCGAGCTGCATCCCGAGACGGCGGCCCATTTTGAGATCGAGGTGGCGACTGCCGTGCTGGTGATCGACCTCGATACGCTGGACCGCCTGGTGGGCGATCCCCCCCGCTACCAGGAGGTCTCACGCCATCCTCGGGTGCGGAGGGATCTGGCGCTCCTGGTGGATGCGGATACCCCCGCCGGTGAGCTGCTCCAGACCGTACGCAAGAAGGCAGGTGCCTCGCTCCACTCGGTGCATCTCTTCGATCGCTATCAGGGCCGTGGCGTACCCGAGGGCAAGCTCAGCCTGGCCTTTCGGATGAGTTTTCAGCGGACCGATCGCACGCTGACCGATGCAGAGGTGGCGGAAGCCATCGAAAGAGTCGTTCAAGTCCTGGCCAAGCGCTTCGGGGCAGAGCTCCGGTAGGCTTGGTGGCACCGAAGGGAGGGAAGGCGTGACCAAGGCAGACATCGTCGAGCACATCTACGAGCGGGTGGGCTTCTCCAAGAAGGAGTCCGCGGAACTGGTCGAGAAGGTCTTCGACATCATCAAGGAGACCCTCTCGGAGGGTGAGAAAGTGAAGATCTCCGGCTTCGGGAACTTCGTGGTGCGGCAGAAGAACGCCCGCAAGGGCCGGAACCCGCAGACCGGCGAAGAAATCCGTCTGGCGGCCCGGCGCGTACTCACTTTCAAGCCCAGCCTCGTGCTAAAAACCGTTCTGAACGAGGACGATGCACCTGCGGCTCCGGAGGCCGGCAGCGAGAGCTAGCGGGTGCGATCCGGCGGCCCCGGGGGCCGGTGGATCCGGGGCAGGACAGCTCGAGTGCGAGGGGGAAAGCATGGCGGGAGCGAAGAAGCGCGGATCGGGTTCTGGCGAGGCCGGGGAGAACGACCCGAACGGGAAGCTCTACTACCGGATCGGCGAGGTCAGCAAGATCACCGATGTGAAGCCCTACGTGCTTCGCTACTGGGAGTCCGAGTTCCGGTGGATGGCGCCTGCGAAGTCGCGCTCGAAGCAGCGGCTCTACCGCAAGCGCGATATCGAGATCATCCAACTGATCAAGCGGCTGCTCTACGAAGAGCGCTTCACGATCGCTGGCGCGCGGAAGAAGCTGCGCGAGCTCGGAGTAGGGCGCGCACTGGATGGGCCCCAGCTCGAGATGGCGTTGGATAGCGATCCCTGGCTCCAGCTGAAGAGCATCCGAGACGAACTCAAGGAGATTCGTGGCCTGCTCTAGGGGGAGGCCAGGCGCTCGGGATGAGCCACGAACCCACGGAATCGACGGATACGGATCCGTTTGGCTCCACCACCGGAGCCCCGACCTACGTCGCCCGCCCCGCGTGCGCGCGCGCGCTCGATGAGCTGCTGGCCGCAGTGCGTAGCGATGCGACGTGCATCGCATTGGTGGGTCCGAACGGAATAGGCAAGACCCAGCTTGTTCGGGTACTGGCCGAGAGGCTCGAAGAAGAAGCCGAGCTGCTGCTGCTGCCCTACGCCGCGGTCGAATTTCCGGATCTCTGTCACTGGGCGCTGGGGCTCCTGGGCGAGGCCCAGGGCCCGTTCTCGGATCCGGGTGGAGCGCTGCTCGAAGCGGCGGCTCGGCGCACTGCTTCCGGTCGGCGCCTGATCCTCGCCATCGATGATGCCAGCGGTCTCCCCCACGACACGGCCCGTGAGCTTTCCGCGCTGGTTCGCCAGGCCGGGGGCGAACTGCAGCTCCTCGTCATTCCGGTGGACGATCCACGAGCGGGTCGCGTTCTTGCCGCGCTCGGCCCGGAACTCGCCGTCGTGCGGTTCACCGAGCCCATGTCAGCCGACGAGACCGCGCACTACGTCCGCGAGCGCCTGCGGGCGAGCGGAGCCAGCGTGGCCATCCAGGAACGCTTTACCGAACCCGCGCTGGCGTGGCTCCACCGGGAAACCGGTGGCCTGCCCCGCGAACTCCACATCCTCGCCGTGCAATACCTCCGCGGTCGCCCCGAGGCGGATCGCGACCGGTTCTCCCGCGACGAACAGTGGCTGGAGATCGATGCTTCCGACTCCGAGTTCGACACCGAGTCCGAGCCGGCCACAGAGGAAGACCAGACTGAAGCCCCGCCGCCGAGAAAGAGCATCCCCCCTCCGACTGGCACTCCCCCCCGGACGACCGACGACGATTCCAACTGGCTTCGAAACCGCCTGCCGTTGATGGCGGGCCTTGGCCTGGTCGCGCTCGGAATCGTATTCGCTCTACGCCCAGAGGCCCCGCAACCCGTCGTCACGATCGAGCTTCCGGCCCTCGAGGAAGCAGAGCTCGAGCAGGCCGAACCCCCGCCGCCCCAACCTCTCGAGCCGACACCTCCGTCCGACCCCATCGTGCGCGAAGCAGAGCCCACCGAGCCGCAGCCCGTACGATCGGATCCGCTCGAACCCGAAGCGCCGGCCGTCGTCGAAGAGCCACCCAGCTCCCCGTCCGCCCCCCACGAAGCTCCCGTCGAGCCGCCGCCCGAGCCCGCTCCGGAAGTCGAGGAGGCTGCTCCGCCCGAGCCCGAACCGGTGATCGAGGAGCCGGTCGCACCCGAGCCCACACCGGTGGTCGAGGAGCCGGTCGCACCCGAACCCGAACCGGTGATCGAGGAGCCGGTCGCACCCGA
>JAAELW010000279.1 GCA_024226235.1 bacterium
CGCGAGTGCGATCACGGGCGGGTCCGCGCCAACATCGATATCTCCCACCTCGTCCTCGCTGACAACGGCCCGGAGGAAGTCGCCAAACTCGCGGGTCAGGCGATCCATGTCCACATCAGCGACTGCGACGGAAAAATCCACGGCGACCTGCCGCCGGGGCGTGGGGTGGTGAAGTTCGCGCCCTACCTCCAGGCGATCAAAGAGCTGGAGATCGACGGCGCCGTTTCGATCGAGTTGGAATATTCCCCCGACCCCGCCCTCATCGTCGAATGGGTCGAGGAAGCCTATCATAAAACCGCCCAGCTGATGGATCAGGTCGGCCTGCGCGACTAGGCCATGAGTGCCGAATCCGTAGCGCCCGGAGCGCCGGAGACCTTTCCAGACCCTTCGGTCTACTCGCTGAACCGCACGAACTCGCGCAAGGCGATCGAGGCGGGTCTCGCCGAGGCGGACTGGTATCAGTGCGCGGTCCCGCGCGAGACGATGCGTCAGTTGCTGGTGCGGAAAAACGGCCCGGCGATCCGCGACACCCTGCTGTGGTTCGGCATCCTCTTCGGGGCGGCCGCGGCCACGGTCGCGCTGTGGGGCACATGGTGGGCTGTCCTGCCTTACCTTCTCTACGCGGCGGTCTATGCGGGCAGCGCCGACTCACGCTGGCACGAGACCAGCCACGGCACCGCCTTCAAGACCGACTGGATGAATCGCGTCCTTTATGAGGTGGCCTCCTTCATGGTCCTGCGCGAATCGACGATCTGGCGCTGGTCGCATACCCGCCATCACAGCGATACCATCATCGTCGGGCGGGATCCGGAGATCGC
>JAAELW010000280.1 GCA_024226235.1 bacterium
CGCCGCCGTTTCGAAAAGGACCGATCCGGCGCGCCGACGAGCCCTCGGGTGGCTCGATCTGGATCACGTCGGCGCCGAGATCGGCGAGGATCTGCCCACACAAGAGGCCGGACTCGTCTGTCAGGTCCAGGACGCGATAGGGAGAGAGCATGCGGCCTCTCTGGGCTGCGGCTTCGCTATGGGTCGGCGCCTTGTCGACCCCAACAGGGTCTGGCTAGTCCGGGGGAAGGACGCCGCCCAGGACCGTCTTCTTGAAATGGTCCCTCAGTCCTTCCACGCCTGCGCTCCGCGCCTTGTCGACCCCCTCCATCTCGGCTGGGATGTACCAATGCACGCGGTCGGAGCCGTAAGCCTCCATGACCAGCTCGGCGACCTCTTCGGGTTGGACGAGGCGCATGGCGCCCTCGGGTGTCGCGTTCTTCTTCATCGCGACGCCGGGTGATTCGCCGCTCGAGTAGTCTCTGGTCGCCTCCAGAATGGGTGTGTCGACCAATGCCGGCAAGACGTCTGCCGCGCGACCACCAAAGCGCGAGAGTTCCACGCTCAACGCCTCGGTGAGTCCCTTGACCGCGAACTTCGTGGCGGCGTACATGCCGGTGCGGGGCAGGCCGAAGAGCGCCGCTGAAGACGAGGTGCTGAAACAAAGGGAGTTCGGCGTGCGCTTGAGGAGCGGGATGGCGCAATACACGCCGTTGACGACGCCGATGAAGTTGACATCGAGAACCCGCATCGCGACGTCGTAGGGGACCTCCTCGAACCAGCCGCCGGTGCCGATCCCCGCATTGTTGAAGAGTAGATCCAGCTGGCCGCCGGTGGCCTCGGAGAATTCCTCCATTGCGCGATCGAACTCGGCTTTGTTGCTCACGTCGAGCCGCCGCGTCAAGCAGTTCTCGGTGCCGAGTTCCTGCTCGAGTGAAGTCAGGCCGGGTTCATCGATGTCGTAGGCGCCGACGAACCAACCGCGCTCCGCAAAGAGTCGGCAGGTCGCTCGCCCGATCCCGCTGGCTGCTCCCGTGACGAAGATGGACTTGCGATCACCGGCTCTGGGAATCTCCGTCATGCTGAGTCTCTCCAATCGGCCGGGCCAGATTCCTAGACCAGTCCCATCTGCTCCGGCAGTGAGCCGGGCTGACTACCGTCGACATCCGTGAAGCCATATTCGCGTCCGAGTTCGTTGACGATCAAGACCTGGCCGCTGCGCTCGAAGCGCTTGGGATCCCCAGCGAATGCAACCACAGCCCGGCCGCTGAAACGGGGGGACTCACCCTTGTCTACGGAGGCCGGGGCCTTCCCCTCCGCTACGCGTTGGAGCAGTTGCTCGGTCTTTACCCAGCCCGGGTAGAACGAGACGCAGGTTACGTTGTGATCACGCAGTTCGTAGGCCATATCCCTCGACATGCGGTCCAGCGCGGACTTGCCAACCCCATAGGCCAGGTTGAATGCATAGGCGGCCCCGGCGAAGGACGAGATGTTCACGATCAAGCCCTCCTTCTGTTCGATCATCATGGGGACGGCCTGGTGGCTCGCGACGTAGTGCGAGCGACAGCCCACATGGATCACGTCGTCCCAAACCGAGATGGGAAACTCCCAGAATCCGCCACCCTCCAGCAGGGAGCGGCCTTCGGGAGACGTGAAGACGTTGTTCACGAGGATATCGATGCGTCCCTGCTCTTCGCGCACACGTTGAAAGAGGGCGATGACCTCCTCGTCGACGCCGTGGTCGCATTGGATCGCGATTCCCTTGCCCCCGAGTCGGGTCACCTCTTCGGCGGTGGCGCCGATGGTTCCGGGAAACGGAGAGGTACCTTCCTTCACGGTCCTTCCCGTCAGGTAGACGGTTGCTCCCGCCGCTCCGAGTTCCAACGCGATTCCCTTGCCGATGCCTCGGCTGGCACCCGTCACGACTGCGATCTTTCCGCTTAGACTACTCACGATTTCCCTCACTCTTCTGCGCTAGTGCGGCCCTTGTGTCGAGTGGTCGAGAGTGTTGGCACTCGATCCGCTCGGGGCCACGTGATCTTCCCGATCCATGCCAGGGGTTGGGATCGGCGTGACCGCTCTCCATCTCCGGGCCGGGCTTGGGCAATGGGCCATCGCTGACGCTGGACAGAACTTCCAGACCGAACGAGAAAGCGCGCATCCGACCCATCGGGCGCTTGAGGCTAGCCCACTGCGGGTCTTGATGCTCTGCCGGCCGAGGCGGCCGGAACGCTCGCGTCGCTCTTCGTTTGCAAGGCGAGTGGCAAGATTTCGCCTGCTAGCATCGACGGGTACAGGATCATCAGGATCGTTCGCTGGGAAATCGATGCAACTCCGCTGACTGCCCGTGAGGTTCGAGATGAAGCAGGGGAAGTTCCCGTGAGCTTGTTGTCCGAGTTGCGCGCCTTCTTTCGTCGGGAGCAGCGGTTCGCCGCGCAGCGGCGTGAGTTGGCCGCGGTGAACGAGGAACTCGTCAAGCAGCGCCTCAAGAATGAGCGAATGCGAGAGGGTATGCGCCGCTGCTTGGCGTGCGACTATCGGCGAGAGGCGACCGGTCGAGACCAAGGGCCCGATGGCGGGTGAATCACTCGCTGTCGTGAACCACCACTCTTCCGCTACTCCCATCGACCGTGATCATGTGCCCGTCCGGGATGGCGTCACAAGCGCGAGCAAGGTTCGCCACGCACGGCATCCCGTATTCCCGAGAGATCATCACGGCATGGGATACGACGCCGCCCGTTTCGACGACGACACCACCGATCACGGAGAACACCGTCGTCCAGGCCGGATCAGTCGCGACTGTGATCAAGATGTCGCCCTTTTCGATCCTGCCGATTTCACCGAGGCTCCTGCAGACTCGTGCGCGGCCCGTCACGATGCCGCTGCTCGCTGCGGTTCCACGTAGGCCGCGACCGTCGTCCGGAAGCTGGAGATCGTCGAATTTTTCCCAACCGCGGATGTACTTGGGCGGCTCCCGGTGGGTGTACTTGTCGTAGACCCTTCGGCGTGCGCGAACCCTGATTGCGACATCCTTCGCACTCAGTGCCCCGGAGTCGGCCAGCATCACCTCCTGGATGCCGAGAAAGAACACGTCTTCCTCGTTGGCCAATTGCCCACGCTCTGTGAGGATACGGCCGACCTTGGTCAACAAGGGCCTGAAGTGCATCCCGTCCCTGTCATTCTGGAAGCGTTCCCAATCCCGGTAGTAGAAGTAGTCCTGGACCAGTTCGAGATACCACTTGAAGAATGCCGCCTTCAGCGATCCGACCGGCTGCTTGCGGACCTTCCTTAGGCACTCGTCCTTCGCTTCGATCATGCGCCTCCCGAGGCGTTCCTCGAGAGCGGTCGGGCTTTCTTCTTTGCCGAGTGTCAAGAGTGGCTTGAGTGCCGGAAACACCTTCTCGGGTTTCTGGCGCCAGCGGAAATGGAAAGGATCCCTCTCGTCTGCTCCACGGTGACCGTAGTCAGCGAGAAACTGCTCGAAGTCCGTACTGAAACTCCGTCCGTCTTCCGAATCCGCGAGGGAATCGAGAATCTCCTTGGGGTCGTCCTTCTTCATGAGTTCCATCAGAACGGGCGATTGCTTGATCTTCCGGGAGAGTTCCCATATCGCGGCATTCTGATCCCCGGTCGGGGTCTTCTGGCCCGCGACCAGGGCGCCGAAGAGCCGGGCGTCTTCATCGTCGCACCACATCTCGCACAATTTCCTGAGCCCGTGTGGGAGTACGTAGAGATAGAAGTTGAACGGCAAGGCGACGTTCTCGTCCAACTCATTTCCTTCCCTTCCTCGGAGCAGGGTCAGGAAGAGCTCTCCTATGCTTCCGGCGGACTCGATGTCGTAGTCGTCCCAGACCGCGTTGGCGCGCTCCACCCAGCTTTCGAAATGGTCGTAGAGGTATTGCGTGCTGCCGAGCAGCGATCGGGTCGGGTGCTTGAATTCGAGCCTTACGAGCATTCGCAGGAACTTGAACCAGTCGAAGGGCATGTTGCGGATCTCTTCCCGCTGGTCTTCCGGGAAGGGCAGAAGTGCAGTTTCGTCCCGCGCGAAGGGTGGAATGAAGATTCGGATCCACTCCTTCTCGAGGCTCGTGTTGTAGTAGGCACGTGCGCCGTACCAGCGGAAAAGCGGCATGTCCTCGTAGTTGTCGGCTGCGTAGCCCGCAAAGTCGTCGATCCCCGCGAACTCGAGCGCGAGGAGCTTCGTCTTGATCCGATGCGGTTGCGCGAAGGTGTACATCAGGGGAGTGGAGGGCCCCGTCTGCAACTCGTCCGAATAGGCGCGAGACCAGACCCATCGCTCCTTCGTCAACTCCGCCAGGGCATCGGGCGTTTGCCAGGCTTCCATGCCTTCGTGAAGATCGATGTCTGCCGCCGTGACTTCCCGCGATTGCAAGATCGCGAAGCGTCCCTTCGCATAGCCCCACTCGATGTCCTGCGGAAAGCCGTAGTGCTCCTCGATCCGGATTCCGATCTGTGAGAGTTCCTTGATCCGTTCATCCGTCAACGCCTCGACGGATCGGTCGTCGCTTGGCACCTCGACTTCAGCGCTTCCCTGGCCGGCCTCGTTCCCGACCGTCATGACGAGTTTGTCCGGGATGGTCCTGTCCTTGATCGCAAGGGAATCCTTGTCGACGACATACTGATCCGGATTGACCTTTCCTGAGACGATCGCCTCGCCCAGGCCCCAGCTGGAGTTCAGGAAGATCTCCTTCGGGTTCGAAGTGACCGGGTTCGCAGTGAACATGACGCCCGACACTTCCGAGGGGAACATCTCCTGTACGACGACCGCGAGGAGCACTTCCTCATTCCGAAAGCCCTGCTGGTGCCGATAGGAGAGGGCGCGGTCGGTCCATAGTGACGCCCAGCACCGCTTGACGTGGTCGACGAGGGCATTCGCGCCGTGGATGTTCAGGTAGGTATCGTGCTGTCCGGCGAACGACATCCCGGGAAGGTCTTCCGCGGTCGCGGACGAACGTACCGACACCCGCACATTCTTCCCCAACCGGTCTTCCAGTTCCCCGTAGGCCGTGCGAATGTCGCCGTCGATGTCCGACGGCGTGTCGGCTGCGAGGATCATCTCCCTGATTCCGCTGCCACGGTGCGCGATCTCTGCGGCATCGTGATAATCGAGTCCCTCGAGCAGGGTCAGGATCGGGCCGAGGAGCGAATTGGCCTCGATGAATCGCCGGTAGGCCAGCGTGCTGACGATGAAGGCCCGGGGGACCGGCAAGCCGGCGCGGGCCAGTTCTCCCAGGTTGGCCCCTTTGCCCCCGACGATCGGGATGCTGGATGCCCCGATCTCCTCGAGGCCACAGATGATTTCGCCCAAGGCAACGACTCCCTACCAATGGAACGGATGAAGGCCGGGCCGCGCCGTCTGCGGGCAGATCTGGAGAAGGCTGCCAGGTCCGCAACGGGCCGCCGGACATCCACTCAGTCCACGACCGCACCAATCACGAGATCCGACAAGCGCGCCATTCGCTCGAAGTTGCGCGAATCCTCGAGCACTCCGCTCGTCAGGCAGATGAACACCAGGTCGCGTTTGGGATCGACCCAGAACATGGTCGAGCCGGCTCCCAATCCGCCGAAGCTGCCGCTCGACGCGGTAAGCCCGAAGGGCATCTGGAAGATCCCTTCCCCGCGCAGGAAGAAGCCGAGGCCGAGGTAGGCCGGAAAAGGCTGCCAGCCCCGTGCCTCGCACATGCCATCGAAGATGTGGTTGATCTCGTCCCCCGTGTGGTTGGCGAGTGCGAATTCCAGCAGGGATTGAGAGAGGATCCTCACGCCATCGAGCTCTCCGCGTTGGCGCAGCATTTCGCTCCAGCGGAAGAGGTCGTGGGCGGTGCCCAGGGCTCCGCCGCCGGGCATCTCGAAGGTGTCGGTCTGCATGAAATTGATGGCTTCGAGGGCAGCCGGGGGAATGATCCCCGGGTTTGGGTCGCGCACCACGACAGGAACTCTCCTGGAGGCCAGATCCGGGCGCAGGGTGAGGCTGGTGCTCTTCATGTCGAGGGGGTTGAAGATGTCCTCGTCCAGGATCTGGCGGAATGGGCGTGTGCCACCGTCGATGCGCCGCGCGATCTCGGCCAGGACCGCGAATGCGCCGATCGGGCTGTAGCTCACGATCGTGCCGGGTGCCGCGTAGATGGCCTGATCCGCAACCGCCAGCGCGACGGCTTCCGTGTTCCCCAACTCGCCGGGCTCGATGTAAGGCAGATCCATCGGCAGGCCGGCGCGGTGGCAGAGGAGGTGGGCGATCGTGACGTGCTGCTTCCCCTTGGCGGCAAACTCGGGGATGATCTCCGCGACGGGTGTGGTGAGTTGGATTTCGCCGCGGTCGACGCAGCGCAATACTGCGGTCGCCGTCATGGTCTTCGTTACGGAGAAGAGGTGGAAGACGTCATCGACCGAGGCCTTGCGCCCGCTGTCCCGTTCGGCGAGGCCGATGGCTTCGTGCAGGGCCACCTGGCCATGGCGGGCTACCAGGATGACGGCGCCGTCGTATCGCTTCGCGTCCACGTCGGCCGCAATGATCTGGCTGACGCGCTGCAGGTGGGTGGCATCCAATCCCATATCCTGCGTGTCCATAGTGTAGGTCTCCGTCTGGCGGTAGGTTGCCCGAATTCTCGCAAAGCCGGTTCCGCTCGGCCATTGCTCCGTCCGGAGCCCAGCGGTCGCAGGAGTTCTCGCTGCCTCCTCGATCCGGGGGTGCTACGGTGGGTTCCAAGGCTGTCTCGCTCGGCAGCGATGCGCAGGTTCCACGGGCGATGCGAGGTGTGGAGTGATGTCGACCAACACCGAAGAATTTGGAAGTGGCTGGGAGAAGTGGAATCCTCAGGCGTGGGTCGACTTCGTCACCATCAAGCTGATGATGGCGAAGGTCGGAGACGTCATTCCGAAGACCTATATGCCGATACTCCGCCTCGTGTCCGAGGACGCCGGCAAGGTCGATGAAGGCTATCACCAGGTCGTGTCGCTGCGGGACCCCGTCCGCTTCCTGGATTCTCCTCGCGACAAGTGGCGGAAGATCTACGGCTCCTACGTCCGAGAACTCGAGTGGGTCTACGGCGAGCTGCGCCAGCACTTCTTGCAGGAAGAGTACGAGGAGTTGGTCGTCGACATCATGGCGCGCACCATTCGCGGGGCCATGGGCTCGTTGCTGCCCAGTGTGGAGAAGATGACGCGCCCCGAGAACGATGCGCCAATCCAGCCGGCGACGGCTGCCACCCGCAAGAGCCGCCGAGGCAAGCTGGTGGAGAAGGTCGCTGCCCGGCTGATGAACCACTTGAACCCGGTCAGTGCCATCGTGGGCCCGGTCGAGATGAAGATGAACAGGGGCCAGATGGAGCTGTATATCCCGCGGTGCTGGATGCACACAGCCCCTGGCGATGGCCGAACCCAGGATCGGGCCTGCCTCGAGGGCTGCAAGGCAGCCTGCGAAGCGGTCTTCAATGGCAACACTCCGGTCGCCATGCTCTTCGAGCCGGATCTCCCCGAGTACTCCTGCACGCTCACCGTCAGGATGGGAGAAGGCATCATCAACTGATCTTCCCGGGTGTCGGGTGGATCGCTACGCCGCGTCGGCATGATCCGTGTGTGGTCCGTCTGGGTCGCCCGGCCCTGGGAGAGAACGTTCGTTAGGCTCCGACCCTCATGACCAGTTCACTACGCGCGATCTTCTTCGACCTCGGCGGCACCCTGTTCAGCAACCGCGACATCCCCAGGGTGAACACACCAGCCCTGATTGAAGCCGGACAGCGACTCGGCGTGGAGCAGGGGTTCGGCGAAATCGGTCTGGCCTTCCTGCAGGCCTCGCGTGCGGTCAACGATGTCTACATGCGGCGCTCCTACTATCTCCATCGCGACCACTTCCACGATACCTATCGGGCATTCGCGAAGACCTTCGATCGGGTCGCGTCGGACGAGTTCGTGGAGTGGTTCTACGAAGCCCAACGCAGCGCGATGGTCGAGGGATTGAGGCTCCGGGATGATTGTGTCGAAACGCTGCGCGCGCTTCGAGAGGAGGGACTGACCCTCTCGATCGTGTCCAACATCGACGACGATTATCTGGATGGGATGCTGCGCAACCTCGAGCTGAAACCGCTCTTCGACTATTGGATCAGCTCCGAGTCTGCGCAGTCATGCAAACCCGATGCGCGGATCTTCGAGATTGCGCTGGAGCAGGCGGGATGCGGCCCCCGAGAGGCGATCTTCGTGGGCGACTCTCGCATCCACGATATTCAGGGTGCTGCCGCCATTGGGATGGAAACCGTGCTGCTTCTCGAAGAGGGCGGCGGAAGTCATCTGGATGACGCGAGCTTCGAAGTCGAGCCCGATCATGTCATCTCGAGCCTGTCCGAGCTGCTCGCGCTCGTCGAAAGGCGAGCCGCTTCCTGAGCCAGAGACTTCAGGCATCCATACCTGAGGTCCGGTCGGTCATTTTCCGGCGGCGGCGTAGTGTGGCGAGCGTCGTTTCGTGGTGCGCGCGGGTGATCGGAAAGAACAGGAGCAGCACACTCGTGACCGCACTGAAGATGATCGGCACGATGCAGAACATGATGACGATGCCCCGCAGCGCGTCCGGGCTCTGGTGCGCGACTCCGCTGGCGTATCCAAAGAACCCGAGGCCCAGGCCGGACAGGCCGATTGCCAGGGAGCGCGAGAGCTTGCGCAACAGGCTGAACATCCCGAAGTAGGCGCCGTCCTTGCGTGTGTGTGTGTGCAGCTCGTCGTCGTCAATGATATCCGGAATGATGGCGACCATCATGACCGAGCGACCACCCAGGCCGACCCCGGCGAAGTACAGCATCGCATAGGCCCACCACAGACCCAGTTGCGGTACGAAGAGCATGCCGATGAGAGCGAGCGTGGTCCCGAATGTGCCCGCAGCCATCATCTTCGCTTTGTCGAAGTGCAGCCCGATTCGCACCCACACCGGAATCGATAGCGCGGCCATCGCCATGTACCCGATCAGGATGTACTTGGAGTGCGGATCGCCGAATCCCCACCATTCTCCGATTGCGTAGAGGGCCAGCGTCGCGGTCAGGCCATCGGCAACCTGACCGATGATGGCCACGAAGGCGTAGAAGCGGAAGGGGCCGCTCCTCAGCGTATCGGTGAAATCTCCGAATAGGGTGTTGCGAGGGGGCGTGTGTGTGCCCTCATGCTCTCGCGTGCCGAGGAAGGTAATCAGCGTGGTGCCAAGGATGTACGGCCCGATCCAGGTCGCGATCACATGGTGCGCCTCCCCACGGGCGAATCGGGCAACTTCGGTCAAGGCGTCGCCGGCCACTCCTCGAGCCGCTGCGTCTGCGGTGGCCGCGCCGACGCTCGACTCCAACAGGCTGAACATGATGAGGCCGCCAAGCAGCAAGCCGATGGTCTTGAAGCCCTCGCGCCATCCCATCAGCGAGATGCGCTGGGCGTGCGTTTCGGTCATCTCGCTGCCGTAGGCCGCGTGGGGAACCTCGACCATCGTGGTTCCCACCCAGTACAGGATGTTCGTCGCGGTCAGCCAGAGGAAAAGGTGCGTCTGTGACCACTCGGGGCTGGCAGAGAACATGAAGGCGAAGCTGATCGCGAGGGGAATCGAGCCTGCCAGGACGAACGGCCGACGCCGTCCCCAGCGACTCCTGGTGTGATCCGAGATGTATCCCATGATCGGATCGCTAGCGGCGTCGAACGCCTTGCCGAGAAGCAGTGCAAGGCCGGCCCATCCGGCTTCGAGGCCCGTGTAGTCCGTGTAGTACTTCAGCAGGAAGACGGCGACGATGTAGTCAACCGAGCCGACGCCCAGGGCAGCCGACGCGTAGAGCGCCTTGCGGGTGGTTGAGAGATCTTCAGCCGCCAACGTGAGTCACTTCTTGGTGGAGACCCAGTCCGCGCTGCCCAACGTCCGGTGTGGTCTTGCGGGCAGCAGGGGAGGGGTCGGGCCCCTGCCCACCCGTCACGCTTTGCGGCTCGACGAGGTCGATGAACCGCGCGCCGGGAATGTGGGCACCGCGATAAGCCTCCTCGCCAGCCCGATCCCCTGTGCCCCAGCGTACGTCGAGGATTCGCAACCTGGGATTATCGAGATGCGACTCGAGCCAGTCGGGCTCTGCCACGAGATCGGGTTCGGGATGCGTGTGTGGTGAGCTCATCAGGAGTTTCCCCGGTCACTCGCTGAATCAGGTTGCACCGCAAGCTTCGGTTGGGAGAAGTGCCCCTGCGTCCGGTTGGCCAGCGCCACCAACGACAGCATGACCGGAACCTCGACGAGTACGCCGACTACCGTCGTGAGTGCGGCCCCACTTTCGAGCCCGAAGAGACTGATTGCTACGGCCACGGCCAGTTCGAAGAAGTTTGACGTTCCGATCAAGGCGGCCGGAGCGGCGATCGAGTAGGGCAGGCCCCAGGCCCAGGCCCAGCCGTAGCCGATCAGGAAGATCCCGTAACTCTGGACGAGTAGCGGGACGGCGATCAGTGCGATCAGCAGTGGCTGCTCTAGGATGCGCGGTCCCTGGAATGCGAACAGCAGCACGATGGTCGCGAGTAGACCCACGATGGTATAGGGCTTGAGCTTCGCGCTGAAGGCGGCAATGCGGTCTCCGTCTCCGCCCTGGCCGATCAGCGCCCGTCGCGTGAAGTAGCCCGCGACCAGTGGGACGACGACGTAGAGCACGACGGAGAGCAGCAGTGTCGACCACGGGACGATCACGTCCGCGACGCCCAGCAGCAACGCGACCAGCGGAGCGAAGGCGAAGACCATGATCAGGTCGTTCACCGAGACCTGCACGAGCGTATAGGTCGCGTCTCCCCGGGTGAGATGGCTCCAGACGAAGACCATCGCGGTGCAAGGAGCCGCACCCAGCAAGATCATCCCGGCGATGTATTGCCGTGCTTCGGCCGGGCTCACCCAGGCTTCATAGAAGACTTCGAAGAAGAGCAGGCCCAGACCGACCATCGTGAAGGGCTTGATCAGCCAATTGAGGACGATCGTGATGGTGAGCCCCTTCGGGCGATCGCCGATGTGGCGAAGAGACGCCAGGTCGACGTTCACCATCATCGGGTAGATCATCACCCAGATGAGCACGGCCACGACCAGGTTGACCCGGGCGATTTCGAGGTCCGCGAGGAAACCGAAGGCTCCGGGCAGGAGTGCGCCGAGCGCGATCCCAGCGGCGATCGCG
>JAAELW010000281.1 GCA_024226235.1 bacterium
CGACAACGACGGGGATGGGGGAGTGGACCTGGCGTCCGACCTGGGCTGCGAGACCGCCAGCTCCGGGAACGAGGCGCCGCAATGCCAGGATGGCATTGACAATGACGGCTTGTTCGGCCTCGACGCGGATGGAGGCGTATCGATCCACGGGCCGTGTTCTCTCGGCACCTGCCCTGCTGGCGTCAGCGATCCCGATGGAGATGGCGTCCCGGACCCGGATCCCCAGTGTGCGTCCTTTTCGGACAACCGCGAAGCCGTGCCTGGCTCTTCCTGCGGTCTGGGGGCTGAACTGGTCCTGATCCTACCCATGTTGCTGGCCGTGCGTTCCGCATGGAAGAATCGCAAGACGCGAGACCTGATTCTCGGTTGACGACCTCACACTGGGTCGGAGGATCGCATCCAGCGAATGCCTGAGCGCTACCCCGGCTCCAACCCACTCTCCCGGATCTTCAACAGCAGCGTCTTGTACGAAACGCCGAGCAGCCGCGCCGCCTGCTTCCGGTTCCAGCCCGTGTGGAAGAGCACCTGCTCGATCGCCTCGCGCTCGGCCTCCTGGGAGGCCCGTCGGCCCACCTCCTTGAGAGGCACTTCGCCCGCGGTCTCCTCCACCTCTTTCAGCAGATCCAGGAAGTTCCGACTGCGGCGCACCTGGCCGGAATCGCCCTGCACCAGGTCTCGCAGGATCGGATCCTCGCTGCCGAGCACGATGATGCGCTTGATCCAGTTCTCCAGCTCGCGGATGTTGCCCGGGAAGGCGTAGCGATCGATGTGGGCGCGCAGGGCGGCCGAGAGCTGCGGCCGAGGCCTGTCGTAGTGCGCGGCGTAGCGGTCGAGGAAGTGCTCGATCAAGCCGTCGATTTCGTCACGGCGCTCGCGCAGCGGTGGGATCCGGATGGCCACGACGTTGAGACGGAAGAAGAGATCCTCGCGAAAGCCACCTGTCTTGGTGAGTTCGTCGAGTGGCCGGTTGGTTGCGCTGAGCACCCGCACGTCGATGCTCGTCTCTTTGTTGCCTCCGAGACGGGCGAAGCTTCCATCCTGGAGCACGTGAAGCAGCTTGGCCTGAGCGGCGGGGCTCATCTCGCCGATTTCGTCGAGAAAGATCGTGCCGCCATCGGCTTGCTCGAATTTGCCCGCTCTCTGACCGGTGGCACCCGTGAAGGCGCCCTTCTCGTAGCCAAAGAGTTCGCTCTCGAGAAGCGTGCCCGGAAGTGCGGCACAGTTGACCTTGACAAAGGTCTGCTCGGAGCGTGCCGAGCTCTTGTGCACGGCTCGGGCGACCACTTCCTTCCCTGTCCCACTCTCGCCCTGGATCAACACCGTGACATCCGTATCGGAGATCTGTTCGATCGTGGCCCGGACCTTGGCCAGGCTGGCTCCCGACCATAGGATGGGCTCACGGGCCTCGCGCACGACCCCGGGAGACCGCAGGAAGCGGGTGAGCACGCACTCGAGATCCGCTTCGTCGAACGGTTTGTTCAGGTAGTCGTTGGCACCGAGCTGCATGGCCTCGACGATCGAGGACGCGGTTCCCACGACCGAGAGCATCACGACGGGCAGCTCCGAATGGCGCTGCCGAATCTCCTTCAGGGTCGCGAGGCCGTCGAGACCCGGCATCATCATGTCCAGGATCAACAGGTCGGGCGCCGCACCGGCATCGAGAAGCTCCAGCGCACGGCGCCCGTCCTCGGCAGTGTCGACCGCGTAGCCTCGGGCCTCGAGGAGTGTCGTCAGGTAACTGCGTATGCCCTCGGCATCGTCGACGATGAAGATGCGAGGCGCGTTCACGACGCCACCGGAGCGATGGGCAAGCTGAAGGCGAATCGGCTCCCGCCGCCAGGCGCATCGCCCACGCTGATACTGCCACGATGAGATGCCATGATGCGCCGGCAGATCGCGAGCCCGAGCCCCAGGCCTCCACTGCCCAGGTGCTCTTCCCGGCGGACATAGGGCTCGAAGATGCGCTCGCGCTCCTCCTCGGGAACGCCGGGGCCGTCGTCGAGCACGGCCACTTCGACGTACGCCGGGTCCCCACCGAGCTGTTGGCACTCCACACGCAGGGTCCCGCCGCGGCGACCGTATTTGAAGCCGTTGCCGATCAAGTTGACGAGCACCTGCTCGATCGACATCGGATCGAAGCACGCAGTCTCGGCATCCGGGGCGACTTCGATCTCCAGCTTCTGGTCGCTCTCGGCCATGAGCGGCGCGAGGAATGTCGCCACGCCTTCCAACAAGGTGCGCAGGGAGTTGATGGCCAGATGGGGGGCGGATTCGCCTACCCGCAGCCGCTCTTTCTCGAGCAGGTTCGCAACGAACAGGTTGAGACGTCGACAGCTCTTGCGGCTCTCCTCGAGGAAGCGGCGTTGCTCGTCGGTCAGCGGGCCCGATTGTTCGGAAAGCAGCAGCTTGTTGAAGCCGTCGATCACGGTGATCGGCGTGCGCAGCTCGTGACTCACGATCGTGAGGAGCTCGTCGCGCTGCTGGGATTCGCGAATCAGGTGGAGACGCAGATCTTCCATCTCGCGCCGCACACGGGCAAGTTCGGTGGCGGGATCTTCCGCTGCCGCCGACGGCTTGGTGGCCGTTGCCTGCGGTCCGGTGGCGATGGGGGGGTCCTCCCGCGTTCCGGTGACCCGGGGGCGCGTGGTATGTTCCAAGGCCCGGCCGGACGGCCGGGCACACCTCCTCTATCGCCGAGGCCGAGGATCAGCTTGACTCTGGCTTCGCGGAGGAACGGATCCGTGGAAACCCGGAGGGATGAGACACTGACTTCCCGGGGGGACAGGACGGACACAGAGGGAGTGAAGAGCGCTGGCAGGCGCCTTCGTGCGCTCGTCGACGATCTGAACCGGCACCTGCGTCTCTACCACGGCGAGGATGCTCCGGAGATCAGCGATGCCGAGTACGATCGACGCTTCCGCGAACTGCAGGCATTGGAAGCTGCCCATCCGGAGCTGATCCCAGCGGATTCACCCACGTATCGGG
This sequence comes from bacterium, assembly GCA_024226235.1. Taxonomy (GTDB): domain Bacteria; phylum Myxococcota_A; class UBA9160; order UBA9160; family UBA6930. The sequence continues at coordinate 2,986 of JAAELW010000281.1, forward strand.
TCGGGGCGCCGCCTGCCGAAGGCTTCGCCACGGTCCCACATCGGGTTCCGATGCTCTCGCTCGACAATGCGATGGACGCAGACGAAATGCGGGCCTTCGAGGAGCGCATCCGCCGGGCGCTCGATCGGGAGGGTCCGGTGGCCTTCCTGGCCGAGCCCAAGCTCGACGGAGCAGGTGTCGAGCTCGTGTACGAGGCGGGCGCATTCGCGGTGGGCTCGACGCGCGGCGATGGGCGGAAGGGCGAGGACGTCACCGCGAACCTGCGGCAGCTCGGAAGCATTCCGATGCACCTTGCGGGCGACCCGGCCCGGCACCCAGCGCGGCTCTCTGTACGCGGCGAAGTCGTGCTGCCGCGCGCTGCCTTCCGGCGCTTGAACGAAGACCGACTGGCCCGGGATCTCGAGCCCTTCGTGAACCCGCGCAACGCCGCCGCCGGCGCGTTGCGCATGCTGCACGACATCGACCTGCTGCGCTTGCGCTCCCTGGAGTTCCGCGCGTACGCACTGGCTGAAGGCCTCCCCGAGGGCCTCCAGCGCCAGGAACAAGTGCTGGAGCAGCTGCGCGGCTTCGGCTTC
>JAAELW010000282.1 GCA_024226235.1 bacterium
CCGGGTTCGTGCGTCCCAGATGTGACACCGACGGCCTCACCGGCGAAAATCCCGTCTGGGGACGATTCTGGGAACTCGCGGCGCTCTCGCCCGAGGAGCGCACGCTCATCGAACGCACCCGCGACGTGGTGCGCCGGGATCTGCTCGCCTACGGTCGGCCCGGCGCGCGGTACGGCTTGATCCACGCCGATCTCGTGCTTGAGAACCTGCTGGTCGACGGCAGCCGAATCCGGATCATCGACTTCGACGACGCGGGTGAGGGCTGGCACCTGTTCGACCTGGCGACCGTGCTGCGCTTGTACCTCGGTACCGGACATCTGAATCTCGTGCGCGACGCGATGGTCGAGGGCGACCGGAATCGCCGCCTGCTCGACGACTCCGATCTCAAGCATCTGTCGCTTTTCCTGATGGCCCGCGGGCTGACCTATCTGGCCTGGATGCACACCCGCCGGGACACAGAGTCCGCGCGCCTGAAGACGCCAGGCATGGTGACCATGGCCTGCGACCTGGCCGAGCGATACCTGACCGGAGCGCAGATCGCATGAGGGAGGATGGGAAAGCCAACGGCCCCCGCTGTGCCGAAGGTGTCGAAGCCGGCGCCCCTGGGGCCTGAAGCTTGAAGCCTGAAGCCTACCACCCAAAGCCTACTACGCCGTTCATCCGACTTCGATACGCCCGCCGCTCTGGCGGAACGCCACGGTGCCGACGTAGGTTGGGCTGAGTCCTCGAAGCCCAACGCTCCCAGTTCGAGCGCGCCACCGAAACTTCCGCTGCCTC
>JAAELW010000283.1 GCA_024226235.1 bacterium
GGGAATTTCAGCAACTTAACAAATGGAACCGGCCCCTTTCTTAACACCTATTTGGTCAGGCTGTGTTTGTCCATTTTGATCTTGAGTAGGCGACGGGTGATGCCTAGTGCATCGGCGGCGCGAGTCTGGTTCCAGTTGTGACGCTCGAGGGCTTCTCGTAGCAGCTCTTGTTCGAAGCTGGCGACGGTGTTTTCGAGGGAGAGTTGGCCGCTCTGGAGGTTCTCGCGCAGGGCCTCGGTGCGGACTCCGCGGGCCAGTGCTTCCGGCAAGTCTTCTTGCTGGAGGACCTCACTGTCGCAGAGGGTCACCGCGCGCTCGATCACATTTTCGAGTTCGCGCACGTTGCCGGGCCAGTGGTGACGCTCGAGGGCCAGCTGGGCGTCCCGGCTGATGCGGGCCGGGCCCCTGCCGTCGCGTTCATGCGCCTTCTTGAGAAAGCGCTCGGCAAGTAGCTTCACGTCTTCGCGTCGCTCCCGCAGGGGCGGGAGCAGCAGCGGGACGACGTGAATGCGGTAGTAGAGGTCTTCCCGGAAGCGTCCCTGCTGAACCTCGCGCTCCAGGTCCCGGTTCGTGGCTGCGAGAATGCGCGCGTCCACTTCGATCGTCTGGCTTCCGCCGACGCGCTCGATCACGCGCTCCTGGAGCGCGCGCAGTAGCTTGGCTTGCGGGCCGGGAGCGAGCTCCCCGATCTCGTCCAGAAAGAGTGTTCCTCCTGCAGCGGCTTCGAACTTTCCGATGCGCCGATCCCGTGCATCGGTGAAGGCGCCACGCTCGTGGCCAAAGAGCTCACTTTCCATCAGCGTGTCGGGTATGGCTGCACAATTCACCGGTACGAAGGGGCCACTCGCGCGGGGTGACAGATCGTGCAGGGCTCGGGCCGCCAGCTCCTTCCCCGTTCCGCTCTCGCCCTGGATCAGCACGGTCGCGGGCGAGCGCGCCAGCCGTTCGATACTGCGAAAGACATCGCGCATCGCCTCGCTGCGCCCGATCAGGTCACCGATCCGTGTCCGCTGATCGAGTTCGTCCGTGAGCCGCACCACTTCGCGCTCGAGCGCGCGATGCTGGAGCAGTTGACGCACCTTGATGCGCAGCGCATCGATCTCATAGGGCTTGGTCACGTAGTCAGCGGCGCCGAGCTTCATTGCCGCGACGGCCGCCGTGACGGTCTTCGTGGCCGTCAGCACGACGACCGGGGGTGTCCCAGCCTGCTCCGACAGCTCCTCCAGGAAGGTCAGCCCGCTCTTGCCCGGCATCACCAGATCCAGCAGCACGAGGTCCATCGGCAGCTCGGCCATCGCGCGCAGGCCGGCATCTGCGCTGTCCGCCGTCACCACTTCACACTCGTCCTTCAGGAGCATGCGCAGCGATTCGCGGACACCCGTCTCATCATCGACGACCAGCACCCGAGGCATGGGCGGAGGCTAGCGGTTGGCGGCCTTTGCCGGTGCCGGAAGCTCGATCATCACGACCGTTTCGTCGCCTCGGCCCGTATCGACATGCAGTTCGCCCTTCCCGCGGGCCAGTGCGGATCTGGCCAGCCACAGGCTGAGGGAGTAGCGCTCGGACGAAAGGACACCCCCGGAAGCGCCGTCGTGGAAGCGGAACAGGATGCGCAGATTCATCGATCCGTCCTCGGCCTGGTGAGGGCGTGAGGCAAGGTAGAGATCGGCCCGTTCCGAGCTTTGCGCCACGATCCTGTCGAGCAGGCACTCGAGTACGAAGACGAGGACGTCTTTGTCGACGATTGCCTGCGGATGGTCGGCCTCGAGCTCGCGTAGCACCAGCAGGTGGCGTTTCTTGATCGTCTCTCGTCGCTTCTCGAGCATCCGGTCCAGGAGTGCTGTCACATCGAGCGGCGCGGGCTTCGGATCACCCAAACTGGCGAAGCGCGTCAACCGGCTCAAGAGGTCGCCCAGCCGGTCTACGTCGGCTTGTACCTCCTGATGGTACCGGCCGCGGAACTCAGGATCCGAGAATCGCTCGGGCAGCAACTGGGCCGAGGTCTGGATCGACACCAGCGGGTTTCGCAGCTCGTGGGCGAGGCAGTCGATCAGGCCCTGGAGGTCTTCGGGCGATTCCGCATTGGCGGGCGGCGTGAACTGAGGTTTGTGGGGTGTCTCTTTCGAAGGACGCAGCTCGGTCTTCACGAGCGGAAGCGGCTCGCGCGGGCTTTTTGGGGCGATCAGTTTCGTGACGTGCTCCGCCTCGATGGTCGGGCCATCCACACTCGAGATCAGCCGCAGCACCACAGCTTCGAGCTCGCGCAGGTTGCCGGGCCACGGTTGCGTCGCCAGAAGCTTCACCGCCTGCTCCGAAAAGTGTCGTTCCAGCCCGCGATCCGCGGCCCATTGCGCCGCGGTTTCTCGCACGAAGCCGAGCACCGTGTCGCCGCGATCCCGCAGCGGCGGAAGATGGACTTCGAGGGCCGCCAGAGCCTCGATCAGGTCTGGAAAGAGAGCGCCATGCTCGGATATCAGAGCGATCCAGCGCACCGAATCCGGCGGGACCGACACACCCGGAGTTCCGAGTTCCATCCAGCCCAACAGCTCGCGCTGGGTGGCGAAACCGACCCGGTCGAGGTCCTCGAGGCAGATGGTCAGACTGCGCGACTCTCCCAAGGCCTGGATCCGGGCGGTCAGGCTGGCGGCATCCGTCGCTTCATCGCAAGCCAGATGGACGAAGCGTTCGCCACCGCCAAGCAGATGTGCGGCACGGGCGAACAGCAGGCGTCCGGTGCCGCGCTCGCCACGAACCAGCAGCCCCCGGCCGGCGCGCTGCACATGGTCGGGCTCTGGCAATGCGAGCCCCTGGAAATACCGGGCGAAACGGCTGCGGATCGCCTCGCGCTGCCGCCGCTCGGGAAGGGTTTCGCCAGCCTCGTCGGTGGCGCCCGGCCGCAGCGCTGCACGCAATGCCGCCGGCTCTGGTGGGTACGCGAGCCGCACCGCGTCCAGGCCGGAGAAGAGTCGCGCCAGCTCCTCGTCGTCCAATGTCGGATCTCGAACCAGTACCCAGCGCGCTCGCGGTTGGCTGGAACTGGCCCACTGGGCGAACTCCAGTGCGGGGCCGGGGTCGACCACACCAAGCACGATGGCTCGCGGAGCCGGAGCCCCTTCGAAGCTCAGATCGTCGACATTGCCGCACAAGGCCTCGGTCTCGCCGACCAGACGAGCCAGGAAGCGTTGAATGCGGGGATCGGGATGAGCAACCCAGATCATGCCAGCCTCACGTCACGACCGGTCCGGAAGCGCACCTCACCTCCGTCCGGCTCTAACTGAATTGGCAAGCCCCGTGCCAAACCAAGTCCGAATCTCACGAATGTGCAACAAGCTCGCTAACCATGCGAATTGTCGCCCATTTTCCACAATATGGGCACCGCTGTCTAGGCTGCCAGATGGCCACTTTTCCGCCTGACGAGGGTCACAGTGGGAAATAGTTTTCCCACTGTGACCAAGAGTTCACAGGCGGCCCCAGGCTCGGCAACTCCGACGGCGCCCGCATCGCGGGCTAGAGTCTCGCGGCCAGCACCGGATGCCAGCAGCCGGTTTCCCAAGCTGGTACCGGCGGGATGGGGGAGGACGTGGCAGAGCTTCGAGGCCGAGCACCGGAGGTCGTACTGGACGGGGGGCCGGAGATCCGGCTGCGCAACTGGTTCGATGCGCCCTATGACGATGCCATTGCCGCCGCGCGTACCTGCTATTCGCCCCGGGTGATCCGCCCCGACGAGATCACCCCCGGCCAGCGCCAGCGCATCGGTCCGCTCACCTTTGAAGGCGGACACCACACAGTGTATACCCATGCCAACTTCGAGTTCGAGCTGTCGGGAATTTCCCGTCAGCTCGTCTGGTCGCTGCTGCACGGGTTCCCCTTCTACAATTCGGAGCAGCAAAGCCAGCGTTACGTGAAGCTCGAGGAAGCGCGCGCACACGTACCCGAGGTTTTGGACGGTGAAGCGCGCAGGGTCTATGAGCGCGCGATCTGCGGTGCATGGAGTGCCTACGCCGAGCTGACCCGCCTGCTCGTGCCGCGCACATCTGCGATCCTCTCCGACCTCTGGCGCCTGCCGGATCGAGCGTCGAAGGCCTTCGGTCGCAACGTGGCCAAGGAGGCGGAGAAGAAGGCGATCGAGACGGCTCGTTATGTCATCCCGGTCGCCTGCCACACGGCGATGGTCTACACGATCAGCGGCATCACGCTGCACCGGCTGCATCGCATGGCAGCGGCTTGTGACGCACCGACCGAAGCGCGTCGGGTGATCGGCCGAATGGTCGAGGAAGTGCGCAAGCTTGATCCGGACTTCATCGACGCCATTGGAGAAGGCCCGATCGCGGAAGAGGAGATCGTCGAATTCGAGGGTCGCCAGCGAGGGCCGGCGGATCCGACCGGCCTCGAAGCCTTCGACAAATCCCTGGATGGACGCAGTGCCCGGCTCGTCGATTGGGGCGCCCGGGCGCCTCAGGTCGTGGCGGGTGCCGTCCGCTCGGTGCTCGGATTGCCAGATCTCGAAGAAGCCGAAGCACTGGCACGAGCCCTCGATCCGACGCACAACCGCTACCGGCTCGACCGTTTGAACGTCTCCGCACACTCACCGGTCATGCGGGCCCTCTCGCACGCCAATTACACATTTCGCAAGAAGCTCTCGCATACTGCGGATTCCCAGGACCAGCGACACCGCATGGTGCCCGGCTCGCGGCCGCTACTGCTCTTCAACGTCCCGGACGTTCCGGACGTCGTCGAGCCCGCGCTGATCGCTGAGGATCCTGAATGCCATGCCCTGTTTCGCGAGAGCATCGAGGCCAGCTGGGATGCGCGGCGCCGGCTCCATGCTCTCGGTGTAGACCCGGAGTTCGCCCTCTACGTGCTTCCCAATGCGCTGGCCCTGCGTTTCGAGGAATCGGGGAGCCTGCTCCACCTGCTGCACAAGTGGACGATGCGCACATGCTTGAACGCCCAACGTGAGATCTTCGAGGCCTCGTTGGACGAAATCGAACAGGTTCGCAATGTGCATCCGGAGTTCGTGCGCTACGTAGGCCCCCCGTGTTCATTGCGAAGCGGGCGGATCCGACCGCGCTGCACTGAAGGCAGTCATTTTTGTGGAGTTCCCGTGTGGCGGAGCTTCCCTGACGTCGAGCGGAGGATATGACCTTGCCCGTGAAATCTGCTCTGGCCCTCTCTGCGGTGCTGTGGTTGGCGCTCGCCTCACCTGTGGCTGCGGTTCCCACCGATTTGATCGGCACCTGGCACGTGCTCGTCCACTACAAGGACAAGCTCACGAACAATCCGGAAACCGAACGCTGGGAGGACCGCATCTGGGTCTTCAAGACTGAAGGCAGCCGGATGGTCTGGGTCGACTACCCGATCGTGGTCTTCGACGACAAGGACGGCCGCTTCGACTTCAGCAGCGGCAGGAACGCCCGGGTGCTCCACTATTGGGAGCCGAATGAGGTTCAGGTGGGCGAGATCCATGAAGGTCTGGCCATCAACCAGCGCGGTGCGAGAACCAAGACGCTGAAGGGCTCAGCGGCGAAAGGCTGGACCTCGGCCAAGGGACGACCGGGCTACCGCTCGCTGAACGTGGTCACCTTCGAGGAGACCTGGACGATCGAGATGAACGGCGACCTGCCGAAGTTCATCCGCGACGATGTGATGGGCAGCGCTTCGACCGAGTCGATGGAAGGCAGGACGTCGTTTGCCACTGAATCGATCGAGGATGGAGGCAACATTCTTCGCGGCAGCTTCGAACGCGACGGAGGCGCTCGCGCCGGCACGTTTCGTCTGACTCGCTCGGGCTCGACGCGATCCGTCGGGAGTTCCGGCAAGACACTCATGGACAGGGCGTCCTCGGGCGAGACTCTCAACCGGATGCTGGCGGGGAAGCTGACCGAGCTTCCTGGAGAGCACGATGAGGCCTGGTACCGCGCCAAGATCGAAGACGGCACGCTCACGCGAGAGGATCGCTTCGCGCTTCGCGCAGCTTTCGAGCAGCGTCTTCGCGAGACGCTCGCGGGAGATACCGAGCGTGCGACGTACAAGATGATTCTCGAGAACCTGGCGCTGAAGATGGAGCGGCTCTTCGTCGATGAAGGCAAGTCGATGAGCGACCTGCGAAAGATGCTGCGAGACGGCACGCTGAAGCCGTGAGCCAGGCCCGTGGGGCGATCCGCCCCGGCCGGCCCGAGGAGCGCCAGGTGCTTGGCGAGCTGCTGGCCGGTCTGTTGGCCCATCACGGTGCCCATCCGCGCTGGTCGGCCGCGGCGGACGGCGGAGCCCCGGCGTCGCTCCTGGCCAACTACCTGGGACACCCCGACGGAAAGGTGTTCGTGGCCGAGCAGCAGGACCGGCTCGTTGGCCTGATCTGCGTGGCCGTGGCCCGCCGGCCGGCGTTCTTTGCCGAATCGCTCCGAGGGCACGTGGAGCATCTGTACGTGGCGCCTGAGGCCCGGCGGGGTGGGTTCGGCCGCGCGCTGGTGGAGGAGGCCTTCGGTTGGCTCCGCCTGGCGGGTGCTGTCCGCGTGGAACTCGAGGTGGCCCGGGACAATCCGGAGGGCCAGGCGTTTTGGGCAGCCATCGGCTTCACGCAGGTCGCCCTGGTGCTGGAACGTCAGCTCTGAGTCGGTACCGTCCGTTGGCCGAGGAGAACCATGTCCACCCCCCAGTCTCCCAAGGACGAATCCCTGAACCCGCTCGCCAGCGAGCTGAACGCGGGCCTCGAAGCAGCCGCGCCCGAAGTGCTGGCGATGCTCTCGCCGCTGGGGCGTCGTCTCTACTTTCCGAAGGGAATCCTCTCCCAGTCGGCGGAGGCCAAGGCCAAAGGTCACCGCTTCAACGCGACGATCGGCATTGCCACTGAAGCAGGCGAGGCCATGCACCTGCCGTCGGTCCACCGGTACCTGGTCGATATTGCTCCCGACGACGCATATACGTATGCGGGTGGTGGAGGCCGTCCGGAACTCCGCCGGCGTTGGCAGGACAAGCAGCGGGCCGAGAACCCGAGCCTGGCCGGCAAGACATTCGGTCTCCCGATCGTGACGAGCGCGCTTACCCATGGGCTCGCGTTGGTGGGCGACCTCTTCATCGGTCCGGGCGATCGCATCGTGCTGCCCGACAAGTTGTGGGGCAACTACCGGCTTGGCTACGAGGTGCGCCTCGGTGCCCAGATCGCGACCTACCCGTTCTACGAAGGGGATGGCTTCAATACGACAGGCTTTGCCCAAGCACTCGAACGGGAGGCGCTGGGCCGCGACAAGCTCATCGTGATGCTCAACTTCCCGAACAACCCGACCGGCTACATGCCGACCGAGCCCGAGGGCGAGGCGATCGTCGCAGCGTTGGTTGCCCAGGCCGAGCGCGGCACGAAGCTCGTGGTGGTGCTCGACGATGCCTACTTCGGCCTGTTCTACCACCTGGGTGCACCCTCGATGACCGAATCGTTGTTCGGGCGTCTGGTGGGCACCCACCCAAACCTGCTGGCCATTCGCGTCGATGGTGCGACCAAGGAACTTTTCGTCTGGGGCCTTCGCTGTGGCTTCCTCAGCTACGGTCCCGGCCGTGCGGACACCGCCGACACCGTTTGCAATGTGCTCGACGCAAAAACCCGGGGCGCGATCCGCGCTGGCATCTCGAACAGCCCGATGCTCTCCCAGACCATCGTCGAGAAGGCGCTGGCGTCGCCTTCCATCGACGAAGAGCGCAACCAGAAATGCGAGACCCTGCGCGCACGCGCCGAACAGGTCTACGAAATCGCCCACGCCCCGCGTTTTCGCGAGAGCTGGGAGGTCTACCCCTTCAACAGCGGCTACTTCATGTGCCTCGACGTCAAGGGAGTCGATGCCGAGCTCCTACGCCTCCACCTGCTCGATGCCCACGCCACCGGATTGATCGCAACAGGCAAACACGACCTGCGCATCGCGTTCAGCTGCCTCGAGCTCGACCAGATCGAACCCCTCTTCGAGACGATCCACAAAGCCATCCAACAGCTCCGCAGTCAATAGTCCTGCAAAGGGTGGTTTGTTAAGCAAGGGGCCGGTTCCATTTGTTAAGATGTCGGACAGGCCATGTGCGTTCATCTCGTCGACGGGCACGTCTAC
>JAAELW010000284.1 GCA_024226235.1 bacterium
CCGCGCGATCCACTTTTAGCCCAAGCGGAGATTCGACATGCCCGTTTCCGTCCTGTTGCCCGAACTCGGAGAGAGTGTTCTCGAGGCTACGATCGCCAAGTGGCTCGTCAAGGAAGGCGATTCGGTCCTGCGGGACCAGCCGCTCGTCGAGGTCACCACCGACAAGGTGGATGCGGAAATTCCGGCCCCCGAGGCCGGCATCGTGGTCGGGTTGCTGGTGGCCGAGGGTGAGACCATCGCTGTCGGTACCGAGATCGTGACGATCGACGCCGGTGCGGTAGCGAGCGCAGGAGCTGCGCCGGAGAGCGCCGCGCCGGATGCACCCGCGGGTTCACCGGCCCCCGGCCCCCGGGCCACGCCCGTTGCCGAACGCCTGGCCGCCGATCGCGGAGTTGATCTCGGTCAGGTCGAGGGCAGTGGCGTCTCGGGCAGGATCATGCGGGCCGATGTCGAGGGCGCGGGTTCAGCGAGTCAGGCGGGCTCTGCGGCACCTGCGGCAGCACAGCCGGCGCCTCCCACTCAGCATATCAAGGCACCCAGCGCGGCTCCCCCGCCGGCTCCGCATCTGGCCGGCGCCAAGGAGCGCTTCGGCTACTACGCCATCCAGGAAGGCGACAATGTGATCCCGATGTCGCCGCTCCGAAAGATCGTCGCGGAGCACATGGTCTACTCGAAGCACACGAGCCCGCATGTGGGCACGGTGGCCGAAGTCGACATGGGCGACATCTACGCACTGCGCGCCAAAGCCAAGAATGCGTTCAAGAAGGCTCAGGGCTTCAGCCTCACCTACCTTCCGTTCCTCGTGCATGCGACGGTTCGGGCGTTGCGCGAGTTCCCGATCCTGAACGCGTCCGTGATCGAAGACGCGATCGTCGAGAAGCGCGACATCCACATCGGGATCGCGGTCGAGACCGAGAAGGGTCTGGTCGTGCCGGTGGTGCGCAATGCGGATCGCCTCTCGCTGGCCGGGCTGGCGGCCGAGATCGAGGATCTCTCCAGCCGGGCGCGAACCAAGAAGCTCACGGCCGACGATCTCCAGGGTGGCACCTTCACCGTGTCGAATCCGGGCCGGCGTGGGAACCTGTACGGCTTTGCGATCATCAATCAGCCCCAGGTGGGCATCTTGCGGATGGGAGAGATGGTCAAGCGGCCGGTGGTCCGCGATGTGGACGGCGCGGACGCGATCGTCGTCCGCCCGATGATGCACGTGTCCCTCTCCTACGACCACCGGGCCGTCGACGGGGCCCCTGCGAATGGCTTCCTGTATCGCATCCGCGAGCTGCTGGAAGAGGCTGATTTCGACCTGTGAGCCCCTCTCGCTAGGCTTTCGCGATGTCGCTCCAGGTGCAGCTCCAGATCGATTGGCTGGGCCGGGTTCCGTACGGCCGCGCGCTCGATCTGCAGAAGCAGGCCGTCGAGGATCGCTGTGCGGGCCGCACCGGGGACCGATTGTTGTTGCTCGAGCATCCACCTGTCGTGACCTTCGGTCGCAGCGGCAAGCCCGAGAACCTGCTCGTGTCGGAGGCCGAACTCCAGGCCCGGGGGATCGAACTGCACCACGTGGCACGCGGGGGCGACGTCACGTTCCACGCACCCGGCCAGCTGGTGGGCTACGGCATCGTGGACCTGGCGGCCCGCGGCAAACCGGACGTGGTCGCATGGCTGCGCAAGATCGAGAGCTGCCTGCTGGAGGCATTGGCCGAGCTCGGGGTATCGGGTGCGCCCGAGCCCGGAAAGACCGGCGTGTTCGTGGCCGGCGCCCACCCGCTGCGCAAGCTCGCGTCGATCGGTGTGGGAGTGCGGCGCTGGGTCGCCTACCACGGCTTCGCACTGAACGTGACCCTCGACCCGGCCAGCTTCGACGTGATCGTGCCCTGCGGGCTCGAGGGCGTGAGCATGACCTCGGTGGCTCGGGAACTCGACGTCGCCGCGACGCCCGCGCTCTTCACACGGAGCCGCCAGGCCGTGGCGGACGCGTTTGCGAGGGAGTTGTCGTGAGCCCGGACCCGCGTGTCGCCCGCCCGGCGCAGAACCGCGAAGTCCCGAACGAGACACGCGACCGCCCGAGCTGGCTCAAGGTTCGGGTTCGCGCGACGCCGGAGTTCGAGCGCGTGCGCCAGCTGGCAGAGCAGGACGGCCTTCACACGGTCTGCGCATCGGCGAGCTGCCCCAACCTGGGCGAATGCTGGGCGCGGGGGACCGCGACATTCATGATCGGCGGCGATACCTGCACCCGCCGCTGCAGCTTCTGCGATGTCTCCACCGGGAGGCCCGCCGGCCTGGACCCGCGCGAGCCGGAACGGGTGGCCGAGGCGGTGAGCAAGCTCGGCCTGCGGTATGCGGTGATCACCTGTGTTGCCCGCGACGATCTCGCGGATGGGGGCGCGGGCCAGATGGCCGCGACCGTGCGGGCCATTCGTTCGGTATCCCCGGAGACAGGCGTCGAGGTGCTGATCTCCGACTACAAGGGCGACGAGTCGGCTCTGCGCAGCGTGCTCGATACCGACCCCGACGTGCTGAACCACAACATCGAGACCGTCGAGCGGCTCCAGCGCAAAGTCCGCCCCGCCGCCAGCTACGCCCGCTCCCTCGGCGTGCTGCGCCGAGCCCACGAGCTGCGAGGGGACATCCCGACCAAGAGCGGCCTGATCCTGGGTATGGGAGAGCGCGACGAAGAAGTGGACCGCACGCTCTGCGACCTCCGAGACGCGGGCGTCAGCCTGCTGACCATCGGCCAATACCTGCGCCCAAGCGACGACCACTTGCCCGTCGCCCGTTGGGTCCCCCCCGACGAGTTCCAGGCCTGGGCCGCCCGAGCCCAAGCCCTGGGCTTCCAGGTCGCCTCCGCCCCCCTGGTCCGAAGCTCCTACCACGCCGACGAACTCAAGGAGAGTTAAGAAGCGGGGTCGGAGTTAAGAATTCACTTATTGAAAGGGGGCTTTGCCCCCTTTCAATAAGTGAATTCTTAA
>JAAELW010000285.1 GCA_024226235.1 bacterium
CAAGAAGGGTCGGGCCTACATGGTCGGTGATGGGAGCAACAAGATGAGCCCCATCCACGGTCGCGACCTCGCTGAGGTCTGCGTGGACACGGCCGAGGGCGACGAGTTCGAGGTCGAAGCCGGTGGGCCGGATGTCATGACCCAGCGAGAGGCTGCCGAGCTGGCCTTCGAGGTCGTGGGCAAGCCTGCCAAGATCACCGTCATCCCCATGTGGTTGGCAAGGGGCCTCGTGAAGCTCATAGGCCTCCTGTCGACGCAGTTCGGCGATCTCGCGGATTTCATCATCACCGCCGGCGAAATCGACGGCGTCGGCCCGCCGCGAGGAAAGACGAGCCTGCGCAGCTACTTCGAAGCACTCCTCGCCGGGGATCCGAACCCTTGACCGGATCTCGAACGCTCGAAGCGAGAGCCGAGAGCAGGCCCAGCGACCCGTATCTATTCGCCGCCCACGACGCCGTCAACGTGGTCGTCCTGCTCGTCGTTTTCGGCCTGCCCCATGCGGCCCCCGGCCTTCTCGTGCAGGACTATGCGGATGCAAAGGTGCTACATCTACTGGGCATCGGCTGGTTCTTCGGGGGACTGATCGCAGCGTCGGTGGCGGTCAGCCGCTTCATCTGGACGCAGCCCGCCCTCGACCACGAGAAGCTCGCCCACGGATTTCGCTTCCTCCTGGCTCTCGAGGTCCTCTCCATACCGAGCCTCATTCTGATCGCGTACGGGGGCATGTCGATGGTCTCCAATCTCGGCGGGATGGACGCTCAGCCCTGGGCCCATCAGGGC
>JAAELW010000286.1 GCA_024226235.1 bacterium
CTTGCGCAATGTCCGCGTCGGCAGGACATGGCTCGGAACCAGCGGCAGCCATTCCCCGTGGTCATCGATCCGAACCTGGGCCGCGCGGCCGATCACCTGGCAGGCCGAGTGGGCGCAGGTAAAGGTGCGATGCTCCCGACCCGCCAGACGTTCGAGCTCACGGCGAATCGCCAACACAGCCTGGGCCGGCAACCCGACGAAGCGGACAGCCAGCCCTCCGTAGATCGATTCCTTCGTGCGCACGCGCAGCGGGCGGAAGATGTCGCCATCGAAGCGCTGGCTGCCGACGTTCAGATAGATATGGGCCGGGTCCCGAATGCCGAGCACCAGTTCGAGGGAGCCCGCTTTGGCCAGCTCTTCGAGCGGAATGATGCCGTCCGCATCCCTGGCGTCGTCCGGTAGTCGCAGCACACGCACTCGGCGGCCGAAGCAGGGCTCCTCGGAGGCCCGAACGTCGCCCGCTCCGAGCAAGGGGCGGAGCGGCCCCGCCACCGGCGCCGATTCGAGTGAACCCCAGTAGCTCGCGCCCTCCAGCTCCTCGTCCAGGCGGCGGCGCAGGCTCATGACCCGCTCGGTTCCGAGCCACAGCTGCTCGTCGGTCACGAGCGTCTCCAGCCAGGCCAGGCGGACCATGCGATTCAGGGCCTCGCCTCCACCCGCTTCCGCAATGCGATCGACTGCAGCCGCAGTCAGCGGAGGACTCACCACGACCCGCCGGCGTTGCGCCTGCTCGCCTCGGCTGCGTGCCGGGAGATCCAGGAACCGCGCATTGTCGAGGTAGGTGATCGGCGTGATCCGCACGCCGCCCACCGCCGCGCGCAACGCCTCCACCAATCCGGTGCCAAAGCCGTGCCGTGCGGGCCGCGTGGCTCGCAGCCCCTCGGACACACTGCCCTCGGGGTAGATCAGGATGCGGCGGGAACGGCCGTCGCGCACCGCAGCCGTGGCTCGCTCGACAGCCGAGCCCCGACCTCCGCCGACCGGAATCAAGCCCGGGGCGGAAGCGATCCGGTTCTTCAGGAAGCCCGGCAGGATCGGCAGCTGATCCACCGCGTTGAACACCAGATAATCCGGCAGGCGCAGCGCAGCGAACGTGATGTTATCGGTGACGCCGTGCCTGTGGGCCGGCGTCAGGAGTTCGACCTCACCCTCGGCAACGGACGATTGGAGGTGCTCGCGGCCCTCGACCCGCACGCGAAGACCCTGGAGCTCCCCCAGCGCCCGGAACAGCCCGTCGACGTGCCGCGTGAATGGTGTTCCCGCCTGCTCCGGCCCCGAGCGGGAAAGCGCCAGCCGCAGGCCCGCGATCAGGTGGGCTACGCCTCGAAGCCCGGCACGGCTGCGCCCACCAAACCTGCCAAGCGCCCGCCCGAACCGCGCAAAGCGATCACCGACGCTCGGGCTGGGCTCGAGCGGTGCGGTCGGGTCGAGTTTCCGAAGCCGCCCAGAAAACGCCACTGCGGCCGCATGAAACTTCTGGAAGCAGGCAATCCGGCGATGATCCCGAACCGTTCCGTAGAGCGATTCCAGCTCGAGGTACTGCTCGCCCAGCTTCTCGATCCGGCGGTGCAGACGCCGCAGCCCGAGACTGCGACGCGGCCCGAGGAACGACCAGACCTGGTGCATTGCGAGGCCGAGCCGGGCGCGCACCTCCTGGACATGAGCGGCATGTAGAACGCGCAAGTGGTCATCGAGCCGTGCCAGGAATTCGCGCTGCGCAAGGTTCGCGATCTCCAGGTGGTCGCGCGCCGACGCATCGGGTGCATCCTTGGCGAGTGCACGGCGCACGCCCATGTAGCCGAAGCCGCCGACCAACAGCTCGCCCCATCGCTCTTCCAGATCGGCCTCCAAGGCTTCGAGCCGCTCCCACGCGGGTGCCGAAACCGGCTCAGGCGGCCGACTGCGAAGCCGTCGAAGCGTCGGGGAAAGCGCCCGCGCGACCCGCGCCAGGCGCACCTCGAGCCCGCGCTCGCGGGCCTCGCGAATGCCCTCGTCGACGACCACCGCGGCTGCATCGACTCCGGACACCGCCCGGGCGCGCTCACCGAATGCCTCCATCGCACCGATCCAGGAAGCCGTCTCTGCCTGATGGGTCACGAGCTCCGCCTCGAGAGGTGACGGGCGCTTGCCGTCCATCCAGTCGACGAGCAAGCGGCAACCGAGCCGTTCCTGATCGGCCATCCGGCGGTAGACGTGGCGTTGGTAGGCCCAATGAGTCCAGCGCAACGACAGCGAAAGAGCGGAGAACCCGCTGCCGAGCCGAGTCCGAAGAGCCGCAACCAGCGCATCGCCGGCGGCCACGACGCGCGCCACTCCAAGGTCCGTCCCCTGTTCGCCGATCGCATCGCGCAGACGACCGGACGGACCGACGAGCGCGGGCTCGGGGTGCAGACGCTCCACCAGCTGCAACCGGGCAGAAGGGTTCGCGAGGATCCAGGCCAGCAGCACTCTCTCGTACAGCGGAGCGTTGTTGCGAAGCGGATTCGCGCGGAACACATAGCCGGGATCGGTCACCAACGAGCGCAGCTCTCGCTGGAGCAGCACGTTGGGCTCGGCCGCACCCTCGCGAAAGATCCGCCAGCGATGCAGCATCTTCCCACGCCGGATCCGAAGCGTGTACGAAGTGTCGTCCAGCTCGAAGCGATGCACACTCCGCGCGTCCCGCGGCCAGACACGCAACATCCGATCCCGGAACGCAAAGAGCTGCTTCAAACTCCGGCCATAGCGCCGCCGCCCCAGCATCGAGAGCCACTCGCGTCTCAAGAAGAGATAACCGGCCGTCCACAGCTGGGTATTCAACGGTCCGTATTCGAGCAGCGGAATCGTCCAGGTGAGCTCCGCGAAGAACAGCATGGGATAGAGCGCGAAGGCCTTCAGCGAGCCGAAGCCCACATCGAAGATCCCCACATCCCAATGCTCCTGGATGATCTCCTTGCCCTTGCGCAGAACCGCTTGCCGGGCGAGTTCCGCGATACGGCGAAGCCGACCAGGCACCTGCGAGGCCCCAGACCCCGACAACTGCCGAGCGATGGCCCGCGCATGCGCGTCGAGGACCCGATCATGGTCCAAAACGAGGGCCCCGGACGCTCCCATACCCAAACATCGACCTCACAAGATTGGTGCTTGAGTATCTGACAATAGGGAAAGGGATGGGGGCATCCCTCTCCAATTTCCGCTTCGGAGCTGACCCCTGGGTCAGCCCTCGGACGCTAGGGCTGTAGTGCGGCCTCGAGCTTCCCGGCCGCTGAGTCGATGAAGCTGGCCAGGGCCACGTTCGGGTTGTTGTAGGGGTTCTTGGCGTCGCTCGTGTAGATATTGACGGCGCGGGTCGAGGCGAAATTCTCAGTGAACGAGGCGACCACCTCGCCCGACGCATCTCTCAGCTCGAAATCGGCGGTCATCCGAACGGAGGTTCCCGTCGTAGGACCACCGAAGATCGTGTAGGCGCCCAGAGTAAAGAAGCTCAAGGCCACGTGGAACGGGATGAACGTCGGTACCCAGTTCTTCTGGTAGCTGAACCGACGGATCGTGCCCGAGAGTGTGTATCCAGCGAAATCGGAAGGGGCGCGCTCGGATTCGCCGACCGTTGCGAAGATATTCGATTGGTCCAGTCCGGCGATCAGGATCTCCCGCCACTTTGCACGATCGTAAAAGCTCGTCAGGGTGCCGTCGTCGAACTGAAAGCGCTCGACGACGAGAGCCGCCTCGCTTGCCCGGGGGTGCTTGGGGATTGGGAGGACGCCGGTCTGACTGGAAAGGGAGAATGAGGTGCAGCCGGATAGCGGAAGGCTCATGCACAGGGCAATCGAAATGAAACGCCGGATGTTCAAGGAGGCTCCCAGGGGTAGTAGAGAAGTGACCCTACCATTGCTCCCGGCGACAAGCACTTCGGCGGCAGCAAGCTGAGAGCCGCCGAGATCCTTCTGGAACAGGGCGGACACAAGGAAACCCTGCAATTTGCCGAACAGGGCCTGCAGATCGTCCCAAGGAACGTGCAGTTGCTGGAGCTGCGCGAGCGACTCACCACGGAGCACCACCCATGAGACACTTCACGTTTTGGCTACTCTGTACTGCACTAGCAACCTCCTTCCTCCCGCGGGATAGCTCCGCAGATCCTGATTCGGATCTCGTCGCGGCGACCCTGAAGCAAGATGTCGGGGGCGTCAGAAGCGCCTTGGAGAAAGGTGCCAACGTTGACTCACGAGCCAATAGCGGTGCCACGCCGCTATTGATCGCGATCCAACAACAAAACGTCGAATTGGTGCGCTTGCTCCTGGAGGTGGGCGCCGATGCCAATGCGAAGGCGAAGAACGCCGAGACTCCAATCTACACAGCGTCCGCCTATGCCGACGAATCGATCGCGGGCCTACTGATCGACAACGGAGCGGATGTCAATCAAAAGGCTGGCGGATCGACCCCTCTCCTTGTTGCCGCCCAGAGCAACAGGACGGCGATCGCTGTGGCACTGCTGAATGCGGGAGCAGATCCGAACATCAAGGCGGATGATGGAGCTACCGCGTTGATGATGGCCGCCCGAAATGGCAACGCACAGCTTGCCAAGGCTTTGCTCGACCGTGACGCTGACACGCGGCCCACGGTTCAAGGATGGACAGCGCTCCAGTTTGCCAGGAAGCGCGGCCACAACGGCGTCGCAAAGCTCCTCGAAGCGAAGTAGCGCCAGCCGACCTGTTCCTCGATCCCTGATGCGAAACCAACCTGGAAATCCGGGGTGTCTCAGAGGCGACGTTCTACACGTGGCGGAAGAAGTACGGCGACCTGATCCGTCGCCTCGAAACGCAAAGCGGAACAGTCCACGCAGCGCCAAAAGCCTCCTCCGGTCTCCTCTTCGGGGTGATCCAGATCGGGCGTAGGTCGGGCAAGGTCAGGTCGGGCTGTCGTTAGTCTGGATCAGCCCATCCGGATACGCGTAATCTGCCGGAACCAGGGAAGAAATTGGAGCGCGAGACCGGATTCGAACCGGCGACATCCACGTTGGCAACGTGGTGCTCTACCAACTGAGCTACTCGCGCTCGGAGCCGGGTAGATTACCCAGCGGGGACAGGGCTGTCTAGGCGGGGCCTTTCAGAGCTTGCGGACCTTCTCCATGCCTTCTGTGACGTTCCGGGTCGCGTTTCGGGTGTCGTACACCCGACCGGCTTTTGCGACGACTCGGGCGTAATCCACCACTTCGTGGTCCGTGATGATCACGACCAGGTCGGCGGCGGCGAGCTCGTCGTCCGTCAGTTCGACGTTCTTCAGGATCCGATCCTCCATCGCCAGCTCGGGAACGTGGGGATCGTGGTATCGAATCACCGCGCCCTTCGTTTCGAGCAGTCGGATGATTTCGATGGCCGGCGTCTCCCGCATGTCGCTGACGTTCGGCTTGTAGGCCACGCCCAGCAGCAACACACGGGCGCCATTCACGGCCAGGCGATCCTCGTTCAGCAGGTCGGCAATGGTATCGGCCACGTGCTCGGGCATGTGGCCGTTGATGTCGGTAGCCAGCTCGATGAAGCGAGCGTTGAAGTTCAGCGACTTCATCTTCCAGGCCAGATAGGTGGGATCGACCGGAATGCAGTGGCCGCCCAGGCCAGGGCCCGGCTGGAACTTCATGAAGCCGTAGGGCTTGGTCGCTGCGGCGTCGATCACTTCCCAGACATCGAGCCCCAGGCGATCGCACATCAGCGCCACCTCGTTGGCCAAGCCGATATTGATCGCGCGGAAGGTGTTCTCGAGGAGCTTCACCATCTCGGCGCTCTGGGTCGAGCTGACCGGTACGACCTGATCGAAGATGGTCTGATAGATCTTCACGCCGAGTTCGGTACAAGCGGGTGTCTCACCGCCCACGACCTTCGGCACGTCTCGCACTGCGAACTTCGTGTTGGCCGGATCGATGCGTTCCGGAGCGAAGGCCACCGCGAAATCGGTTCCGCATTCGAGGCCGGACTCCTCCAGCAACGGTACGAACAGATCGTGGGTGGTGCCCGGATAGGTCGTACTGCCCAGGATCACCAGCTGGCCACTGCGCAGGCGCTTCCGGATCTCCTCGACCGCCTTCACGATGTGGCTGACATCCGGGTCCTTGGTCTTGGTCAGCGGCGTCGGCACGGAGACGTTGACCACGTCCTGGGCCGAGAGCGAAGTGAAATCGGTCGACGCCGAAAGTCGGCCGGCCTCCACTTCACGGGCCACATCCTCCGCCGGAACGTCCTCAATGTAGGTGCCGCCTTCGTTCAGCGTTCGCACCTTCTCACCGTCCAGATCGAAGCCGGTCACCCGGAAGCCTGCTCGGGCGAACTCCAGCGCGAGGGGCAATCCGACGTAGCCCAGCCCCATGACTCCAATCCGAGCCTCACGACTGTCGATGCTCTCGCTCAGGCTCTCGAGACGGTTCATTCAGGGGCTCCGGGGGGCTGCTGAGCAGCGTCGAGGGAGGACGGGGAATAGCGGGACCTGGATGCTTCGGCACCGAAGTAGTCGGCGAAGTACACGTAGCCAGACCATAGGGTGAGTGCCGTGGCGAGGGTCAAAAGTGCCAGACCGACGGTATGATTTGGGAGGCCTAGTGTCCCCGCGGGGAACAACAGCGCTCCGATCGCAATGTTCTGGGCGACCATCTTCACTTTGCCAGCGGGCCCCGCGCCGATCACCTGGCCGCCGGCCGAGGCGATGCCCCGCAGGCCGGTCACGGCCAGCTCCCGGCCCACGATCACGACCACCAGGACCAGACCCTCGGTCGGGATCCGGTCCATGGCCAGCAGCACGATCAGCGCGGTCGACGCCGTGATCTTGTCAGCCAGCGGGTCGAGCAACTTGCCGATCCTGGTCACCTGCTGGCCCCAGCGGGCAGCCCATCCGTCGACGAGATCGCCCACCGCAGCCACGATGAACAGCCACGCGACGATCCGCGAGCTCGCCGGATCTGGAAACCACGGAAACGCGAGCAAAATCGGAAGCACCGCGAGGCGCACGACCGTGATCGTGTTGGGCACGTTCCAGAAATATTCGCGGTCGGAAGACAGCTCGTAGGGCTCCGGGCTATGGGCCCGGTCCGGTGACGGAAGCCGGGCCCCGGTGGAGCCCGGCTGGGCTTCACCGAGTGAAGTCGCCATGGTAACGACGATAGTACGAAAGGACCCGCCTCACGTATTCGCGGGTCTCCGCATAGGGCGGAACGCCCCGGAAGCGGTCCACCGCGGTGGGGCCAGCATTGTACGCGGCCAGGGTGTGGGTCCAGCTGCCATAGCGATCGTGGAGGCTGGCCAGGTAGCGAACCCCGCCATCGATGTTCTCCTCGGCCTGGAACGGCTGGATCACGCCCAGCATCTCGGCCGTGCCGGGCATCAGCTGCATCAGGCCCATCGCCCCCTTGGGTGAGACGGCCTGCGGATCGAAGGCGGACTCTGCGTGGATCACTGCCTTCACCAGTGCGGGGGGTATCCCCTGCTCCAGGGAATGCGTGCGAATCACGTGGTCGAAGGTCCGCACCGGCCGGCGGCTCGTCAGCTTGGGCTTCGGAGGGGCCTGGCGGCCACCCGACAGCTCGAAGCGGCGGTAGCGGGTGTCGTCGGGATCGACATTGGTGAAGTGGACCACGCCCCGCGCATCGACGAAGCGGTAGAGCCCCTGGGCCTGGGCGCCTGACGGACCCCACCACAGGACAGCCAGGATCAGAGCGCACGGGGCCAGCACCCAAAGCCGTCGTCCGGCCTGAATTCCCCCCGGGGTATTGTCCCCCGTCTGGTTCGAGAGATAGACTCGCTCCACCGTCTCTCCTATCGGAGCACCCGAGGCCCGTTCTTGAGCCCTCCGGCGAGTGGATCCATACACCCCGACGCTGACGTTCTCGTGCTGGGAAGCGGGATCGCAGGGCTGTTCTACGCGTTGCGGGTCGCGGAGCGGGCCCGCGTGGTGCTCGTCACCAAGAAGCAGGCCGCCCAGGCAGCGACGAATTTTGCCCAGGGGGGCATCGCGGCCGTCGTGTCCGGAAACGACACGGTGGAGGAACACGTCCGCGACACCTTGGATGCCGGAGCTGGGCTCTGCCAGGAGGAAGTCGTCCGCTTCGTCATCGAACGGGGGGCGGACGCAATCGAATCCCTGCTCGGACTCGGTGTCGAGTTCGACCGGGAAGACGACGGCGAATTCGCTCTGGGTCGCGAGGGCGGCCAC